>CAYGIF010000159.1:0-4724 GCA_964349865.1 uncultured Gallionella sp. | reverse complement strand
GCGTGGCGAACACGCTGAATTACCTCGACATCAAGACGGTGATCGTGTCGTGCGGCACCTGCATGGATCAATTGCTGAAATACCAGTTCGAGAAAATCTTCCCCGGCTGCCGCCTGCTCGACATCCACGAATACCTGCTCGAAAAGGGAGTGAAGCTGGAAACGCCCACCGGAGCGCGCTACATGTTCCACGACCCTTGCCACTCGCCGATGAAGACCTACCAGCCGCTCAAGGTGGCCAGCGAACTGCTGGGGGTCGATATACCGCTCAACGACCGCTGCTGCGGCGAAGCCGGCAGCTTCGGCGTGTCGCTGCCGCAGATCGCGACACAGGTGCGCTTCCGCAAGGAAGAAGAAATGCGCAAGGGCGCCGACGCTTTGCGCGCAGACGGCTTTGCCGGCGAAATCAAAATCCTCACCTCCTGCCCGGCCTGCCATCAGGGGCTGTCGCGCTACAACGACGACTGCGGCACCACGTCGGACTATATCGTCATCGAAATGGCCCGCCACCTGCTCGGCCCGACTTGGCTGGAGGATTATGTCCATAACGCCAACCATGGCGGAATAGAGCGTGTGTTGTTGTAAGGGCGTGATAGCATTGCATAGCCATTCCACAAGGCTGTCAAAGAACGACAACCAAGTGGTTGGTTATAACCTATCAAAAAAAACGATGAGTAAGTGGCTGGTTATATCGCGCCCCTACTTGACTGCAAAGCGCGCCTCATGGAAAGTATCGGCCTAACCAAAAACGACCATGCTGACACTTCCGCTCGAACCGACTGACGACCGCGCCAACCCGCTTTTCAAGGACGCGGCGGGTTGTACAAAATGGCTTGGGCAATTGCAACTGACCAATTTGCAACTGGCGCACAGCCTGCTGTTCAACCAGATCAACGAACTCAACCGCTATCCGATGCGCGGCCTGGAACGGCTGAACACGCTGGAGTTGCTGCGCGAAACCGTCGGCTATGTGCAGGACGATTACGCCAAAAAACTCATCGCCAAACCCTTGCCGCTGAACGAAAGCGAGCTGATGGTCTTCATTGCCATCGTGCAGCTCTGGCAGGCGATGGTGCTGGGCTATCAGCGCTGCCTGCAGGGCTATATAGCCGGCGACAAACAACTCGCAAAACACGGCGCGTTGCTGTGCCAGCGCTGCCTGCTGTACAGCGGGCTGGAGATATTCGAGCACCTGCGCACCGGTTACGAATTTGATGCCAAACTCTGGAATCAACTGCATGAGCTATATGCCTTCGCCGAGGAACAGAATTTCCAGGCGGGCGAGGTGGACGATCCGCTGAACCAGAAATATCCGCGCAGCAGTTGCCGCAGCATCTATGTAATAACCCTGCTGGCATGCTATGCGCACCCCGCGGAGCTTACCCGCTCGCAACTGCAGCTGCTGGGCAACTGGCTGACGCAGTGGAGCGGCACGGTGACGGTGGAGCGCAGCTATACCGCCAGCAAGGGGGATGCCCAGCCGCTCGCGACAGACCTGTCCAGCACGCTCGGATTGCAGCCGATCGGGCAAATTGCCCACAGCGGCACCATGCGCTACCTGGCGATGGTGCCATTGAGCAAATTGCTGCGCGTCAAGACCATCCTGCTGCAGCAAGGCCAGACCCCGCGGCAGGTCAACCTGTGCGAGCACTGCAACAGCAATGATTGCATCGAATTACTCACCTTTTTGCATCAATGCTGGTGCGAAACTCATGGCCCGCGCGCCAGCGAACGGCAACCGGTCGCGCAACACACGCAACTTTGCTACAAACCGGAAGGCATTTACGCGCACCTGTCCGGCAAACCATTCAGGCAACCCGGGCGCGACAACACCCTGGGCAGCACGGCGCGCAAGCAAATCGAGGCCTTCGGCCGGGTGCTGCAGGACGCGCATAACAAGGAGCTGCTGGAAATGGGCTTCCCGCTGGAGACCTGGAAATTCGAAAACGAAAGCGTATCTGGAGCACGCCTGACGCGCGAGGACACGTTCGGCGGACGGTTAAGCTATAACCAACTGGTTGCATTACGCCCCGGCAACGCGGAAACCTTCATGCTGGGAGCCACGGCATGGGCGAACGTAACGCGTACCGGACAATTGCAAATCGGCGTGCGCTACCTGCCGGGATCTGCCGAGGCGATCAGCATCCGGGCCACCGGCGTGAACCTGACCGTGCCGGAAAAATATGTCCCGGCATTCCTGTTGCCCGCCGTTGCGGCGATCAATATTCCCGCCAGCATGGTCATCCCGCGCGACTGGTTCCGGCCAGATCGCGTGGTGGAAGTCCTGCATCAGAACGGCGAGAAAGAGAATGTGAAAATGGGTTTCAGCGTGGAACGCGGGATCGATTACGAGCGCGTCAGCTTCACGGTGGCCTATTGAAAATTACCTGAAGAAATCCAACGCGGCAGGATGAGCATTGCCGCACCCATCCTTCAAGCCATCAACTCAACGCCGGGTAATCGGTATATCCCTTCGTCCCGGGCGTATAGAACGTATTGAAATCGGGCGCATTCAGCGCCGCGCCGGCTTTCCACCGCGCGACCAGGTCCGGGTTGGCGAGGAACGGCCGCCCCACGGCGACCAGATCGCATTTGCCCGCCGCCAGATCGCTCTCGGCGCGCGCGGCGTCGTAACCGCCGGAGAGGATCAGCATGCCCTTGAACACACTGCGGAACGTCGCCTTGATCGAATCGGGCACCGGCGGAGCGCCCATCGCCGAATGGTCGACCAGATGGATGTAGGCCAGCCCGCGCATATCGAGCTGTTGCGCCAGCCAGGTGTAATCCGCTTCCATCGCATCGTACAGCGGCATGTCGTTGAACACGCCGAACGGCGACAGGCGTATGCCGACCTTGTCCTTGCCGATGGCGACGATTGCCGCCTCGGCGACCTCGAGCACGAAGCGCGCGCGGTTCTCGATCGAGCCGCCGTAGCGGTCCGTGCGTTGATTCGAGTTCGGGCGGATGAACTGCTCGAGCAGATAACCGTTCGCCGCATGCAGTTCGACGCCATCGCACCCCGCCGCCACGGCATTCTGCGCGGCCTGCACGAATTCCCCGATGGCGGCCTTGATGTCCGCCCCGGTCATTTCCTGCGGCACGGCGTTCGGTTTCATCCCTTCGGCATCGGTATATATCTCGCCGGCGGCCGCCACCGCCGATGGCGCCAACACGCGCGCGCCCGCAGGCAGATTGAGCGCATGGCCGATGCGCCCGGTGTGCATGAGTTGCATGAACATCTTCGCACCCTGCGCGTGAACCGCATCGGTAACGCGCTGCCACCCCGCGACCTGCGCCGCAGAAAATATTCCGGGTATGCGCGCGTAACCCAGCCCATTGGGGGACGGCGACGTGCCTTCGGTGATGATCAGGCCTGCGGTCGCCCGCTGCGCGTAATACTCTGCCATCAGCTCGTTCGGGATATTGCCGATGGCGCGGTTGCGCGTCATCGGCGACATGACCAGGCGGTTCTGCAGCGTGAGTTGGCCTAAAGTGGTTTTTGAGAATAGAAGCGGCATGATTGCTCCTCCTGAGAAATGATGCGGATATTTTGCGGGCAAGAAAGACGTTCCGGCGCACAAAGCCCAAAGCGTTACCTGCTCACCACGCAGCCTGGTTGGCTCCGGCATCGGCGTAAGAAAATGATGATGCCGCCAACTCAGCGGGCAATATACTCCGAATCCAATAGGTTAGTATCAATCGACTTTCCCGATCTGATCCATTTGAATGGTACACAGCGCACCCTGCGGCATTCAGCGCGGCTCGATCTGCGACAGGTGCCGCGCCACCGACAGCCATGCCCCGAGCCAGCCGAGATAGACCGAGAACAGCAGCAGCGACAGGCTATCGCCGGGCGACAGCGCGCTCAAGACGAACTGGCTGGCATAGAGCTGCGCCAGCGCGCCGAGTTGCCCGTTGAGCAGCAGCAGGCTGGCGGTGACAATCAGCCAGGCCATGACGCCGCCGAGCAGGCCTTGCGCCGCGCCGAAATACAGGAACGGGCGGCGGATGAAGCCGTCGGTCGCGCCAATCAGTTTGGCGACTTCGATCTCGTCGCGCTGGGTGAGAATTTGCAGGCGGATGGTGTTGAAGGTGACGGCGATCAGCGCGAGGCTGAGCAGGCTGGCGAGGATCAGCACTCCTACCCGCCCGAATTTGAGCAGTGCTTCGAGCTTGTAGGCCCAGGCCGAATCGAGTTGCGCCTCACCGACCCTGGGCAGTTTCGCCAGTTCGCCGCGCAACGCATCGAGCGATTGTGCAGCGCCCGGCTTGGGGTGGACGACGAAGGCGTCCGGTAACGGATTCTGTTGCAGCCCGCCGATCAGGTCGGACAGCCCGGTGCCTTGCTTGAGTTGTTCCAGCGCCTGCGTGCGCGAAACCAACTCGACGCCGGCGACGGCCGGGTGCTGCGCAAGCTGTTTGTGCAGCCGGTCAATATCCTCCGCCTTCGCATCCACCTCCAGGAACAGGCTGATCTGCGGCGTGCCGGAGAATTGCGCGACCAGCCCCTGCGCATTTTGCAGCAGCAGGTACATGCCGGCCGGCAGGCTGAGCGCGATGCCGATGACCAGGATGTTGAGGAATCCCGCCAGTTTCGAGGCGAACATGCGGCGCAGCACGGCGCGCAGCACGCCGAGGTGTTGGGCGAAGGCGCGCGTCATTGCAGCGCACCCTCTTTCAGCGTGAGCCTGCGCACGCTGCTGTCCTGCAGCACGCTCTCGTCAT
>CAYGIF010000158.1:0-4755 GCA_964349865.1 uncultured Gallionella sp. | reverse complement strand
CGGAAAACAGGTCGATGCCGGTGACTTTGAGCTTGGTCGATGTCACCGAGCCGGTGTAGCGGCTGATGCCGAGCTGCGCCAGATGATTGGCGCATACCTTCGCTTGCTCGAACAACGGCGCCACCAGCCCGTAGGCGATGCCGCGATGCGACACGCATTCACCCACCGCGTAGATGCGCGGGTCGTAAGTCTGCATGGTGTCGTTCACCGCCACGCCGCGTTCGCAATGCAAGCCGGCCGCTTCGGCCAGTTCGGTGTTGGGACGGATGCCGACCGCCATCACCACCAGATCGGCGGGTATCGTTTCACCATTTTTGAATTTGATCGCGCAGACACGCCCTGACTCTCCGGCAATCAGCTCTGAGGTCTGTTTTTCCAGCAGGAACTTGAGCCCTTTGGCTTCCAGCGATTTTTGCAACAGGTTGGCGGCGGTGCGGTCGAGCTGGCGCTCCATCAGCCACGGCATCAGGTGTACCACGGTCACGTCCATGCCGCGCAACTTGAGGCCATTGGCCGCTTCCAGCCCGAGCAGCCCGCCGCCGATCACCACCGCATGGCGGTAACGCGACGCAGCGTCTATCATTTCGTCGGTGTCCTTGATGTCGCGGTAGGAAATCACGCCGGGCAAATCCTTGCCCGGCACCGGCAGAATGAACGGATTGGAACCGGTGGCGAGCAACAGGCGGTCGTAGTCGGCTTCGGTGCCATCATCGGCGATCACCTTGCGCCGCACGCGGTCGATCCGCGTCACCTTCTTGTTCAGATGCAAGGCGATGCCGTTTTGCGCGTACCAATCGACATCGTTGAGCATGATGTCCTTGATCGTCATTTCACCGGCGAGCACCGGCGACAGCAGGATGCGGTTGTAATTGCCGTGCGGCTCGGCGCCGAACACGGTGATGTCGTATAAATCCGGGGCGAGCTTGAGCAATTCTTCCAGCGTGCGTATTCCGGCCATGCCGTTGCCGATTACCACCAACCTTGTTTTTTTCGTGGTCGTCATGCGATCCTCAGTAGGGGCGTGATTCATCACGCCCTGATCTATTCATGCATCAGAATAAGGGCGCAATAAATTTCGCCCCTACAGGCTGTAAGCGCGTTCACCGTGTGAGGTGGTATCCAGTCCTTCGCGTTCCGACTCTTCCGCCACACGCAGACCCATCACCCTATCGATCAGCTTGAACAGCACGAAGCTGACGATGCCCGACCACAGGATCGTCACGCCCACGCCCCACGCCTGGCTGGTCACTTGGCCGATGATGGAGTATTCCGCCACTTTGCCCGCAGCGTAGTCATACACGCCGGTGCCGCCGAGGCTGGGAGCCGCCAGTACGCCGGTGCCCAAAGCGCCCAGGATGCCGCCCACTCCGTGGATGCCGAACACGTCCAGCGAGTCGTCGATGCCGAGCAGTTTCTTCAGCCCGGTGACGCCCCAGAAACACACCACACCCGCCAGCAAGCCCAGCACTATCGCGCCCATCGGGCCGATGAAACCGCATGCCGGCGTGACGGCGACCAGACCGGCGACCGCGCCGGAAGCCAGACCCAGCATGCTCGGTTTGCCCTTCAGCAGCCATTCCGCGAGCATCCACGAGAACGCGGCGGCAGCCGTCGCGACCACGGTATTCACCATCGCCAGCACCGCCGTGCCGCTGGCTTCGAGGTTGGAACCGGCGTTGAAGCCGAACCAGCCCACCCACAGCAGCGAGGCGCCGATCATGGTCATGGTCAGGCTGTGCGGCGCCATGGCTTCCTTGCCGTAGCCGATGCGCTTGCCCAGCACGATGGCACCCATCAATGCGCCCATCGCCGCATTGATATGCACGACCGTGCCGCCCGCGAAGTCCAGTGCGCCCTTGCCGAAAATGAAGCCGGACGGATCACTGTGAGCCGAAGGGCCGCCCCAAAACCACACCATATGCGCCATCGGCAGGTAGGAGAAGGTGAACCACAGCGCGGCGAACACCAGCAGCGCTGAAAACTTGATGCGCTCGGCGAAGCCGCCCACGGTCAGCGCGACCGTGATCGCCGCGAAGGTCAGTTGGAACACCATGAACAGCATCTCGGGGATCACCACGCCCTTGCTGAAGGTTTCCACAACCGATTCGGTATTCACACCGGCGAGAAACGCCTTGGAGAATCCACCGATGAAGTCATTCATGCCGCCGCCTGCCGTGAACGCCAGGCTGTAGCCATACACCACCCACAGAATGGAGATCAGGCAGAAGATCGCGAACACTTGCGCCAGCACCGACAGCATGTTCTTGACGCGCACCAGACCGCCGTAAAACAACGCCAGACCGGGCAGGGTCATCATGATCACCAGCGCCGTGGCAACCAGCATCCAGGCGGTGTCGCCCTTGTTGGGCACCGGTGCCGCAGCTACTGCCGCAACTGTGCCGGCAACCTGTTCGGCCAACGCCGCTGTGGACAGGCAGCATAGCGCCGCAATCAAAGTAAAAAATGCGAACCGTCTTTTCTTCATGATGCTCTCCTGACAATGCTTTTGGTTTACGAGGTTTCCGGTTTACAGGGCTTCGGTGCCGGCCTCGCCGGTACGGATGCGGATCACCTGTTCGAGTTCGGAGACGAAAATCTTGCCGTCGCCGATCTTGCCGGTGCGCGCAGATTTTTCGATGGCTTCCACCACCTGATCCAGCATGTTGGCTGGCACAGCGGCTTCCAGCTTTATTTTTGGCAGGAAGTCCACCACATATTCCGCGCCGCGATACAGCTCGGTGTGTCCCTTCTGCCGGCCGAAGCCTTTGACTTCGGTGACGGTGATGCCTTGCACGCCGATCGCGGAAAGGGCTTCACGCACCTCGTCGAGTTTGAACGGCTTGATGATAGCGACGACCATTTTCATGACAATCTCCTATTCAAATATGGGAGCGCACAATCGCACCCGGCTTGTATTTAAAATGCGTGGGTCACGGACAACACAGCGGTGCCCTTACCCCAGTCTCCGCCAAATGCAGGATAGGTATAGAACGGGCTGGCGTTGGTGTCGCTGTAAGCCAGTCCCACCACATAACCGCCAAAGTCCCTGGATACGCCCAGCTTGTAGTCGGTGTAAGTGGGCGTGTTGGCGAAAGCCGCTGCCGCAGCACCCTTGTATGTCTGCTTGCCCACGTGCGCGCCGAAGGTGATGCCGGTATCGGCAACGGGAACGCTGGCGTTGATTTCAAGGTAGTTGGTGCCCGCCGCCCCCGGAACCGTCAGGAACTGGCCCAGGCCGTAGGAATACTTGGCGGTGATCCACTTGTAGCCGATCGCGCCGTAGATTTCGTCGGTATCCGCTTTGGCGAAACCGGCGGCAGCGGTATAGCTGCCCAGATAGTTATAGCGAACGAAGCCGATGTCATAGCTGAAATCATCGGCAAAGCTGTTCTTGAAGCCGAAGTAGGTGTCCAGTTCCATGGTGACGCTGCCGGTCGCCACCGCACCGCTGTCGGCGATCCAGCTCACATTGGAACCCCATACTCCTGCATACAGGCCGCTGGAATGGGAGTAGTCGATGCCGCCTTGCACCGCCGGGTTGGTGGAGGTTTGCGAGATGCCACGGAAGATGTAGTCTGTGGTGAATCCCACGTTTGCGGTAACAGCATGTGCGGATGCGGGGATGATGCGTTCACCTTCTTTATGCTTGGTAGTTTCCGCCTCTGCCGCCATTGCCACACCCGGCACAGCCAGAGCAGCCAACATCAGAGAGCTCAACAGTTTGTTTTTAATCTTGCTGGTTTTGGCTTCGCTGAATCTCACTTCATTCGCTTTCATCATGATTCCTTTCTTGAGTTGAACGGGGTATCCATATCCGCACAATTACTTCAGCATGATGCGTGCCATAAATGTTTGCTATTATTAAACAAGGGATTAGATAATCATCTGGGGTGCTGCAAAAAATCTGCGCACCAATTGCAGGCGCGCTGATGCCCCTGCGCACCATTTGAATACAACATCCGGGCTGAGTGAATTTTGCTACACTGGCCGGCATCGCCAATCATCAGGAGTGTCGCCATGCCGAACGCAAAAATTTTCGATGACCTGTCCGCCAAACTGAGCGAACTGTTGAAAAACAGCCCCGCCAAGGACATAGAGAAAAATATCCGCGCGCTGCTCATGCAAGGCTTCGCCAAACTCGATCTGGTAACGCGCGAAGAATTCGACGTCCAGGCAGAAGTGCTGGCGCGCGCGCGCCAGCAGCTCACCGCGCTGGAGGCGCGCGTCGCCGAACTGGAGGCGCAACGCAATACGGCCGCGAAGTAATTTATGGGCGCCTCTGAAAATTCAGAGGTGTCTTTATGAGCCTGGCTGTTTTATACAGCCGCGCGCTTTCCGGCATGGAGGCGGCGCTGGTCACCGTCGAAGTGCATCTCGCCAACGGCCTGCCGAATTTCACCATCGTCGGTTTGCCGGAAACCGAAGTCAAGGAAAGCAAGGATCGGGTGCGCGCCGCGTTGCAGAACTGCCGGTTCGATTTTCCCGCAAGACGCATCACCGTCAACCTCGCCCCAGCCGACCTGCCCAAGGAAAGCGGGCGCTTCGACCTTCCCATCGCGCTCGGCATCCTCGCCGCGACCGGGCAGATTCCCTCCGATAAACTCGCCGAATACGAATACGCCGGAGAACTCGCACTGACCGGCGAACTGCGCCCGATACGCGGCGCGCTGGCGATGACTTACCGCGCCGCCAACAGCGGGCGCGCCTTCATCCTGCCGCAGGCGAATGCCGCCGAAGCCGCGCTGGTGGAGGAGG
>CAYGIF010000157.1:0-4769 GCA_964349865.1 uncultured Gallionella sp. | reverse complement strand
TGATCCACCCGCTGACCGACCACCGCCGCACCCTGCCGCTGGACAAGAAGGGCGAACTGCTCGAGGCGCACCCGGATTTTCAGATGGTGATCTCCTACAATCCCGGCTACCAGAGCCTGCTGAAAGATTTGAAACAATCCACCAAGCAGCGTTTTACCGCTTTCGATTTCGACTACCCGACAGCCGATCTTGAGGCGGAGATTCTTTGCAAGGAAGCCGGCATGGATAAGGAGATGTCGGCCAGCCTGGTGAAGATCGGCCAAGCGGCGCGCAACCTGAAAGGGCATGGGCTGGATGAGGGAATTTCCACGCGCTTGCTGGTATATGCGGCCACCTTGATCAAAGGCGGCGTAGCGCCGCGCGCCGCATGCCGCATGGCGCTGGTGCGCCCGATCACCGACGATGCGGACATCCGCGATACGCTGGATCACGCGATCGATGCGGTGTTCGCGTAGGTGCGGATTTATCCGCACTACACTGTTCGGGCAACAACAATTGTGCGAATGAATTCGCATCTACGCAGATCGTAACCCACATTTTTTGCACACAGCCTGTTGAAAAAGATCATGGAAACCGCAACCATCCCCGCCGAACTGGAAGCCTACTGGAAGCAGCTTGACTGCGGCTTCCCGCGCGTTGAGCCGGTGTTTGCCGAGTGCATGCGCGAGGCGCTGGCAACGCTTTCCAAGCAGGGAGTGGATGCCTATATCGAAAACGCGCGCTTCCTCGGCAAGATGGGGCGCGGCGCGGAGCCGATCCTGATCTTTCTGGAGAAATGGCCGGCAGTGGCGAAAACGCTGGGCGAAGATGCGCTGCCCGCCGTGATGGAATGCATCCGCAGGATGTGGAAGTCGCCCAACGGCAACTCGATCACACCCTTTCTGCAATCGTTGCCGGCCACCGCGCGGCGCCTGCAATCACCGGAACAGTTGCGTGCTTATCTGGATATCGCGCTGGATTTTATGGAGCGCACCACCGGCTCGATCCACGGCACCCAGCAGACTTTTTCCAGCCCGGGGCTGCCGTCCCTTTTCAAACAAATCCCGCTGCTGCTCGGCCAGCTTTCCCTGGAGGGGCTGAAAAACTGGGTGGATTACGGCGTGCGCTATTACAAGGATCACCCGGATCGGCAGATCGATTACTTCAGCCTGCAATCGGCGGACAGCCGCGCGGTGTTGCAGCGCGAGCGGCACGGCACGCTGCTGGTGGGCAACGAGCGCAAGCTGGACATGTATTTGCGTGGGCTGTGGCATGACGAGCAGCCGTTGATTCCCTATTCCACCGCATTCGACATATTGCGCCAGCCTGTTCCGTATTACGACAAACTCGGCATCCGCCTGCCGGATGCGTATGACGATATTGTTCTCCCCTCGCCCTCCGGGAGAGGGGCTGGGGGTGAGGGAGGCGAGCGGCAGCGAGTCTTGGGCATAGACCGCTACCGCGCCGTGCTGGCACATATTGCCGCACACCGCCGCTGGACAACCCCCATATTCGCCGACAACTTCAGCCCGTTCCAGCGCATGGCGGCGGAATTCCTGGAAGACAGCCGCATGGAATATCTGGCGATGCGCGAGTATCCCGGCTTGCGCCGTATCTTCATGGCGCTGCATCCCGTCCCTGCCGAAGATGCTTGCGACCCCGAGCTGGAATCCGGTGTACGCCATCGCCTGGCGATGCTGTCGCGCGCGATACTCGACCCGCGGCACCCTTACAAAAATCCGCATGTCATCGAGTTTGCGCAGCGCTTCCATGCCCTGCTGCAACACAGCGATATGATAACCAATGACTTGGCTGTCGTTTTTGGACAGCCTGGTCAGATGGCTGGCAGTTTATCCAGCACGCCGGAGATGGCCGATCTGGCGGTTTCCTTCGTCGCGAAAACGCGCCGCCAGAGCGACCAGCTTGCGAAAACCCACTTCAAGGACACGGTGGTGAGCTACCGCGACGACAATCGCCAGATGTGGAAATTCATCGAGGAGGGCGACGAGGAGGAAGCCTTCGACGCGCCGCGCAAAATCGAACCGGGCGAGGAAATCAAAGGCCTGCCACCGCGCCATTATCACGAGTGGGATTATCTCAACCAGAGCTACCGCCCGGACTGGGTGAGCGTGTATGAAGCGCTGCACCCGCCCGGCAACGCGGAGGATATCGACAGGCTGCTGACCAAACATGGCGCGCTCGCCAAGCGCCTGAAGAAAATGCTCGACCTGATCAAGCCGCAGGACAAGGTGCGCATCCGCTATCAGGAAGAGGGCAGCGAACTGGATCTGGATGTCGCGCTGCGTTCGCTGATCGACTACAGGAGCGGCGCGACGCCCGACCCGCGCATCAACATGAGCCACAAGACCAGCGGGCGCAACATCGCGGTGCTGCTGCTGCTGGACTTGTCGGAGTCGCTCAACGAAAAGGCGGCGGGCTGCGACCAGACCATTCTGGAGCTGAGCCGGGAAGCGGTGTCGCTGCTGGCCTGGGCAATCGAGAAGCTGGGCGACCCGTTCGCCATCGCCGGATTTCATTCCAACACCCGCCACGACGTGCGCTACCTGCATATCAAGGGCTACGGCGAAAGCTGGGGCGACCGGGTGAAGGGGCGGCTGGCGGCGACGGAAGCCAATTATTCGACGCGCATGGGGGCGGCGATGCGCCATGCCGCGCACTATCTGGAAAAGCAGCAGGCCGATAAAAAACTGATGCTGATCCTGACCGACGGCGAGCCGTCGGACGTGGACAGCAAGGATGGGCGCATGCTGATCGAGGACGCGCGGCAGGCGGTGGCGGAGCTGGACCGACAGGGTATTTATGCCTATTGCGTCAACCTTGACCGCAAGGCCGATGAATATGTCGCAGATATTTTCGGCAAGCAATACACCATCATCGACCGTGTTGCGCAGTTGCCGGAGCGGTTGCCGCAACTGTTCATCTCGTTGACGAAATAGCGGGCGTAGGGTGCATTCCATGCACCCTACCTAGACAAATAGCCGTATAGAGCGATGCGGAAAAGCGGTAAAATTACACAGAATGAAAATCTAAAAAAGGAAGAAGCATGAGCAAAAGTTTGATCCAGTTCATCATTGAGGAACAGCGCACAATTCCGGGCGCGACAGGCGATTTCACCGGCCTGATCAGCGACATCGTGATCGCCTGCAAGCAGATCGCGCATGACGTCAACAAGGGCGCGCTGATCGGCGTGCTGGGCAGCGCGGGCAGCGAAAACGTGCAGGGCGAAACCCAGAAGAAGTTGGACGTCATTACCAACGAAATCTTCATCAAATCCAACGAATGGGCCGGCCATCTGGCGGCGATGGCTTCCGAAGAAATGGATGATGTCTATCCTATTCCGGCCAGGTATCCGAAGGGCAAATATTTGCTGGTGTTCGATCCGCTTGACGGCTCTTCCAACATCGACGTGAACATTTCCGTAGGCACGATTTTTTCGATCCTGCGTGCGCCCAAGGGTATCGAGAACCCGACTGCCGAGGATTTCCTGCAACCCGGCGTCACGCAGGCCTGCGCCGGTTATGCGCTGTACGGCCCGTCGACCATGCTGGTGATTACCAGCGGGCACGGCGTGAACGGCTTTACGCTGGATAGCGACATCGGCGAATTCATGCTGACCCACCCTGACATGACCATCCCGGCGGACACGCTGGAATTTGCGATCAACGCATCCAACGAGCGCTTCTGGGAAAAACCCGTGCAGCGTTATGTCGATGAATGTATTGCGGGCAAGACCGGGCCGCGCGGCATCAATTTCAACATGCGCTGGATTGCGTCGATGGTGGCCGAGGTGCACCGCATCCTGATCCGCGGCGGCGTGTTCATGTACCCCAAGGATGACAAGGATCCCACCAAGGCCGGCAAGCTGCGCCTGCTGTATGAAGCAAACCCGATGTCTTTCATCGTGGAACAGGCGGGCGGCGTAGCTTCCACCGGTTACGAGCGCATCATGGGCATCAAGCCTTCCGGTCTGCACCAACGCGTGCCGGTGATCCTCGGCTCAAAGAATGAAGTCGAACGCATTGTCCGCTACCACAAGGAGGCATAAAAAATGAGCAAGCCGTTAATTTCCATCGTAATGGGCAGCGCCAATGACTGGGAGATCATGCAGCAGGCCGCGCGGCAGTTGCAGGATTTCGGGATTGAATTTGATGCGCGGGTGATTTCCGCGCACCGCTCTCCCGACCTGTTGTTCGATTACATCAAGGAAGTCAGCGCGCAGGGCGCGCAGTGTTTCATCGCCGGCGCCGGCGGCGCCGCGCACCTGGCCGGCGTAATTGCCGGAAAGACCACGCTGCCGGTGCTGGGCGTGCCGATTCCGTCCAAGTATCTCAAAGGAATGGACTCGCTGCTGTCCATCGTGCAAATGCCCAAGGGCATACCGGTGGCGACGTTTGCGATCGGCGAGGCGGGCGCGGCAAACGCAGGGCTGTTTGCGGTTGCGATGCTGGCGCTGAACGATGCTGCAATGGCGCAGAAACTAGCTGAATACCGCAAGCAGCAGGCGGAACAGATCGCCGCAACCACGCTGCCTGTTTTATCGTAGGCGCGCACCGTGCCCATACCGACCGAGGAAACCCCGATGCCTGCATTATTTCAATCCAATTTGACCAGCCTGAAGTTTCTGCACCGTGGCAAGGTGCGCGATCTCTATGAAGTGGATGCCGATCATTTGCTGATCGTGCAAACCGATCGGTTATCGGCGTTCGACGTGATTCTGCCCGACCCGATTCCGGGCAAGGGCGAAGTGCTGACCAGCGTGTCGAATTTCT
>CAYGIF010000156.1:0-4803 GCA_964349865.1 uncultured Gallionella sp. | reverse complement strand
CCCTCTTTCAGCGTGAGCCTGCGCACGCTGCTGTCCTGCAGCACGCTCTCGTCATGGGTGGAAATCAGCAACGTGGCACCGACCTGATGAAAGGCACTGAAGATCGCCATGATCTCTTGCGCGTAGGCCGCGTCGAGGTTGCCGGTCGGCTCGTCGGCCAGCAGGATGGCCGGACGGTTGACGATGGCGCGCGCGATGCACAGGCGCTGCTGCTCGCCGCCGGACAGTGCGATGGGATTGGATTTCTCGCGCTTGAGCAGGCCGACCTTGTCCAGCGCGGCGCGCACCCGCTTGCCGCTTTCGCGATGGTCGAATCCGCAGATTTGCAGCGGCAGCAGCACGTTGTCGAACACGCTGCGGTCGAACAGCAGCTTGTGATCCTGAAAGATGATGCCGAGGTTGCGGCGCAGATAGGGCAATGCACCCTCCTTGAGCGCACCGACGTTCTGGTTGTTCACCAGCACGCTGCCGGAGTTGGGGCGCTCGATTGCCGCGATGAGTTTGAGCAGCGTGCTCTTGCCCGCGCCGGAGTGCCCGGTGAGAAACGCCATCTCGCCCTCGGCGATGTCGAACGAGATGCCCTTCAGTGCCTCGTAACCACCGGGGTAGCGTTTATGTACCTGGTTGAAGGAAATCATAAGAATGCAGTAATCGGGGCGGTTTTCATAATTATTTTGCTTTTGCTGATGCTAGCTGCTCGCTGCGGAGAAAGCAATTCTTCATACCGGGCGGCGTAGTCGGTTGTTCTGGTCATTGAAAAATGCAAAGGCAGGACTCATCCCCCTTGCCATTTAATATAAATACTTATATATTGCCCGCATAAAACCGCTCAAGTTCATCGGTTCCAGCGAAGACGATCTGGCCGCCTTTCCCAAGGAAGCCAAAGGACTGGCGGGGAACGAGCTTTGGCAAGTCCAGCTTGGCTTGATGCCTTCGGACTGGAAGCCGATGCTGAATGTGGGTCTAGGCGCTTATGAGATTCGCGTCCATGTTTTGGGCGAATGGCGCGTCATCTATGTAGCGAAATTCGCCGATGCGGTTTATGTGCTGCATGCCTTTCAAAAGAAAACGCAGCAGACGCGCAAGGAAGACATCGCGCTGGCAAGCGCCCGCTACAAGCAACTCAAGGAGATTGCAAAATGAAAAAAGAAAAATTCAAAGTCACCGATTCATGCGGTAACGTGTTTATCGACCTTGGTTTCTCGCCTGAAGAAGCCACCATTCTCGCCATGCGCTCTCAACTGATGGGTGAGCTGCGCATCAAAATCCGCGACATGGGATGGACGCAAGCCGAAGCTGCCCAAGTGCTCGGCATCTCCCAATCGCGCGTGTCCGACCTGATCCGCGGCAAGTTCGAGAAATTCAGCCTGGACATGCTGATTACGCTGGCGACGCGGGCAGGAAAAAAAGTGGAACTGAAGCTGGTGGCGTGATTCTGAAAAATATTTCGAGTCTGACCCCTTTGATTGGAAGAGACACTGCCTACGCTGAAGGGGCCGCTGACTTCGGATGCTTGGTTGGGGGTGGGGGTGAAATGATAAATAACGTTATGCTACTTTGGGAAATAATTCAAAGCCAATCCGTTCATTCAGAGGCTGAGCCATGATCTTATCTGAGTACCGCCGCTTTTTGAAAACACTGGTTAACGCAGGCTCACAAGACTTGCGCAAAATGGCAAACCTTGTACTGGTGCATTGGAATGTTTTGCTGCCACTCACCACGGCTCAAGGGCATCGAGTTAAGAAGTTGTCCGAGTTGGCGCAAGCTAATTGGGAAAACATCAGTGCCGACATCCAACCGATAGCCGCACAAACTGTAGCTATCGGCAATCCGGTTCGCCAGTTAGCACGCCTTCAGGTTGGACCATTTCGGGGTTTTGCCAAACCAGAAGATTTCGACTTGGCGAGTTCACTAGTGCTGATTTATGGCCCCAACGGCAGTGGAAAGTCGAGCTTTTGTGAGGCATTGGAATACGGTTTATTGGGTAGTGTTGCAGATGCCGAAAGCAAACGCTTTCGCGAGCAAAACGACTACCTCAAGAATGCCCACACCAACACATTTACCGCACCAAAAATTAGGGCAACAGATAGTCAAGGGCAGGAAGTTACGGTGCAGGGCAACGAAGCGGCGTATCGCTTCTGTTTTGTAGAAAAGAACCGTATTGATAGTTTCTCGCGAATCGCTGCCCAAACGCCCGCCAAGCAAACGGAGCTAATTTCCACTCTGTTTGGACTGGACTCCTTTAATGAGTTTGTGCGTAACTTCAGCCCAGAGATTGATGGCAGACACATCGATCTGATTGGCGCAAAGGCGACCACATTGGCCCAAAAACGCCAATCTCTTGCTGGTTCTGAGCAGCAACGGAAAACCAATACTGAAGAATTAGGCAGGTTGGATGTCGAAGAAATTGCGTTGGCGAACCAATATCGTGAGGGGGTCTCATTTGCGCAAATGCTGATCGAGCTGCGTGGCGATGATGAAAATGCGGGCCTAATTAAAACCATTGAAGCTGAGTTGCAGCAGCCACTAGGCACTAAAAGCGGATTATCCATCGCAAAGTTGCAAGCGTTTCAACAAAGCATTCGCAACGACTTGGCGAACATCAGCGCCAAACAGCAGACGCTGGCAGAAGCTGGCCAACAAGTTTCGTTCAAGCAGCTGTACGAGGCGGTTAGCCAAGTACAACCCAGCAGCCCGGAGCATTGTCCTGCTTGCAAAACCTCTTTGCAGCAAGTTGCGGTGAATCCTTATACGCACGCCAGTGATGAACTGAAGAAACTTCAGCATTTGGCGCAATTGCAACAAGAACTGCAACACCTCAACAACTCATTCAATCAATCGTTAAATTCACTTGCTCAAGTGGTGGCCACCTGTACTACGCGCTTCCCGTCAAATAACGCGCTATCCGCTTACCTTGGTGCTATCAATGCCGGATGGTGGAATTCTCTGCTTCAAACCTTGAATGATGGTTTTACGCCATGGCAACACTTGGAGAGCCAAGTTAAACATCTTGAAGAAGCCGACCAAGCGATAGAGCAAGTCGCGCAACAGCGCGCAATTAAGCAGCAACAACTTACAAGATTGCGTGAATTTGATACGAAAATTACGCAGTTGCAGACACGCCGAGCCACTGCAAACACCACCATCACTGCGGCGAATCAGGCCATTGCCAATTTTGAAACAGCAAATGCACAACTGATTGCCGATGCAGCGGCAGAAAATGCGGTAGTCGCAAAAAATAAAACCATCGCCAATACCTATACCAGCTTTATTACCAAATTAAACGACTACAAAAACAATTTACCTGCGCAGTTGGTTGCTGATTTGGGCGATAAGGTTGTTGGACTTTACAACGCCTTTAATCGAGACGACTTACCCAGTGAAAAGCTGTCATCTGTTCGACTGCCTTTATCGCAAAATGAGCGCCTAAAAATTTCCTTTCAAGCTGAACCAACTCGCTTGTTTGATGCCCTGCATGTTTTAAGCGAGGGGCATATTCGCTGTATAGGCTTAGCGATACTGCTGGCAAAAAACATAAAAGAAAATTGCCCGTTTTTGATTTTTGACGACCCTGTAAACGCTATTGACGATGAGCATCACCGAGCGATTCGTGAAACGTTATTTGTCGATAATTTTCTTAAAGACAAACAAATCATTCTCGCTATTCACGGCGAGGAATTTTTTAACAGCACGCATCAGCTCATTGGTAAAAAAGCTGCGAACGAATCTGAGTCGTATATTTTTGGCGCTAATCATGGCCAGCATCATATTCAGGTTCATTCTTTAAAAAGGCCAAAGAATTATGTGCTGGCCGCTCGGGAGCTTTATGACACAGGAGAATATCGTGACTCGCTTATGTCAGCACGGCGAGGGCTAGAAAACTTGTGTGAAAAAGCGTGGTACCACTATGGAAAGCATAGCGATAAATCAGACAGTCCAATCAGTGTATCTCAACGAGCCCCCAATCAGCCTTGGGATTTAAGGTTGCTTGCTGAAAATTTAAGATCGAAATTTAAGTCTTCAAAAGCAGAAATCCCTAACAAAGAACAAATAGTAAGTTCGCTCTCAAAGGTGTTAGGTGCGGATGGCAATCAACCTCCATGGACATATTTCAATAAAGGCACGCACGACGAAACTGATTTGCCGGAATTTGTCCAGCAAACTGTAAGTGAAATCGTGTCAACCTTAGAACAGCTTGATGCCGCACTCGTAAGCTAGAAAGTAACTGGCCAAAGGGGCCAGGCTCGATTTTATTTTCGGGATGAATGAGAAACAAGCTAAAGGGGTCAGCATCGCAATAGTTTTCCAATCTCCTAGCAGAGCATACCGAACTATCAGAGACGACGGATCACGGCTTCTGTAAACCCACTCGCCAAGTTACCCCTTATAATTCGCGCTTTATTACTTAACGACCAGAAGACATCATGGGATTCCGTATCACACTCCTGCCGGACAATCACATCTTTACCGCCGAAGCTGGCGAAACCATCATGGAAGCCGCGAAGAAACATGGCCACAATCTGCCGCTCGGTTGCGCCGATGGCGCGTGCGGTTTTTGCAAGGGGAGTGTGCTGCAAGGCACGGTGGATCACGGCAGGTCAACGGTGATCGCATTGTCTGCGGAGGATAAGGAGGCTGGCCTCGCCCTGTTCTGCTGCGCCATGCCCACATCCGATCTGGTCATCAAGCGCCGCGAAATGGTCAGCGACTGGACTACACTGGATTGTAATGGCTCGATGGAGTGAGCCTGCTCGTTACTGGTTTAGAAGAGCAGGCATTTTCTCCCGGCCCCGCAATCATTGC
>CAYGIF010000155.1:0-4840 GCA_964349865.1 uncultured Gallionella sp. | reverse complement strand
CGCCGGACAGCACCGCCGACAGCGGCACGAATTCGGCATCGAAGGCCTGCGCCATCAGCCGCGCCAGCGTGGTCTTGCCGACACCTGGCGGCCCCCACAGGATCATCGAATGCAGCTTGCCGGACTGGAACGCCAGGCGCAGCGGCCTGCCCTCGCCCAATAAATGCGATTGGCCAATAACCTCGTCGATATGCTTGGGACGCAGGCGTTCCGCCAGCGGCGCGGCGGGTGGAGTGGGGGCAAACAAGTCGGTCATGTCGTGCGTGAGTTATTTTATGGGAGCAACGTTACCTGGAGCGCCGACGTCCTCGTCGGCTATCTTCAAGAGTGCCGACGGGACGTCGGCGCTCCCAGTATCGGAGCTCCCCAATCTCGCACTTGAGTGCCGCCATTCGCATTCATTCTGCACCAACCCTGCCTTTACAGGGTTGGTGTGTATGTACGCAACCACTGCTGCCAAATGATGATCGTCACGAATATAGCGATCAAAATAATCGCGCATCCACACCGTACCGGTTCGACCAAGATGTCGGTTGATCAGTCTGGCAGTGAACGACTTCCAGCTTTGCAATACCTTGGGCAACGGATAATCTTTCCATGTCTCGATAAGCACATGCATATGATTGGGCATCACACACCACGCCAACAGGCGATAGCGTTGCCCGTCCCAATGTAACAAAGAATCTTCGGCAATATCCGCGACGCCAGGCTGCTTCAGCCAGCACGCGCCATGCCCTGCATCGAGGCAATTTTCGATCCGCTTGAGTTTTTCTGCATTATCGCCAGCACCTTGCAACAGGCGATCCAATACATTGGCGGGAAGCGAATCGGCCAGCCGAAACGTAATCGCCTGGAGCAGGCCGGGTGTATCGCAATGAGGCAAATAGCCCCGGCTGTGCCAGAATTTGTGGCCGGGAGCGCCGACGTCCCGTCGGCAATCGGACACAAATGCCGACGGGACGTCGGCGCTCCCAGTGTCGGCGTTCCCGATATTCCTCATCATTCACCCAGCACATCCGCGCCCTTTGGCGGCGTAAACTGGAACTGCTGCGCGGAAAATTTCGGGTTGCGCTGCATCGCGGAAAAGCGCAGCACGGTCTTGTGCCCGAACGCGTCATTCAATTCCATGATGACCAGCCCAGCTTGCGCATTGAATGCCATCAGGATCTTCTCGAAGCTGCCGTCCTGGGCTTTGGCTATGGCTTGCAGCCAATCCAGGCCATCCTTGCTGCCGCTTTCCTTGAGGATAAAATCGCGCTCGATCTCGTTGCTGCCGGACAGCAGCGCGGCGGGGCTGCTGCCCAGCGCCGCATCAAGTTTCTTGACCGTCACCTGGTTCAGATCCACGTCATACAGCCAGAATTTCTCGCCGTCGCCGACGATGATTTGTTCGTAGGGTTTCTGGTAAGTCCAGCGGAATTTGCCGGGGCGCTGGAACTGCATGATGCCGGAGGCGCTCTGGATGCGCTTGCCATTCTGGTCGAGCACCACTTGCGTGAAATCCGCCTGCGCGGAATGCGTCGCTGCGATAAATTCCTTCAGCTTGTCGATGCCGCCGGCATGGGCGGCTGCACACATGAAAAGTGAGAGGAAGATAAAAAGTTTTTTATACATGTTCAAGATCCGAGTTGGAGAAGGGGGAAGAGGGAAGGGAGAAGGGTAAAACCTGCGCACGCTCACCCTTCCCCCTTCTCCCTTCACCCTTCCCGGTTTGGCGCGATCACTTCGCGGTTGCCATTGCTCTGCATCGCCGAGACGATCCCCGCCGCTTCCATCTGCTCGACGAGCCGTGCGGCGCGGTTGTAGCCGATGCGCAGGTGGCGCTGCACCAGCGAGATCGAGGCGCGGCGGTTCTTGACGACAATTTCCACCGCCTGGTCATACAGCGGGTCAGCCTCCGCATCCAGGCTCGGCTCGCCTTCCCCGCCCTCCTCCGCTTCTTCCAGCGAATTCAGCACGCCGTCGATATATTGCGGCATGCCCTGCGCCTTCAGGTATTCGGCGACGCGGTGCACTTCCTGATCGGACACGAACGCGCCGTGTACGCGCTGCGGGTAGCCGGTGCCGGGCGGCAGGTACAGCATGTCGCCCTGTCCCAGCAACGCTTCCGCGCCCATCTGGTCGAGGATGGTGCGCGAGTCGATCTTACTCGACACCTGGAACGCCACCCGCGTCGGGACGTTGGCCTTGATCAGCCCGGTAATCACATCCACCGAGGGGCGCTGCGTGGCGAGCACCAGGTGGATGCCGGAGGCGCGCGCCTTCTGCGCGAGGCGCGCGATCAGCTCCTCGATCTTCTTGCCGACCACCATCATCAGGTCGGCGAGTTCGTCGATGAACACCACGATCAGCGGCAGCTCTTCGAGTTCCTCCGGATTCTCCGGCGTCAGCGTGAACGGGTTGGTCAGCGGCTGATCCGCCTTGACCGCTTCGCGCAACTTCTGGTTGTAGCCGGCGATGTTGCGCACGCCCAGCGCGGACATCAGCCGGTAGCGCCGGTCCATTTCCTGCACGCACCAGTTGAGCCCGGAGGCAGCCTGGCGCATGTCGGTGACCACCGGGCAGAGCAGGTGCGGGATGCCTTCGTAAACCGACAATTCCAGCATCTTCGGGTCGATCAACAGCATGCGCACCTGCTGCGGCGTGGCCTTGTAGAGAATGCTCAGGATCATCGCGTTGATGCCCACCGATTTGCCCGAGCCGGTGGTGCCCGCGACCAGCACATGCGGCATTTTCGCGAGGTCGGCGACCACCGGTTTGCCGGAAATATCCTTGCCCATCGCGATAGTCAGCGCGGAAGCCATGTTGGCATACACCTGCGAACCGAGAATTTCCGACAGGTGCACCATCTGGCGTTTCGGGTTTGGCAGTTCCAGCGCCATGTAAGCCTTGCCGGGGATGGTCTCGACCATCCGGATGCTCACCACCGACAGCGCGCGCGCCAGGTCTTTCACCAGATTGATGATCTGGCTGCCTTTCACGCCGACCGCCGGATCGATCTCGTAGCGCGTGATCACCGGTCCGGGATAGGCTGCGACCACATTGACCTCGACGCCAAAATCCTTCAGCTTGCGTTCGATCAGGCGCGAGGTGAACTCGAGCGTGTCGGCGGCGACCGCTTCGACCTGCTGTGTCGCCGGATCCAGCAAGTGCAACGGCGGCAGCGGCGAATCCGGCATCTCGGAAAATAGCGGGACTTGCCTTTCTTCGGCCACCCGCGCCGACCTGGCCACTTCCATCAGCGGCATTTCGATATGGATGGGCTGATGTTCCTCGACGCGCTTTTTCTCTTCCTCGACGATGGCGATTCGCTCAGTCATCGCCTGCGCGCCGATGCGCCGATCCTGCCGGGTCTGCCAGGCGAGGCGCGCGCGCCGCCAGCCGTTATCCAGCAGCGCGCCCAGCCAGTCGACAAAACGCAGCCAGGACAATCCGCTGAAGATACTGAAGCCGGCGGCAATCAGCGCCAGCAGCAACAATGTCGCGCCGGTAAAGCCGAGCAGGCGCGTCAGCGTATCGCCGACCAGCGCACCGAGCATCCCGCCGGGAGCCAGCGGCAGCACGGCTTTCAGCGTATACAGGCGAGTCGCTTCGAGCGCGCTGCTGGCCAGCAGCAGCACCGCAAACCCCGCAGCCGAAACCCACAATGCCCGCTTGCTGAAGAGGCTGTCGGCGCGGAGCGGAAGGGTGGAGCCGGAGGCTCCGGGCACCCACCGGCCTACTCCTTGCGGGTGCAAATTGTGATATCCCGCCCACACGCGTTGCAGCATGAACAGCACCCACCACCACGCAGAAAAGCCGAACAGGTAAAACAGCAGGTCGGAAAGATACGCGCCCAGCGCCCCGCCGGGATTGCTTGTCAGCGCGCCGCTGGCGCTATGCGACCAGGCCGGGTCGGCGGGATCATAACCGTACAATGCCACGGTAAAGTACAGCGCGCAGGCAACCAGCAACAGCCAGCGCGATTCGCGCAGCAGGCCGAACAGTTTGCCGCCGGGCAGGGCGCTATCCGCTTCAGCCATGGGGCGTACCGATCAGCCCGAGCTTCTCGGCCATGCGCACCGCCTCCATGCGGTTACTGACGCGCAGGATTTGATAGACCGCCGCCACGTGAATCTTGACGGTTCCTTCGGCGAGATGGATCGCCTCGGCGATCTCCTTGTTGGACAACCCCGCCGCCAGATGCGTCAACACCTGCATCTGGCGCTGGGTCAAACCGTATTCGTTGGTATGCAGACTGCGCCGGTCGGTAACATCCGGTTCTTTTCCGGCGACCTCACCATACTGCTGCAACAATTGCGGCGGGATATATACTCCGCCGGAAAGCACCAGCTTCAGCGCGCCCAGCATCACGGCAGCAGTCGAACTCTTGCTGATAAAACCCATCGCGCCGTAATTCATCACCTTCTCCATATAGCCGCGACCGTCTTCGCCGGAGACCACCACCACCGGAATATGCGGATAACGTTGATGAAAATAGCGGATGGAGATCGGGCCTTCGCTGCCGGGCATATTCAGGTCCAGCAGCGCCAAATCGAGCTCGGGGTGTTGCATGACCAGCTTCAGGCCATCGGGGAAATTTCCCGCCTCCAATATCTCGACCTCTTCGGGCAATTGCTGAAGCACATAACGCATCCCATCGCGGAACAATGCGTGGTCATCCACCAGCAGAATTTTCATTCACGTTCTCCCTAACGGGCATGGCGAGCAGCCACCCCTGATAATGAAACTCGCCATGCCCGTTTCCCCCTATCCAACTTTCCACCAAAGGTAGGCAATCCACTATCCGGCAAGCCGGATGTGGAATTGACACCCCCGCAAGCGGGATAACCAGCGACTT
>CAYGIF010000154.1:0-4844 GCA_964349865.1 uncultured Gallionella sp. | reverse complement strand
ACGTCGCCATCACGCGCGCCACGCACGAGGCCTTCATCACTTACTCGAATATGTCCGAACTGGTCGGGCGGCTGGTGGTGTGAACCCGCCAGCCCCTTCGAAAACTGATTCGAGCCTGAGCCATCCCTTATAATTCACACTTTATTACTCAACCACCAGAAGACATCATGGGATTCAACATCACGCTCCTGCCGGACAACTCCACCTTTACCGCCGAAGCTGGCGAAACTATCATGGAAGCCGCGAAGAAACATGGCCACCATCTGCCGCTCGGTTGCGCCGATGGCGCATGCGGTATATGCAAAGGCAGTGTGCTGCAAGGCACGGTGGATCACGGCAGGTCAACGGTACTCGCTTTGTCTGGGGACGATAGGGAGGCGGGCCTCGCCCTGTTCTGCTGCGCCGTGCCCACATCCGATCTGGTCATCGAGCGCCGTGAAATGGTTGCCGACTGGACCATACTGGATTGGAATGGCTCGATGGAGTGAGAGCTTGTGAAGAATTCTACTGCGCTCGACATGTTGGGTGCAGGTGGTACGGCCATGACACGGCGTTGCGCAGCATCCGGGGCGGGAATGGCCGTATTGCGCCTCCTCCCGCAATCGGCTGGCTACGCCAGTAACGTGTCAGAGGCGCACCATCCTCATGTATTTCAATATACATTCCGGTGGTTGCGCTCCAGCCGCCCCCAACCTGGCTTCGCTCGTGACGAATTTTTTCACAAGCTCTGAGCGTGCTCGTTCCTGGTTTAGATGAACAGACATTTTCTCCCGGCCCTGCAATCCTTATTACTGCAACTTGAACAAACTGCTAAAGCAACCAGCATGAAAACCCTCGCAGCCTTTGAACCCGCGATGACTTTCTTCGATCCGGCGCTCGTCCAGTTTGCCGCCGACCTGAAATGGCTCGAAAAATACGGCGTCACTACCTCGCGCCACAACTTTGGCAAGGAGCCTGATGCCTTCGCTGACAACCCGGCAGTGGACAGGGAAATGGAAGCCGGGATGAACCGGCTGCCCATGATCGTGGTAGATGATCGAGTTGTCTTTACCGGCAAGTATCCCTCTCGCGAGCAACTGGCAAAGGCGCTCGGCCTTGCAGCGCCGCCCGAGGAACTTTCGCCCGCCAAGGCGCTGGCGTGCCCCTGCAAGCCTTGGATTTGATAAGTCCTGGCATGCGCCTCTCACACCTTCGCCAACGCCTGCGCGACCTCGGTTGCAAGCCATGCCACGAAGATCGTTTGCTGCGCGGCTGGAGCCAGGTCTGCTCGTATGATCGGAAGCACAGTCCCGCAGAGACTTTCTTTCCGCTGGCGCTGCGCAATGAGTTGACCGCTATCGAGGCGGAACTGGATGGGCTGGCGCGCCTGCGCGGCGAATACCCCTCCGACGATGCGGTCGCGCGGCTGCTGGTGGAACTGAGTGGCGGCCAGATGGTGGAGAGCGTGCTGCTGCCGCGCGGCGGGCTGTGCGTCTCGACGCAGGTGGGTTGCGCGGTGGGCTGCGTGTTCTGCATGAGCGGGCGCGACGGCTTGCTGCGCCAGCTCGGCAGCGCCGAGATCGTCGCCCAGGTGGTGCTCGCGCGCCGTCGCCGCGCGGTGAGCAAGGTGGTGTTCATGGGCATGGGCGAACCGGCGCACAATCTCGACAATGTGATGGAGGCGATTGAGCTGCTTGGCACACAGGGCAACATCGGGCACAAGAATCTGGTGCTTTCGACGGTGGGAGATTTAAGGGTGTTCGAGCGGTTGATGTCCGATTTCTCCAGCACCGTTCGGCCAGAGCATGTCGAAGGCCAAAAATCCATCCACGGTTCGACAAGCTCACCACGAACGGATTTTAGTTTCACTCGTGCAGTGAAACCGGCGCTCGCCATTTCGCTGCACACCACCGATGTGGTGCTACGCGCAAAGCTGCTGCCGCATGCGCCGCAGATCGCCATCGAAGAGTTGGTGGAACGCGCCGAGCGGTATGCGCGCGCCACTTCTTATCCGACCCAGTACCAATGGACGCTGATCGAGGGCGTCAACGACAGCAATACCGAGCTGGAGCGGATCGTGCAACTGCTCTCCGGGAAATACGCCGTGATGAATTTCATTCCCTTCAACGATGTGGACGGGCTCGACTATCGCCGCCCCTCCGCCGAGCGGATCGCGTCTATGGTGCACACGCTTCGCCAGCATGGCATCCTCGCCAAAATACGCGATTCGGCGGGACAGGAGATTGACGGCGCGTGCGGGCAGTTAAGGGCCCGGACGGTGAAAACGAAATAATCCATCAGGTTCAAACCCCTCCCAGCCTCCCCTTGTCAGGGAAGGTGCAGATTTGGCTCTCCCCCCGCTCCCTCCCTGACAAGGGAGGGCTGGGGTGGATTGGGGGAGTTGGAGGGGGTTTGAGCCTGATGAACGATCCGGTTTAAGGCAAAATAGCCTACTCAATTCAAAATACATATCTCCCCCACATGAAAAAAATCGCTCCAACCAAAGATGAGATCGCGCTGATGGAGCCGTTTGTCGGCCTCACGCTGGAGCGCATCCATGTGCCGACAACCACCGAAGAGTTTGCGTCCGCCGCTGCCGAGATCAAGGCGGCGGGGATTGTTGGTTTTGATACCGAATCCAAGCCGACGTTTGTTGTGGGCGATGTCAGCGAGGGGCCGCATGTGGTGCAGTTTGCGCTGCACGACAAGGTTTACCTGTTTCAACTGCATCGGGCGGACGGGCATCCATTCCTGATCGAGTTGCTGCAATCGGAACAGGTCATCAAGGTTGGCTTCGATCTTAAATCGGATAGCGGGCATATCTACGCGAAACTGGGCGTCCGTCTGGGCGGGGTGGTCGATCTCAATACGGTGTTCAGCATGGACGGCTACCACAAACACATGGGTGCCCGGGCGGCGGTGGGTTTGGTGTTCAAGCAGCGCTTTCGCAAGTCGAGGCATGTGACCACCTCCAACTGGTCGCAGCCCCAACTCACCCCGCAGCAATTACTCTACGCGGCAAACGATGCCTACGCGGCGCTGAAAGTTCTGGAGGCCCTGAATCTGCGCCGCGAGGATTTGCCGATCATGGGATTGGCTACGGAGAACTCAGGAACGGAGCCTGATTAATTTCAAAGAGAAACGCAAAATTATTTGGTTTTGTCATTCCCGCGAAAGCGGGAATCCAGCTTGTTGAGTTGACTGGGTTCCCGCCTTCGCGGGAACGACGGCTTATTCTGCAATTCCTTAACCTTTCTCGAACCTCATCACCCCACCCTTGCAATCCACCTTGATGGTGTCCTTCGCGGCGAAGCGGCCTTCCAGTATCAGCTTGGCCAGCGGATTTTCCAGTTGCGACTGGATCGCGCGTTTCAGCGGTCTTGCGCCATACACCGGGTCGAAACCGGCGGTGGCGATCTCGGTCAGTGCGGCGTCGCTGATTGCCAGCTTCATCTCCATCTGCGCCAGGCGGGTTTCCAGGTAATGCAACTGGATGCGCGCGATGGATTTGATGTTCTTTTCGTCCAGCGCGTGGAACACCACCACCTCGTCGATGCGGTTGATGAATTCGGGACGGAAATAGCTTTTTACCTCGCCCATCACCGCCAGCTTGATGACCTGGTAATCGTCGCCCGCCATCTGCTGGATCATCTGGCTGCCGAGGTTGGAAGTCATCACGATCACCGTGTTCTTGAAGTCCACGGTGCGCCCCTGGCCGTCGGTCATGCGGCCGTCGTCCAATGCTTGCAGCAGCACGTTGAACACGTCCGGATGCGCCTTCTCCACCTCGTCGAGCAGGATCACGCTGTACGGTTTGCGCCGCACCGCCTCGGTCAACCCGCCGCCCTCCTCGTAGCCGACATAGCCGGGCGGCGCGCCGATCAGACGCGCGACGGAATGCTTCTCCATGTACTCGCTCATGTCGATGCGGATCAGATGATCCTCGGAATCGAACATGAAACCGGCCAGCGCCTTGCACAGCTCGGTCTTGCCGACGCCGGTCGGGCCGAGGAACAGGAACGAACCATACGGGCGGTTCGGGTCGGACAGGCCGGAACGTGAACGGCGGATCGCATCGCTCACCAAGCGCACCGCCTCGTCCTGCCCGACGACACGCTCGTGAAGCTTGTCTTCCATCTTGAGCAGCTTGTCGCGCTCACCCTGCATCATCTTGGACACCGGAATGCCGGTCGCGCGGCTGACCACTTCGGCGATTTCTTCCGCGCCGACCTGGGTGCGCAGCAGGCGGTTCTTCGGCTTGTTCTCCTCGGCATGCACCGCTTCCTTCAATTTAGATTCGAGTTGCGGCAGCTTGCCGTATTGCAGCTCCGCCACCTGTTCCAGCTTGCCTTCGCGTTGCAGGCGCACGATCTCGGCGCGCACCTTGTCCATTTCTTCCTTGAGATGCGCCGTGCCTTGCGCCGCGCCCTTCTCCGCCTTCCAGATTTCTTCCAGATCGGCGTACTCGCGTTGCAGTTTCTTGATCTCGTCTTCGATCAGCGCGAGACGTTTTTGCGAGGCCTCGTCCTTCTCCTTCTTCACTGCCTCGCGCTCGATCTTGAGCTGGATCAGGCGGCGATCCAGCTTGTCCATCACTTCCGGTTTGGAGTCGATTTCCATCTTGACGCGCGCGGCGGCCTCGTCGATCAGGTCGATCGCCTTGTCCGGCAGGAAGCGGTCGGTGATGTAGCGGTTGGAAAGCTCCGCCGCCGCGACGATGGCCGGATCGGTAATGTCCACGCCGTGATGCAATTCGTATCTCTCCTGCAGGCCGCGCAGGATCGCGATCGTGGATTCCACCGAAGGTTCATCCACCAGCACTTTCTGGAAGCGGCGTTCCAGCGCGGCGTCCTTCTCGACGTACT
>CAYGIF010000153.1:0-4870 GCA_964349865.1 uncultured Gallionella sp. | reverse complement strand
CAGTTTGCCTCCGGCAGCCTGCGCGGCAGCCGCGCCCGCACCTTGCTGATGATCCTGGCGATGTCCATCGGCGTGGCGGCGGTGGTGGTGCTGACCGGGTTGGGCGAGGGCGCGCGCCGCTACGTCGTCAACCAATTTTCCTCGCTGGGCACCAATCTGCTGATCGTGTTTCCCGGACGCACCGAAACGACAGGGTTCGGGCCGGGCATGCTGCTCGGGCAGATTCCGCGCGAGCTCACGCTGGACGACGCGCAAGCCTTGCTGCGCAGCCGCGCCATCGGGCGCATCGCGCCGCTGACGGTGGGCGCGTCGCAGATTTCCAGAGATGCGCTCAACCGCGAAGTGGCCGTGCTGGGCTCGACGGCCGACCTGCTGGAAGTGCGCCACATGAGCATGGGGCAGGGGCAATTCCTCCCCGCCGGGGATGTGTATTCCAGCGAATCGGTGTGCGTGCTGGGCGCAAAGCTCAAGCGCGAGCTGTTCGGCCAGCAGAATGCCATCGGCGCCTGGGTGCGGCTGGGAGACCGGCGCTTCCGCGTGATCGGCGTGCTGGCGATGCAGGGCGAATCGATGGGCTTTAACACCGACGAGATCGTCATCGTGCCGGTCGCCTCGGCGCATATGCTGTTCAACACGTCCGGCCTGTTCCGCATTCTGGTGGAAGCGAAAAGCCGCGACACCATCGAGCGCGCCAAGCGGGACGCCGAGCAGATTCTGTCCGAGCGGCACGGCGAGCGCGACGTGACGGTCATCACGCAGGATGCCGTGCTGGCCACTTTCGACCGCATCCTGCGCGCGCTGACGCTGGCGGTCGCCGGCATCGCCGCGATCAGCCTGGCGGTGGCCGGTATTTTAATTATGAACGTGATGCTGATCGCCGTTTCGCAGCGCGTCAGGGAAATCGGCCTGCTCAAGGCGCTGGGCGCCCCCGCCGCGCAGATCAGGAATCTGTTTTTCGCCGAAGCGATTTTATTATCCGGCATCGGCAGCGTGACGGGCCTGGTGCTCGGCGAAATCGGCACTAGGGTGATCGCGCAAATCTATCCGGCGCTGCCGGTATCCGCGCCGTGGTGGGCGGTGCTCGCGGCGTTCGGCACGGCGTTCGGCACCGGCATCCTGTTCAGCGTGTGGCCTGCGCGCCGCGCGGCGCGGCTCGATCCGGTGATGGCGCTGGCGCGGTCGTGAATCTGCTGGCTTCGTGTGGAACGGGTAAAGCATAGTATTTGACCTTTAGCTGCCCGCTGGGTAACCTGCCGACACATGATGAAATGCGTGACCGACTCGATGCTTGCCGCCCGGAAAATCAGACATGGCCGAAGAGGAAAATGCCCGCCCGGCAACGAGATGCCGGTCGTACAAAACGGCATTGGTTACCTTGCGACTATCTGGTGAATTTCATGATTAACAAAGGAGGTGCAAAATGACTGCCCATGTCAGCGACAAACCGATGGCCAAGGCCGTGATTCGCGAGGTGATCGAGGCGCAGCCGGACGATGCCAGCTACGAGGAAATCATGCGGGAACTTGCGTTCGAGCGTATGGTTGAACGGGGTCTGGCCGATATCCGCGCCGGGCGCAGCGTGAGTCACGACGAGGCCATGCGGAGAATCCGCTCATGGCGGAATTGAGATGGACGCCGGAGGCGCTGGATTGGCTTGAAGACATCCATCGCTATATCGCGCAGGACAATCCGCAGGCTGCGGCCAATGTGATCGACGGGATTTTGCAGAAAGCCGATGTGCTGACCGCTTTCCCCGACATTGGCACGCGATTGCGCATCGTGCCGGAGGGTGAGGTTCGGATGATTCTGTACGGGCACTACCGCATCGCCTATCTGTGCCGCAACGACATGGATGCGATTGAAATTCTGGGTGTGTTCCACGATGCCCTTGATATCGACAGGTACATTCCATGAAGATCACGCTACCCTGTCTCTCGAAGGCCTGCTGCTGACAAAGCAAACTGTGCGGGATAAAGATGTGATGGACAGAGTGGTGTTGCAGAAATCGATAGAAGCCGCAAAATGAAAACTAGCAATTCCGTACTGCACCTGACCGTGGGCGAGCCGATGTCAGCCAGCCTTGCGCGCGCCGGTGCTGCGATGAAAGCCGCCAGGCAGGGCAAATCCGTACCCCCTGTTTTGGCGTTGGCTTCGATGATGTCGGCGAATTGTTTTCCGTCTTTACTCCCAAGCGCTGGGAATTGATCGGCGCGATGACAAGCCAAGCTCGGTATTTTAATTGCCGCTTTCGGGTGATGATTCCAGCGAGTTAAATGGCAGCAAGGTGCCAATTGCCGAACTACAACACGGCTTTAGAAAAAATTGGCTAGGCCAGATTGCATAGATACTTTGGCTTATATGCTAGGAGTGGAATGTATGGTTCAATTTGTCCATACTGCGATGTATATGTGGACAGGGAAAGTTGTGGAGAAATCAATAAATCAGGAGATTATTGTGAATCTGTTTGCTTCTCTATTCTCAATAGTACAGACCGCTGGGTCTGTTGAATAATTGTTAGACCACACACTAGGAGAAACCATGAACAAGTTACTACTGCTGTTAATGTCCAGCCTCGTTCTTACCGGTTGTTCTTCAACATTCAAGACTGCGAAATTCGACGCAACCAGTTGGCGGCCAGTGGGGGAGCAGGTCGAAGGTTTGGTGTACTACGACCCACACCAAGTGCTTGTTACATACGAATTTACCGCTCTAACCGACAAAGGGAATCTCGTTGGAACAGCAGACAACAATATTTGCGCTCCGATAATTCAAAAGCAGGAAATCGTAATCGAACCAAACTTCAGCGAGCCGCGGGTATTGTTGAATCAGCCATCCCCATTTTCCAGCAACAAGCTGTCAGTTACCTTGTCGAATGGGATGATCACTAACGTAAATTCAGAATCGTCTCCGAGAACACCAGAACTCATAAAAGAGGTCACCGGTTTTATCAAGGAGGCCGGTTTGTTTCCGTTGGTAAAAAAGGCAGAATTACTACCTGCTTGCAATGCGGCTCCCGTAATTAAGAGCAAAGTACCGTATGCTCAGAAATAGTCTAACGCGGAATTCAACACGGACGCTGCGCGATAAAGCCGCGCAGCGCCGATTGCTTCCACGTTATACCCTTGAAAGAAATGATCCATGAGTTCAGCGCCGAAACTTTTCATTTCATACAGTTGGTCGACCCCTGAGCACGAGCAATGGGTCGTAGACCTTGCCACTGAGCTAGTCAACAGCGGCGTAGATGTCGTTCTTGATAAGTGGGCACTTCGCGAGGGACACGACTCCATTGCATTCATGGAACAGATGGTTACTGACCCATCAATCACAAAGGTCATTCTTGTCTGCGATCAGGTCTATGCAACCAAGGCTGATGGCCGTGCTGCGGGCGTTGGAACTGAAACTCAGATCATTTCTGCCGAGGTTTATGCTAAGCAGTCGCAAGACAAGTTTGTGGCAGTAATTGCTGAAAGAGATGAATCAGGTAAGCCATTCTTACCCACGTACTACAAGTCGAGAATTTACGTCGACCTCAGTGAGTCTGATCGCTACGCGGAGAACTTCGAAAAACTCTTACGATGGGTCTTCAATAAGCCTCTTTATATTAAGCCCGAGATTGGTAAACCACCTTCATTCATTGTCGACTCAGATGCCCCGCTGCTTGGAACATCGGCGCTCGCGAAGCGTGTAATCGAAGGCGTTAAATCGGACAAAGCCTATACCAAAGGGGCGTTCGATGAGTACCTATCTGTTTACTCTGAGCACCTTGAGCGGTTCCGTATCACGGTAAACGACGGCGAGTTTGATGATCGAATCGTGAAGTCGATAGAGGACTTTATGCCCTCACGCAATGAGTTCATCCATGTTTTTACTGCATTGTCGCAATATGCTGACCCTGCCGAACATGTGTCACGGGTCCATCGGTTCTTTGAGGCATTGATTCCGTACCTCTCACGCCCACCGCACATCAACCAGTGGAATGAATCCGACTCCGACAATTTCAAATTCATTGTCCATGAGTTATTTCTCTACACACTTGCGCTACTCCTCCGCGCTGAGCACATTGACGCCGCGACATATCTTCTCTCTCAGACCTATTACGCTCCAGGAAACTCTGCACACGGGAAGACCGCCACTGTAAGCTATACGGTATTTAGGGAGTACATGGAGTCCTTGAAGGTTCGTAACAAACGGCTAAACCTCAATCGCCTTTCCTTGAGAGCTGATCTGCTTGAGCAGCGCTCAAAGACGTCGGGAGTGCAGTTTAGACACGTCATGCAAGCAGACTTCGTTTGCTTCCTTTGGGCCGAAATACACGCCGACGCCTACGACCGATGGTGGCCTGAAACTCTCTTGTACGCGAAGCGTCAGTACGGCCCATTCGAGTTGTTTGCGCGCTCCACCTCGAAAGCGTACTTGTCACGCACACTTAAGCTCCTTGGCGTCACTGACTTGGCGGAGATAAAGGCGAAGCTTGACGAGTACGCAGCAGACCGCCAAGCACTCCCTCGTTGGCAGTTTGAGTCATTCAGCCCTTCAGTGCTACTTGGCTTTGATCAACTCGGCACAAGGGTATAACCCTGCGCTTCAAGCGGGACTGCGCAAAAGCGCGCAGCCCCTTGGCTCTGTTGAATTTCCGCTTCCGAGAAAATCGATTATCCGGTTTGTGTCGATTGCGCTACTTGGCGAGTGACGGGTTTCAGGCAGCGCGATTCCAAATTGATGGAAGATGAGGGTGCAAAAACAGATGTGGCAAACTGATAGTTTGTGTCAGCTCAAGCTTGGGCTACTACACATAACCGAAACTAACCTATGCTATTCCCCGACCTGATCCGCCTCACCACCTCCAGCTTCGTCGCTTACCGGCTGCGCA
>CAYGIF010000152.1:0-4945 GCA_964349865.1 uncultured Gallionella sp. | reverse complement strand
GCCCGAGGTCGATCAGCATCAGGTGCTCGGCCAGTTCCTTCGGATCGGCGAGCAGTTCCTCGGCGAACTCGGCATCCTGCTGCTGCGTCTTGCCGCGCGGGCGCGTCCCGGCGATCGGGCGCACCGTGACGGTGTCGTGTTCCAGCCGCACCAATATCTCCGGCGACGCGCCGACCACGTGATGATCGCCCATGTCGTAATAGAACATGTACGGCGAGGGGTTGACGCTGCGCAGCGCGCGATACAACGACAAGGGCGCTGCGGGGAAGGGCTGCGCCATGCGTTGCGCCAGCACCACCTGCATGATGTCGCCGTCGAAGATATATTGCTTGGCTTTTGCCACCGCCTGCTTGAACGCGGCTTCGCCGAATTCGGATATTGCTTCACCGCCGTGCATCGGCGGCGCATGCGGAATGTCCACCGGCTGGCGCAGCCGTGTCGTCAGTTCGTGCAGGCGCTGTCTGGCCAGCGCGTAGGCATCGGCCTGTTCCGGGTTGGCGTAGACGATGAAGGTGAGCTTGCCGGTGAGATTGTCCACCACCGCCAGTTGCTCGGTGAGCATCAGCAGGATGTCGGGGGTACCGATGGCATCCGGTTTCTGTACATTGGCCAGGCGCGGCTCGATATAACGGATCGTGTCGTAGCCGAAATAGCCCGCCAGCCCGCCGCAGAAGCGCGGCAGGCCGGGCAGCGCGGCGACCTTGAAACGCGTCTGGTATTCGCGGATGAAATCCAGCGGATTTTCGACCTCGTGGGTAGTCTCGTTATGCCTGCTTTTGGTATTTTGGTGCGTCAGCGTGACTCGCCTGCCGCGCACCGTGATGCGGGTTTCGGCGGGCAGGCCGATGAAGGAATAGCGCCCGAAGCGTTCGCCGCCCTGCACCGATTCCAGCAGGTAGGAATACGGGCGATTGGCGAGCTTGAGATACAGCGACAGCGGCGTGTCCAGATCGGCAAAGGTTTCGCTTACTAGCGGGATGCGGTTGTAGCCTTGCTGTGCAAGCGTATTGAATTCCTGTTCGGTGATGGGGTGCAGCATGGAAACCTCCTGTGTTTTTGTAGGGCGGGTTTCACCCGCCGCAAATAAATAATGTCGGGCATAACCCGACCTACAAATGCCATCGCCAGGCGGTTCCTTGCAGGGGGCCGAGGTTTTTCAGTTTCATGTTCAAACGTGTTTGATGAGCGGCAACGCGGCGTGCAGATTGGCGATCACCGCGTCCGTGTCCAGGGTCTCCACCGGTTCGCCGTGATTGTAACCGTAAGGCACGCAGAATACCGGGCAACCGGCGGCGCGCGCCGCGAGGGTGTCGTTCAGCGAATCGCCGATCAGCAGCAGTTGCTCGATCGGCACACCGAAAAATTTTGCCGCATGCAGCAGCGGCAGCGGATGCGGTTTCTTTTCCGGCAGCGTGTCGCCGGAAACGACGATCCCGAAATACTTCGCCAGGCCGCTGCCTTCCAGCAGCGGCCCGGTGAAGCGCGCCGCCTTGTTGGTGATACAGCCCAGGGGGAAACCCGCCGCGCGCATGGCTTCCAGCCCTTCGATCGCGCCCTCGTACGGTTGGCTGCCCAGCAACAGTCCGGCGTAATGCTTGTCGAAAATCGGCAGGGCGTGCTCATACAGCGCGGCATCCGGCGTGGCATGCATCTCGCCGGTCAGCGCGCGTTTCACCAGCCAGCCGATGCCGTTGCCGATGTAGCTGGCCAGCAAATCCTGCGGCACGGGCGCGTAATCCATTTCAAGCAGCATGCGGTTGGCCGCTTCCGCCAGTTGCGGCGCGGAGTGCAGCAGCGTGCCATCGAGATCAATCACGATGGCTTGCACGCTTACCGGCGTGGGGAATCTTTTGATGGTCGCGGCTTGTTGCATGGCTGTACTAGTGGTCGGCCTTCTTTTCGGCGGCACCCTGTTCAGGTCCGCCTGTCGCTGCGGCGGGTTTTTCGCTCGTAGCGGCAGTGGGTTTCTCGCTCTTGGCAGCGGCAGGTTTTTCGCCCTTGGCTGCGGCGGCATTTTCGACGACAGGTTTGTTCTCGGTTGCAGCGGCAGCGGGTGCGTATTGCTGGGGTACGGGCTGGTTTTTGCCCATGCTGGGGTCGATGGCTTTTTCCTTGACGTCCTTGTCGGCTTCCTTCCAGCCGTACAATACGGAAGTCGGGCTCTGTGTCTCGTTTTCCTTCATGCAATCTTCGGGCGTCTTCAGCGAAATGCGACAGGCATAACCGATCGCTTCGGCATCGAGAGTCTTCTGTTGGTCCGCGCCGGTAATCCGGTCGCAACCAACCAGCGCGAGGGCGGCTATCGGCAACAGGAATTGGCTGGCGCGCATGATGGTCACACCTTGGCGAGTTCGGCGCGCAGCGCGGCGATCACGCTGTCGTAACGGTGCGGGTCGCTGTCCTTGCGCGCGCCGAAAATGGCGGAGCCGGCCACAAAGGTGTCCACGCCTGCCGCAGCCACTTCGCGGATGTTCGCGGGCCCCACGCCGCCGTCGATTTCCAGGCGGCAGCTGTAACCGCCTGCGGTGATCATCTTGCGCACCTTGCGCGCCTTGTCCAGCACATGCGGAATGAACTTCTGCCCGCCAAAGCCCGGGTTCACCGACATCAGAAGCACCATATCCAGCTTGGGTAGCGTGTATTCCAGAATTTCCAGCGGCGTGGCCGGATTGAATACCAGTCCCGGCTTGCAGCCGCTTTCGCGGATCAGGCCGATGGTGCGGTCGATATGCTCGGAGGCTTCCGGATGGAAGGTGATGTAAGTCGCGCCGGCCTTGGCGAAATCGGGGATGATGCGATCCACCGGCTTGACCATCAGATGCACGTCGATCGGAGCGGTCACGCCGTGCTTGCGCAGCGCCTCGCATACCAGCGGGCCGATGGTCAGGTTGGGGACGTAATGGTTGTCCATCACGTCGAAATGCACGATGTCCGCGCCGGAGGCGAGAACATTATCGACTTCCTCGCCCAGCTTCGCGAAGTTGGCGGAAAGAATGCTCGGTGCGATCTGGTACATAACGTGTCCTTCAATCAAGTTGCGAAATGCAAAGAGCGCATTCTATCCGATACAGAGCCTATTTCAGTAGGTTTCATGCCCCGCGCCGTTTGCCTGCGGGATGCAGTGCAAGGCGCGGGCTGCGCCGTGTAGTCATTCTCCACAAGCAGACCGCAACGCAGCAATGCGCCCGCAGGCGAACGGCCCTTCGGGTTGGGTCTGGGCGCGGCGTCTGCTGCGTTGCACCGCTTGCCAATGGAGTGGCCATTGGCTGCGCGCTGCGCCTTGCATCCATCCGCGCCCAGACCCAACGCGGGGCATGAAACCTACTGAAATAGGCTCTTATGGCCGAATACTTTGCGGATGGCAGATGGTGGAGGTGAGCGGAATCGAACCGCTGGCCTTCTGATTGCGAACCAGACGCTCTCCCAACTGAGCTACACCCCCACGGCGATCAAATGCTAAACAGAAATCTGTTGTTTGGGAAGCGGTAAGCCGGTTATCCGGTAGAAATTCTCCATATCTATCAGCTCATCGAACACCGCCGCAGCGCCCGAAAAATCATGGTTGCGCGTGTAGCGGTTGAGGATGACGAAAGTCTTGATGCCTGCCGCGAGGCTGGAGCGCAGGCCGTTCTCGGAATCTTCCAGCGCGATGCAGTCGACGGCGGGCAGGCCCAGTTTTTTCAGCACCCAGAAATAAATATCCGGCGCGGGCTTCTTGTGCGGCACGATGTCGCCGCAGCCGATCGCCTCAAACCAACTCTCGCCGTCCGCGCCCAGCCCTTGCCGCAACAGCGTGGCGACATTTTCCGGCGAGGTGGTGGTGGCGATCGCGAGACGGATGCCGCCGTTGCGCGCATCGGTCAGGAGCTGCCTGATGCCGGGACGCAACGGGATACGGCCTTCGCGCAGCATGGCGGTGTAATGCACGGTCTTTACCTTGTGCAGATGCTTGACAAATTCCTCAAAATCTTCGGGCTGGGTAAAACCGGTTAAAAAACTTTCCACGAAGTATTTGATGCGCTCCTTGCCGCCGGTCACCTTGAGCAGTTTGTCATACAGCTCAACATCCCAGTTCCAGTCGAGCCCGCATTCGGCGAACGCCTTGTTGAACGACTGGCGGTGCCCGTCCTCGGTGTCGGCGAGCGTGCCGTCCACATCGAATATGATGGCTTTGATAGTCATACTAGTCCTTGAATATCAGAAAAATATATCGTAAATCAAACGCTGGCGCGGCTTTCCGGGTTCGCGTTGGGTAGAACGTAGCGATACCACTCGTGGGAGCGCCGACGTCCTCGTCGGCTTGATGGGGGGGTTTGCCGACGAGGACGTCGGCGCTCCAATTTTTGTTTTTATCGCATCCCCGGCAACATCCCCTTCATGCCGCGCATCATTTTCGCCATCCCGCCGCCCTTGCCGAACATTTTCATCATTTTCTGGGTTTGCTCGAACTGGTTGAGCAGTTGGTTGACATGCATCACCTGCACGCCCGCGCCCATGGCGATGCGGCGCTTGCGCGAGGCCTTGATGAGTTCCGGTTTGCTGCGTTCTTGCGGTGTCATGGAATTGATGATGCCTTCCAGGCGGTTGATGGACTTGTCATCCACTTTAGCGCCTGCCGCTGCCTGGCTGAGTTGCGCGGGCAGCTTGTCCATCAGCGCCGACATGCCGCCCATTTTGCGCATCTGCACGATCTGCATTTTGAAATCGTTGAGGTCGAAAGCTTGCCCGCTTTTGACTTTTTTGGCGAGCTTTTCGGCTTCCGCATGATCGACTCCGCGCTGCGCTTCCTCGAGCAGCGACAGCACATCGCCCATGCCGAGCACGCGCGAGGCCATGCGTTCGGGATGGAAGGCTTCGAGGCCGTTGAGCTTTTCGCTCACGCCGACGAACTTGATCGGCTTGCCGGTGATCTGGCGCACCGACAAGGCTGCGCCGCCGCGCGCAT
>CAYGIF010000151.1:0-4951 GCA_964349865.1 uncultured Gallionella sp. | reverse complement strand
ACATCGGCAAGAACATCGTCACCGTGGTGTTGCAGTGCAACAACTTCGAGGTGGTAAACATGGGCGTGATGGTGCCTTGCCAGCAGATACTCGACACCGCGCGCGAACACAACGCCGACATCATCGGCCTGTCCGGCCTGATCACTCCGTCGCTGGAAGAAATGGCGCATGTCGCGAAAGAAATGCAACGCCAGGGCTTCACGATCCCGCTGCTGATCGGCGGCGCGACCACCTCGCGCGTGCATACTGCGGTGAAAATCGAACCGAACTACCCAAACGGCGCGACGGTATACGTCACCGACGCCTCGCGCGCGGTGGGCGTGTGCAACAACCTGCTCTCCGACACATTGCGCGACGACTACATCGCGGGCATCAAGGCGGACTATGCTGCGGCGTGCGAGCAGCACGAAAGCAAGAAAGGCAAGGCCGTGTATGTCACGCTGGCAGAGGCGCGGGCGCACGGGCTGAAGACCGACTGGAAGCATTACACCCCGCCCAAACCGTGGCTGACAGGCGTCCACAAATTCGAGGCCTACCCGCTCGACAAGATCGCCGAATATATCGACTGGACGCCGTTTTTCCATGCCTGGGAACTGTCCGGGCGCTACCCAAAGATATTGCAGGACAAAACGGTGGGCAGCGAGGCGCGCAAGCTGTTCGCCGATGCGCAGGCGATGCTGAAAAAGATCGTCGAAGAAAAATGGCTCACCGCAAACGCGGTGTTCGGTCTGTTCCCGGCGAATACGCTGAATAGCGACGACATCGAGATCTACGCCGACGAGACGCGCAGCCAGGTGGCGATGACCTGGCACAATCTGCGCCAGCAAACCAAAAAACCGGACGACATCCCGAACTACTGCCTCGCGGATTTCATCGTTCCCAAGGAAAGCAGGATTAAGGATTATATCGGGGCGTTCGCCGTCACCGCCGGCATCGGCATCGATGCGCGCGTGGCCGAGTTCGAGAAGCGCCACGACGACTACAACGCCATCCTGCTCAAGTCGCTGGCAGACCGCCTCGCCGAAGCCTTCGCCGAACTGCTGCATGCCCGCGTGCGCCGCGAATTCTGGGGCTATGCGCCGGACGAAGGCCTGGACAACGACGCGCTGATCGCCGAGCAATACCGCGGCATCCGCCCCGCTCCCGGCTACCCCGCCTGCCCGGAACACAGCGAGAAGGGGCCATTGTTCGAACTGCTGCAAGCTCCACTCAATGCGGGCATCACGCTGACCGAAAGCTATGCGATGCTGCCCACCGCAGCGGTGAGCGGCTTTTATTTTTCGCACCCGCAGGCGCAGTACTTCGCCACCGTCAAGGTGAATAAGGATCAGGTGGAAGACTACGCGCGGCGCAAGGGCTGGACGCTGGAAGAGGCGGAGCGGTGGCTGGCGCCGGTGTTGGGTTATTGACGTAGCAGGCTGGTAAGGTGTGTGCGCAGTTTGATGGTGGGCAAAGTTGCCCACCCTACAAAATAGCAAAGTGTATCGAATGAAACGCATCACTTTTTTTAGCGCAGGCTGCGCTCCTGGCTGCCGGCATTTTTTTCAACCACGGCTTGCTCCGAACAGGCCACAACACAGAAGGAAACAAGCGTCATGACTGAACTGATTAAAACCGATATCAAGCTGGGCGAAGGCGATCTGGCGACCAGCGGCAAAGAGGTGCTGGTGCATTACACCGGCTGGCTGTACGACGAAGCCGCGCCCGACCATAAAGGCGCCAAGTTCGACAGCTCGCGAGACCGCCACGAGCCGTTTGATTTTCCGCTCGGCGAGGGGAATGTCATCAAGGGCTGGGACCAGGGCGTGGAAGGCATGAAAGTGGGCGGGCAGCGCACACTGATCATCCCTGCGCATCTGGGTTACGGCGCGCGCGGCGCGGGCGGGGTGATTCCGCCGAATGCGACGCTGGTGTTTGATGTCGAGTTGCTGGCTGTACGATAATTCGGCCCGCAACGCACATTCTGCAACTGTTTAAGTTTATTTTTAAGGATCGTAAACATGATGAAACGCATTCTGTTTTTTCCGCTGGCTTTACTGCTGACTGCCGGCGCTTTTTCAGCCACTGCGTATGCCGAACCGCCCGCTGCGAAAAAAGAAGCAGGCAACATTACCAAGCTGCTCAAGACCGACAGGAAGCCGGGCAAGGGTGAGAAAGCCACGGCGGGGCGCGAAGTGGCCGTGCATTACACCGGCTGGCTGTACGATATATCTGCCAAAGACAACAAGGGCAAAAAGTTCGACAGCTCGCTCGACCGCGGCAAACCGATCGAATTTCCGCTCGGCGCCGGGATGGTTATCGACGGATGGGAACAGGGTATCGAAGGCATGAAGGTGGGTGGGCAACGCACGCTGATTATTCCGCCTCATCTCGGATATGGCGCGGGCGGCGCACCGGGGGCGATTCCGCCGAATGCTACGCTGGTGTTTGATGTTGAGTTGCTGGGCGTGCGGTAAACCAGCCCACACCGCATATTCTGCAACGATTCATGTGAATCCGGAGAAACGTATGATGAAGCGCACTTTTTTTTTGCCGCTGGCCTTGCTGCTGACCGCCGGCATTTTTTCAATCACCGCCTGTTCTAAACAGGCCGCAACACAAAAGGAAGCTGGTGTCGTGACCGAACTGACCAAAATCGACACAAAGCTGGGTGAAGGCACCGAAGCTACCGCAGGACGCAGCGTAACGGTGCATTACACCGGCTGGCTGTACAGTGAAGCGGCTCCCGACCACAAGGGCAAAAAGTTCGACAGCTCGCGCGACCGCAACCAGCCGTTCGATTTTCCACTCGGAGTGGGGCGCGTCATCAAGGGTTGGGATCAGGGCGTGGCAGGCATGAAGGTCGGCGGACAGCGCACGCTGGTTATCCCCGCGCACCTGGGTTATGGCCCGATGGGTGCGGGCGATGCGATTCCGCCGAATGCAGCGCTGTTGTTTGATGTCGAGTTGCTGGGAGTAAATTAATCCTGCTCCGGAGATACGGACGATGAACCTGATTTCGCACCCGCTGCTGGTCACGGCGCTGATGCTCGCCGTGTCCAACCTGTTCATGACGTTCGCGTGGTATGCGCATCTCAAGAACATGGCGAGTTCGCCGTGGTATGTCGCGGCACTGGTGAGCTGGGGCATCGCGCTGTTCGAATACCTGATCCAGGTGCCGGCGAACCGCATCGGCTACACTGCCCTGAATCTCGGACAGTTAAAGATTTTGCAGGAAGTCATCACGCTGTCGGTGTTCGTGCCGTTCGCGGCACTGTACATGAACCAGCCGCTGAAATGGGATTATCTGTATGCGGCGCTATGCCTGATGGGCGCGGTGTATTTTATTTTTCGGGCGTAACATGCATATCCATATCCTCGGCATCTGCGGCACCTTCATGGGCGGCATCGCGGCCATCGCCAAGCAGGCGGGCTGGCGCGTCACCGGCTGCGATGCCAATGTCTATCCGCCGATGAGTACGCAACTGGAGGCGCAGGGCATAGCACTGACCGAAGGCTTCGGCGCGGAGCAGCTCGAACTCAGGCCGGATGTGTTCGTCATCGGCAACGTGGTGTCGCGCGGCAATCCGCTGATGGAGGAAATCCTCAACCGCAACCTCCCCTATGTTTCCGGCCCACAATGGCTGGCGGATACGCTGCTGCGCGACAAGTGGGTTTTGGGTGTGGCGGGCACGCACGGCAAGACGACAACATCCGCGATGCTCGCGTGGATACTGGAATGTGCCGGGCTGAACCCCGGATTCCTGATCGGCGGTGTGCCGCAAAATTTCGGCGTATCGGCGCGCATCACCGAGATGCCGTTTTTCGTCATTGAGGCCGACGAATACGACACGGCTTTTTTCGACAAGCGTTCCAAGTTCGTGCATTACCGCCCGCGCACCGTGATCCTCAATAACCTGGAATTCGACCACGCCGATATTTTTCCCGACCTGGCAAGCATCGAGACACAATTTCACCATCTGGTGCGCACCGTTCCCGGCAAAGGGCTCATCGTGTGCAACGGGCGCGAAGAATCGTTGCAGCGCGTGCTCCAGCGCGGCTGCTGGACGCCGGTGGAAACCTTCGGCACTGCTCCCTCTCCCTCCGGGGGAGGGTTGGGGTGGGGGACTGGCTGGCACATCGATGCAAGCGGTCGCGTGACCCTCAAAGGTGAAACGCAAGGCACGCTCGAATGGGATTTGATCGGCGAACACAATCGCATGAATGCGCTCGCCGCGCTTGCCGCCGCACGCCATGTCGGCGTGCCGGTGGCGCAGGGGCTGGATGCATTAAGCAAATTCAAAAACGTGAAGCGGCGCATGGAAGTGCGCGGCACGGTTAACGGCATCACCGTCTACGACGATTTCGCGCACCACCCTACCGCGATCGACACCACCCTCGCCGGGCTGCGAAGTAAGATTGGCAATGCAAGGATACTGGCTGTGCTGGAGCCGCGCTCCAACACGATGAAACTCGGCGTGATGAAGGATGCATTGCCCGGCAGCCTAAAAGATGCAGACCTTGTGTTCTGCTACGGCGCAAACCTCGGCTGGAATGCCGCTGCGGCGCTCAACCCGCTGGGTGAGAAGGCGGTGGTGAAAGGCGATCTTAACGAGTTGATCGAGGCCATTACCGCCTCCGCGCGCTCAGGCGACCATGTGCTGGTAATGAGTAACGGCGGGTTTGGCGGAATACATGAGAAGCTGCTGAAAAAATTATCTCAAGGGTAAATGGCAGATCAAATGATGGATGTTTAACGGCGGTTTTTGGGCAGCGCGATCATGTGCGATGAAGCTCATGTTGATGGAACTCATGTTAGTGCCAAGAATATGAATGCCAACGGAGCCATTACGACTGTCCGTAACTCGGCCACACCGGTCTGTCGCTCCATGCAGGACTGAATTGACTATGAACGACTGACCTTCCCCCGGTTTTTCGTCTTCCAAGAGGTGGGTTTCATGCTACCAGTTTT
>CAYGIF010000150.1:0-4952 GCA_964349865.1 uncultured Gallionella sp. | reverse complement strand
GCTCCGCGCTGGATGCGGCGCGCAGCGGCGTGAAGTCGGTGCATATCATCGACGGACGCGTGGAACACGCGCTGTTACTGGAAATCCTGACCGACGAAGGCGTCGGTACTTTGATAAAAAGCAAGTAACCAGCCACGGATTGACACAGATGAAATACGGATTCATCGTTCCCACGCTCCTGCGTGGGAATGCTTCCGGGGACGCTCCGCGCCCCGTGCCGCCGGAGCGGCACAAGCTGCATTCCCACGCGGAGCGTGGGAACGATAAATGAGCCGTGTATGGATATTCGATCTCGACAACACGCTGCACAATGCAACGCCGCACATCTTTCCGCATATCAACCGCAGCATGACGGCCTATTTGCAGCAGCATCTGCAACTGGACGAGGCGGCGGCGAACGCGTTGCGCACGCATTACTGGCAGCGTTACGGCGCAACACTCAGCGGCTTGATGCGCCATCATGGCACAGACCCGGAGCATTTTTTGTGGCATACGCATCAGTTCCCGGATTTGCCGCAGATGGTATTGCGCGAGCCGCGCCTGCGCCATGTATTGAAGGCGTTGCCGGGCAGGAAGGTGGTGTTTTCCAATGCGCCGCAGCGCTATGCTCTGGCGGTGCTGAAGCTGCTGCGCGTGGCGGATCTGTTCGACGATGTGATGGCGGTGGAACAGACGCGTTACCGCCCCAAACCGGACAGCTTCGGCTTTCTGCGCCTGCTGCGGCGGCAGCGCGTCGCGGCGGCGCAATGCGTCATGGTCGAGGACAGTATCGAGAACCTGTATGCGGCCAAGCGGCTGGGGATGCGCACGGTGTGGGTGAATGCCGGCAACAAAAGCGCTCCGTGCGTGGATGTGAAGATACGCGATGTGATGCAGTTGCCGGGCGCGCTGCATCGTTTGAATTGAAGAGGTGAATATGGCAAGCAAACCGGGCGAAAGAAAACTGCAAATCCTGCAAACCGTGGCGCAGATGCTGGAGCAGCCCAAGGGCGAGAAGGTCACCACGGCGGCATTGGCGGCCAGGCTGGAGCTTTCCGAGGCGGCGTTGTACCGCCACTTTGCGAGCAAGGCGCAGATGTTCGAGGGGCTGATCGAGTTCATCGAGCAGACGGTGTTCGGCCTGATCAATCAAATCACCCAGGAAGAGAAAAGCGGTTTGCGGCAAGCCGATGCGATCGTGTCGATGCTGCTCGGCTTCACGCAGAAAAATCGCGGCATGTCGCGCGTGCTGATCGGCGACGCGCTGGTGAACGAGGACGAGCGTTTGCAGCAGCGCATCAACCAACTGCTGGACCGCATCGAGGCGACGCTCAAGCAATCGTTGCGCATGGCCGCGACGCAGGGCGAGATGGGGGAGTCTGTTGATGTGGGCGCGCACGCCAACCTGCTGGTGTGTTATGTGATCGGACGCTGGCAGCAATTCGCCAAGAGCGGTTTTACGCGCGACCCGATGGCGCAGTGGCCGGCGCAGTCGGCGATTTTATTGGGCAAATAAACCCTAAAACAGAACCGTAGGTCGGGTTAGCGGCTTTATCGCGTAACCCGACAAAATTTGGTGCAAAACGTCGGGTTACGGCGCAAAAAACGCGCCTAAACCGACCTACCTATTTCAAGGAATAAAAATGATTTTGATCCTCAGTTCCGATGTAAACGAACAGGCGCAGGAATACAAGCAGTTGCTGGCGCACCTCGCGACGCTGCAAGGCATCCAGACGCGCGTGCATGCCGAGCGCGGCAGCGAAAAGACGCTCACGGAAATTTACCTGATCGGCAATACCAAGCCGCTGGACATCGAGGATATGCAGAGCCTGCCGTGCGTCGAGCGCGTGGTGCGGGTTTCCGAGGAGTACCGCATCCTCGGACGGCACAAGGACGACCAGCGCTCCACGCATTTCGATTACAACGGCGTGCGCTTCGGCCAGGACACGCTGCACGTGTTTGCCGGGTTATGCGCGGTGGACAACCGCGAGCATGTCGAGATGATGCTCAAGGCGTTGCACGACAACGGCCAGGTATGCACGCGCATGGGCGCCTACAAGCCGCGCACCAGCCCGTATGCGTTTCAGGGGCACGGCAAGAACTGCCTGCCTTATGTGTTCGAGCTGGCGGGCAAATACGGCATCAGGGTGATCGCGATGGAAATCACCCACGAATCGCATCTCGACGAAATCCGCGAGGCGTTGCATCAGGCCGGCAACCCGACCGGCGTGATGCTGCAAATCGGCACGCGCAACACGCAGAATTTCGAGCTGCTGAAAATAGTCGGGCGGCAGACCGCGATGCCGGTGCTGCTCAAGCGCGGTTTCGGCATCACGCTGGACGAATCGCTGAACGCGGCGGAATACCTGGCCTCCGAGGGCAACCGCAACGTGGTGTTCGGCCTGCGCGGCATGAAGACCAACATGGGCGACCCGCACCGCAACCTGGTGGATTTCGCGCATGTGCCGGTGGTGAAGCGCCTGACGCGCATGCCGGTATGCGTCGACCCATCTCACTCGGTCGGATCGCGGCAGGCCTCGCCGGACGGCATCCTCGATATGCTGCATGTCACCGCGCAGGGCGTGCTGGCCGGCGCGAACATGGTGCTGGTGGATTTCCATCCCGCGCCGCCCAAGGCGCTGGTGGATGGGCCGCAGGCATTGCTGCTGAAGGAATTGCCGTACTTTCTGGAAGACGTGCAGATCGCGCGCGAGGCGTATCTCCAGCGTGTGGCGCTGCGGCAGCGTTATCAGGACACGTAGTTTTTATCGGGCTGAAGCGCCGTTTTTCAATCGCTTTTTTCTTTGCGCCCGCCTTTGCGCGTATCCTTGCCCTTGCTGACGAGCTCATCGGCATTTATGTGACATCTGATGCAATTATCGTAATTACGTATACGAATGCCTCCTTCGGTGTGCTTGCGGTGAATATTGTCCGGCGTATGTTCGTGGCACCCGTAGCAGGTATAGCGCCGGTAGTCCTTGCCCACATGGCAAGTCACGCAAGAGACATCGTGGTCGTGATCGAGCTCGAAATACTTCTTGTGATCGAACGTCGCAGGTTTCCACTTTTTCTGGCTGTGGCACTGGCTGCAATTGCCGGCAATTTGCAGGTGCAGCGTATCGTCAGGAAATTTGTGGCATGACTGGCATTGATCGGCGGCCTCTTTTTGCAGCAACGCATGATTGAAGCGGCCATGCTGCCGGAAGCGCCTTACGCCGGCATGCTCGCTATGGCAGGCCACACAGTCCTGGTGGATCAATTTCTGGTGAAAAGGGGTCGTGGTGAGCGGCTTCAAGACACGCAAGCCCTTCGTCGATAAACGCCCGATATCTGCGGGTTTATGGCAGGAGGCGCAACGTTCCGACGCCGCTCCGCGCAGCGGCGCGTGACAGGCGAAGCAGTCCGATTCCAGCTGGATGTGTCCTGGAATCAGCTTGCCCGGCCCGACCATCAGGTTTGGATAGGCAAAAGCCAGAATCGCGATCGCGATCAGGTTGAGAGCCAGAACGGTCTTGAGGGTTCGGCTCATTTCCAGCCCCAGAACAAAAAGATGCTGACGATGTGCCCCAGCGCCAGCGTCGCGAAAACGACGAAGATCGGGATATGCACCTTCCGCCACTTGTTCATGGCATCGAGCGTCACCGCGTCCCAGAAAACTGCCTGCTCCACATCCGGTCGCGACATTCCGCGCAACTGGAATTGTTTGCGCTGCCCCTGCACATGGCGGCGCGACCGATCCAGCAGCACTTTGCCGACCATGCCGCTCACCGCGTTCACTCCCATGGCCACCGTGGCCAGCCAGGGAAGGATGGCATTGAAATGCACGCCTGCATGGATCAGCACCAGCGATGAGCCTATCCATGTCCCGAATTCATGCAGGGTCAGCATGGTCTTGGGATTCCCCATACTGAAATATTTGCGTTTGCGCAGCGAATAGATCAGGGAAACCATGATCAGGATCGTGCCCAATATACCCAGATAGCGCCCTACCCATGCCAGCCCCAGCATGTGCAGAATCTGGTCGCCTGCGACGGTAACCGCCGCCAGCAAGCCGACCAGCAAGATGAACGGCAGGATATGCTGACGCCAAAGCGAGATCATTATTTACGCCTCCAGGGTCACGCTGGTTTCCGGCGTGCAAGAACAGAGCAGGCATGTGCCCGGCTCGGGGTCGTAATCCGGCGGCTGGCGGTAGGCCACTTCCCCTGCCCGGATCGCCGTCTGGCAGGTTCCGCAGCTACCTGCGCGGCAGCCGAAATCGACGGCGATGCCATGCGCTTCGGCAAACTCGAGCAGGTTGGCGGCGGCGGGTTGCCATGGAAATTGCTTGCCGGATTTGGCGAAGATCACGACGATGTTGGTTTCAATTGTTCCGGTATCACGCGGCACGGCTGCCGCTGCGGGTTGCCTGCGCTTGATGGATGACGGGCCGAAAGCCTCGAAGTGGATATGCGCATCGGGCACGCCCCAGTCATCCAGCGCAGGCACGAGGCTCTCCAGCATCGTGGTCGGGCCGCAAATGTAGAAATGAAAAGGCTTGAGTGGCAACTGCATGCGCAACAGGTTTACGTCGATGCACCCCTTGTGCAGATAATTTTGCCCGGCCATATCTTCCGGCAGCGGGTCGCTGAAACACAGCCACAAATGAAAATTTGGATGCGCCGCCGCCAGGGCTTCGAGATGGGATTTCATCACCAACTCGCGGCTGTTGCGCACACCGTAGAACAACCAGATTTCGCGACCCGGCTGTTCGGCCAGAGACCAGTTCAGCATGCTCAGCATCGGCGTGATGCCGATCCCGCCGGCGATCAACACGACCGGGGCATCGCCGCGGTCGATATGAAAGTGCCCGGCGGGCGCGCGCGCCTGCAACAGGCTGCCCGCCACCACCCGATCATGAAAAAAAGCGGACGAGCGTCCCGGCGGAAAGTGGCTGCCTGCGGGAGGCGGCACCCGCTTGATCGAAACGCGGT
>CAYGIF010000149.1:0-4997 GCA_964349865.1 uncultured Gallionella sp. | reverse complement strand
CCGGTGGCCGTGCCGGTCACATCGCTTTGATTGTCGCGCCCATACAGCGTCTCGATGCGCTCTACCACCTGGGTCAGCAGCGGCGGCATGGCGATAAACCCTTGCTTGCCGCGCGAACCTGCCTCGGCGATTTCGAACACTTTGCTTTCCGCCTCATCCAGCAATTGTGCGGCATCGCGCCCGGTCGGATTGTAGGCGCTGCTGGCAATATCGGTGCCGACTTCCACCAGCTTGCGCATGATGGAGCGCTCGCGCACGATTTCGCCATAGCGGCGGATATTGGCCGCCGACGGCACGTTCTGCGCCAGGCTGCCCAGGTAAGGCAAGCCGCCCACCTTGTCCAGTTCGCCGGCAATCTCCAGCGCCTCGGCAACGGTAATCACGTCCACCGGCTTGGCCAGTTCACTCAGGCGCACGATCTGGCGGTAAATCAGGCGATGCTCGTGGCGATAGAAGTCGTCAGCGGTCATCAGGTCGGCAATCTTGTCCAGCGCGCTCGCTTCCAGCAGCAAACCGCCCAATACCGATTGCTCGGCCTCTACCGAATGAGGAGGCAATTTGATCTGTTCGAGTTGCGCGTCCGGACTGGAAAATTTTTGCATGGAATTAAGTCAATCGAGGGCGTTTGAGCGGATGGTATTTTACTCTGCCCGAAGGAAAATTATGGAAACAAAAAAGGACTGTTGCCAGTCCTTTTTGTATTGCCTTGATAGCACAACGGATTAGTGTTCGCCGAGCACCGAAACGGTGATATCCACGGCCACGTCGGTATGCAACGCGATGCTGATGTGATGGTCGCCGATTTGCTTGAGATGGCCGGCCGGCATACGCACCTGCGCCTTTTCCACGTCAAAGCCCTGTGCGGCCAGCGCCGCTGCGATATCGGCATTGGTGACGGAACCGAACAGCTTGCCGTCCACACCGGCCTTTTGCACGATCTGCACCGTCAAACCGGCCAGCTTTTCGCCGCGCGCCTGCGCATCGGCCAGCTTGGCTTTGTCAACGGCTTCGATCTCGGCGCGGCGCACTTCGAACTCGGCCATGTTGGCGGCGGTCGCGCGCTTGGCCTTGCCTTGCGGGATCAGAAAATTGCGGGCAAAACCGTTCTTGACCTTGACCACATCACCCAATTGACCAACATTGGCCACTTTTTCCATCAAAATTATTTGCATGACTGCGCTCCTTAGTGCAAATCGGTGTAGGGCATCAAAGCCAGGAAACGCGCGCGCTTCACGGCAGTGCTCAATTGGCGTTGATAGCGTGTCCTGGTGCCGGTGATGCGCGCCGGGATCAGCTTGCCGTTCTCGGAGATGAATTCCTTGAGGATGTTCACATCCTTGTAATCCACCTCGGCGATCTTCTCGACCGTGAAGCGGCAGAATTTGCGACGCTTGAACAGATTGTTGCGGGAAGAACGTTTGTTCTTGTCATCTTTCTTTTTGTCTACACGAGCCATGATGTTTCCTTATTTTGAATTATGCCGTTGGTATCCGCGAACCTTCCAGCGCGATTAACCAGACACTTACCCATCGCATTTTGATGGGTTCGTGGAATGGCTATGCAAAGCCAACTCGCCGCTGATGACAACCTGGTTACGCGCCAATTGCCAATGATTAAATAACCGCTGCCGCACCTTCTTCAACCTGAACCGCAACAGCGGTTGCTTCGGTCGGCACGGAGCGTGATTTTTCTTCCTTCATCATCGCGGACGGCTCGGTGATGGCCGCCTTGGTCTTGATGGTCAGATGGCGCAGCACGGCATCATTGAAGCGGAAGGCATGTTCCAGCTCGTCCAAGATTTCCTGGTTGCATTCGATATTCATCAGCACGTAATGTGCCTTGTGAATTTTTTGGATCGGGTAAGCCAATTGACGGCGTCCCCAGTCTTCCAAACGGTGGATTTGACCGCCCTTGGAAGTGACCAGCGTGCGATAACGCTCGATCATCGCGGGCACTTGCTCGCTTTGATCGGGATGCACGATAAACACGATTTCGTAATGTCGCATTACATCTCCTTATGGTTAAGCCCCCCGCCTGCGGTGCGGTGGAGCAAGGTATGTGAACTGCCCGTAACAAATTTACAGGCACAGCCTCACAGGGGCGCGCATTATAGCGAAATAGGCTTACAGGTCAAGGAGTTTAATACGCGCTTTTATACAGCCAGTCACTGTCTTTCGCGTTGCCGTACCGCTTCAAACAGACAAATCGCAGTTGCCGCCGCAGCGTTCAGCGATTCGATCTTGCCGCGCATCGGAATGGCGATTGTTTGTGTGGCCATATCCAGCAAGTCTGCTGACAGCCCCGCTCCTTCGTTGCCGACCAAAAACGCGATATTGCCGCGCAAGTCGCAGCCATACAGACTGCGTTTTGCTTGCAGGCTGGCCGCCAGCAGCATGCCGTGAAATGCCTTGGCCACACCCGGCAAATCCTGCCGCTCGTGGATATTCAGCGCAAAATGCCCGCCCATCGCGGCGCGCAGCACCTTGGGCGACCACGCATCGGCGCAGCCCGTGGAAAGAAACACCGCATCGCACCCCGCCGCCGCCGCCGAGCGCAACATCGAGCCGAGATTGCCCGGATCCTGGATATCCTCCAGCAACAGCGCAAAGCGGCTAGCGACTATCGTTCCTGCCGGCTGCGGCAGGTCGATCAACGCGAGAATGCCGGTCGGCGTTTTCAGTTCGCTGAGTTCCGCAAATAATTTGTCATCCAGTTGCGTGACGGGTACGCCGACGGCGCGCTCGAGCAATGCCGTTACTTCCGCGTCGCGCAACGCGGCCGCATTCAGCAAAATGTGTTGCGGAAGTTTCCCGGAATCCAGATACGCCGCCAGCAAATGCGCGCCGTCCAGCAAGGTCTGGTTGGCATTGCCGCGTTGCCGCGCCGAATCTCCAAGTTTGACGAGTTCCTTGAAAAACTGGTTACTGCGTGATTGGATTGTTTTCATACCAAAGCCGGTTTTATTCTGCTGCAGTCGCTTCCTGTTCCAGCAACGCGCCGATTTCTTCCAGTGACGGCAGTTCCTGCAAGGCGCGCAGGTTCAAATCGTCGAGCATCTGTTTGGTGGTGGCGAACAGTTCCGGTTTGCCCGGTGTGTCGCGCGTGCCGACCACTTCCACCCAGCCGCGCGCTTCCAGTGTTTTCAATATCTGCGAGGAGACCGCTACGCCGCGTATTTCTTCGATGTCGCCGCGCGTGCCCGGCTGGTGGTAGGCGATGATGGCAAGCGTTTCCAGCACGGCGCGCGAGTAGCGCGGCGGTTTTTGCGGGTTGAGCAAGTCGAGATATTGCTGCATTTCCGGCTTGGCGCGGAAGCGCCAGCCGCTGGCCACGCGGGTCAATTCCACGCCGCGCCCCTGCCAGTCCTGCGCGAGTTCTTCGAGCAGCGCTTCCATCTGGCGGCTGTCCAGCGACACGTCGCTGAGCTTCTTCAACTCCGAAACCGGCAAAGGCTCAGTGGTGGTCAACAGCGCGGCTTCCAGCACGCGCTTGAACTGTTCGGTATTCATCTTGCCGCCAAACAGATCAACGGGAACCGAAACCTCGCCTTGGCCGGGTTCGGTTTCCACGGGGGCTCGCTCTTCACCTTGGGGTTCTACACCCTGGGGCGCTTCATTCTGCGGTAACTGCTCGGCTTGTTCTGACATAGATGCTCCCCAATGTTTCGCTTTGCTGGATTTCCACCAGATATTCCTTGGCCAGTTCGAGGATGGCGATGAAGGTGACTACCAGTTTCGCCACGCCGCTTTCCACATCGAACAGCTTGTCGAAAGCTACATACTCGCCACCCTGCAGGCAACGCAGCACATGCGTCATCTGTTCCCGTACTGACAACTGTTCGCGGCGCACCTTGTGATGCGTGTTCAGTTTGGCGCGCGCCAGCAGTCCCAGCCAGGCCTGCCGCAAGTCTTCCACGCTGACCGCCGGCAGGCGTTCCTGCATGGTGCGTTCGATCAGCACCTGCGCGATCTCGAAATCGCGCCCGGCCTGCGGCAATTCGTTGAGCTTTTGTGCGGCCAGTTTCATCTGCTCGTATTCCATCAGGCGGCGCATCAGTTCGGCGCGCGGGTCTTCGCCGCCTTCTTCGCTCGCCTTGAGCGGACGCGGCAGCAGCATGCGCGATTTGATTTCGATCAGCACCGCCGCCATCAGCAAGTACTCTGCCGCCAGTTCCAGACGGTGCTGCTGCATCATCTCGATGTAGGTCATGTATTGCCGGGTCAATTCCGCCATCGGAATGTCCAGCACATCAAGATTATGCTTGCGGATCAGGTACAGCAACAAGTCCAGCGGCCCCTGGAAATTTTCCAGCACCAGTTCCAGCGCGTCCGGCGGAATATATAAATCCTGCGGCAGCTCCAGCAGCGGTTCGCCGTGGATGCGCGCGATGGGATGGAGCGGGAGCTGTACGTCGTTCATCATCGGTTAGCTGTAGCTCAGCCCCATCGCCTCGCGCACATCGCGCATGGTCTCGGAGGCGAGTTTGCGCGCCTTTTCGCAGCCGTCGGCGATGATGTTGCGCACCAGCGCCGGGTCGTCCAGATACTGTTGCGCGCGTTCGCGCATCGGGCGCTGCTCTGCCAGCACCGCGTCGATCACCGGCTGCTTGCATTCGATGCAGCCGATACCGGCGCTCTTGCAGCCCTGTATGACCCATTGTTTGGTCTGCTCGCCGGAATACACCTGATGCAATTGCCATACCGGGCATTTGTCCGGGTTGCCTGCATCATTGCGGCGGATGCGTGCCGGATCGGTGGGCATGGTGCGGATTTTCTTGCTGACGCTGGCCTCGTCCTCGCGCAGTGTGATGGTGTTGTCATAGGATTTGGACATCTTCTGTCCATCCAGCCCGGGCATTTTCGACGCGATGGTGAGCATTGCCCGAGGCTCTGACAATATCATCTTGCCGCCGCCTTCCAGATAGCCGAACAGGCGCTCGCGGTCGCCGTGGCTCAGGCTCTGCTGCTCATCCAGCAAGGATTTGGCGGATTCCAGCG
>CAYGIF010000148.1:0-5017 GCA_964349865.1 uncultured Gallionella sp. | reverse complement strand
GCGGCGGTGCTGGGGCTGATGTTCCATTCCACCATCAAGGCACTGCTGTTCAACCCGATTACCGTGGCCTCCGCGCTGATCGTGGGCGGCTTCATCATCCTGTATGTGGAGAAGCGCGCCTATCATCCGCGCATCGATTCGGTGGACGAGATGCGCTGGCCGGATGCGCTCAAGGTGGGCTTCGCGCAGGCGCTGGCGATGATTCCCGGCACGTCGCGCTCGGGCGCGACGATCATGGGCGGGCTGATCTTCGGCCTGTCGCGCAAGACGGCGGCGGAGTTTTCGTTCTTCCTCGCGATCCCGACGATGTTTGCCGCGACCGCCTATGACCTGTACAAAAACTGGGCGCTGCTCAGGGCGGACGATCTGCCGGTGTTCGCGGTGGGCTTTGTCACCTCGTTCGTCGCCGCGATGTGGGCGGTGAAGGGCTTCATCCGCTTCATCTCCAACCACACCTTCGTGGTGTTCGCCTGGTATCGCATCGTGTTCGGGCTGATCGTGCTGGGCACGGCCTACAGCGGCGCGGTGAACTGGTCGGCGGCGTAACCTTACATAAACCAGGATGGTTCGTCAAAGCGGCTTGCGCACGCTGATTGCGCCGCGAATCTGGCCAACAGAATAGCCGGTAGCAAGATCGTTGGGGTAGTGCTGGGCGAGAGCGGACTTGACGGCGGGGGTGAGCTGATCTACGGGGCCATGGCAACTGAGACAGAGCGGCTGCACCGGCAGCGCTTTAACGTAGCGGTATTCATTGTCGACTTTCTCGCCCTTTTCCAGTTGTGTGTGCGGCTCGCCGGCAGCGGCGCGCCTGTCGAAATCTTCTAGAGCGGCCTTTTCCCATGCATCGGGAATCGCGCGCGCATCATTGCGTGCCTTGAGGCTGACGCGTTTGATCTTCCAGCCGGTCTGCTGGGATATCTCGCCGGCCATCTTCGGCGCCATGTCCTTGCAGACAAGGATTGCACCTTCCGGACCTGATTTGCCGATTTCCTGCTGCAAGGCGGCGAGCAGCTTGGGCGGCAACGTCGTCGCCACCTTGCGCGCTTCGCCCAGCATGGCGTCATCGCCGGCGTTGGCAAGCGTGGCTACGAATGGAGTGATTAGCGCAACAGCTATGAGTAGTGCCTTCATGAAATATTCCTTATGGCGGTTAGAGAGATGAATTTAGTGACGCCGATATTTCGTTGGCGTGCCACAGGCAGACCCCTTAATTTGCAACCACGGACACCGCAACCTGTTCGGCGACCGTATCTATCAGTACCATGCACCATCAAATTGCATTGCGAATATCATCAACTGGTCGGCGTAATTGTATCGCTAAAAAAACCGCCGAATACCTCCAGCGGCTTTTTCATTTCAATTACAGCTTCATTTAGCCAAATGCGATATTCGCCTTCGCCCAAAGATTTCGTCGAGGCCCGTTAAGACGCACATTGGCTAGAGTGGCAAAGCCGGTGATTGCAGAGGCGAACGAGTCGCTGCGCGAGCTTCACGTTTAATGTCATAATTGCGGCACATTATTACTCAACGGAGATTCACAAATGGCAAGAATGGTGCAATGCGTAAAACTGGGGCGCGAAGCGGAAGGGCTGGATCGCCCGACCTACCCCGGCCCGCTGGGCCAGCGGATTTTCGAAAACGTTTCCAAGGAAGCCTGGCAGGGCTGGATCAAGTTCCAGACCATGCTGGTGAATGAGAACCGCCTCAATCTCTCCGATGCGCAGGCACGCAAGTTCCTTGCCGCGCAAATGGAAAATTATTTCTTTGGCGAGGGTACGCAAATGCCGCAAGGTTATGTTCCCCCCAGGAACTGACAGCCCCCGCCTTGGCCAAAAAATTCGCCCCGCAGCAATTCCTGAACCGCGAACTCGGCCAGCTCGAGTTTAACCGGCGCGTATTGGCGCAGGCCGAAGACGTGGCCATTCCGTTGCTGGAGCGGTTGAAATACCTGTGCATCGTCAGCAGCAATCTCGACGAATTCTTCGAAATCCGCGTGGCGGGGCTGATGGAGCAAATCAAGCTGGGCGGCATTGCCGTCGGCGCCGACGGCATGACCGCCAGGCAGATGCTCAAACTGGTGCGCGAGCAGGCGCGCCAACTGATCGAGCGGCAATACAAACTGTTCGATACGGACATCATTCCCGCGCTCGCCGGGCAGGGCATCAGGTTTTTGCGCCGCACCCAGTGGAACGAAACGCAGCAGGCCTGGATCAGGGATTTTTTCTTCCGCGAAGTGATGCCGGTATTGACCCCGATCGGGCTCGACCCGGCGCATCCCTTCCCGCGCGTGCTCAACAAGAGCCTGAATTTTGCCGTGGAGCTGCAAGGCAAGGACGCCTTCGGGCGCAACCAGGCGCGCGCCGTCGTGCAGGCGCCGCGCGTGCTGCCGCGCACCATCCTGATGCCGCCGGAAATCAGCGGCTGCGCGCACGGCTTCGTGTTTCTTTCCTCGATCCTGCATGCGCATGTCGGCGAACTGTTCACCGGCATGGAAGTGCTCGGCTGCTACCAGTTCCGCGTGACGCGCAACAGCAACCTGTTCGTGGACGAGGAGGAAATGAAAAACCTGCGCCTCAGCCTGCAGGGCGAACTGCCGCAACGCCATTTCGGCGATGCGGTGCGCCTCGAAATTGCCGACAATTGCTCGCCGCAAATCGCCGAATTATTGCTCAAGGAATTCAGCCTCGCGCCGGAAGATTTATACCGCGTGCATGGCCCGGTGAACCTGGTGCGCCTGATGGAAATTCCTAACCTGGTGGCGCGCGACGACCTGAAGTTTCCCGTTTTCGTGCCCGGCGTGCCGCCGGTGATCCAGAAAAAGGGCGCGGATATGTTCAAGGCGATCCGCAAGGGCGATATTCTTCTGCATCACCCTTTCCAGTCCTTCAAGCCGGTGATAGATTTCATCCAGCAGGCCGCCAGCGACCCGGGTGTGGTCGCGATCAAGCAGACCGTGTACCGCACCGGCGCGGACTCCGCGCTGATGGAAGCCTTGATTGGCGCGGCGCAACGCGGCAAGGAAGTGACGGTGGTGGTGGAGCTGATGGCGCGCTTCGACGAGGAGGCCAACATCAACTGGGCGACCCGCCTGGAGGAAGTGGGCGCGCATGTGGTGTATGGCGTGGTCGGGCACAAGACCCATGCGAAGATGCTGATGGTGGTGCGCCGCGAAGACGGCAAGCTGCGCCGCTACGTGCATCTCGGCACCGGCAATTACCACCCGCGCACCGCGCGGCTCTACACCGACTTCGGCCTGTTCACCTGCAACGAGGAAGTTTGCGCGGATGTGAACGAGGTATTCGGCCAGCTCACCAGCCTCGGCAAGGCGCGCAAACTGCACCACCTGTGGCAGTCGCCGTTCTCATTGCACATTGAAGTATTGCGCGCCATCCAGAACGAGACCCGTCTCGCCAAGGCGGGCAAGCGCGCCCATATCATCGCCAAGATGAACGCGCTGCTGGAACCGGAAACCATCAACGCGCTTTACGAAGCCTCCGATGCGGGCGTGAAGGTGGACCTGGTCGTGCGCGGCGTATGCGCGCTGCGCCCCGGCGTGAAGGGCTTATCGGAAAACATTAAGGTGCGTTCGGTGATCGGGCGTTTTCTGGAGCACACGCGCATCTTCTATTTCCGCAACGACCTGAAGCACGACGTGTATCTCGCCAGCGCGGACTGGATGGACAGGAACTTCTTCCGCCGCATCGAGGTGTGCTTTCCGGTGCTCGACAAGAAACTCAAGAAGCGCGTAATCGACGAGGGTCTGAAGGTTTATTTGCAGGACAATCGCCAGGCGTGGGACATGGATGGCGAGGGGCATTACCGGCGCAAGAACACGCGCCGCGCCGCGCCGAAATGCGCGCAAGACGAACTGCTCAGGCAGCTCGCCGGCTCGCCGGACAAGACGGCTTAGGGTTTCTTCGGGCGTCCGGTCTTGATCTTCTCCAGCCCCGCCAGGGCATGCTTCAACTGCGCCGCATTCATTTCGCACAATGCTTTCAGGCCGGCGCGCAGCACTTCGCTTTTCTTCACGGGTTGCCCGGCCTTCAGGCAGACCTCTTTAATCCCGGCAATTTTCTGATACTCGCTTTGCGGCATGGTGAAACTGTCGCGCACTACTTTCACTTTGTGCTCTTTCTTCGGTTTCTTCGCCGAAGCTTTTGCCGGGGCCGGAGCCTTCTCCAGCAATGCCTTTTTTGCAGTGGCTTTTACTGTAGCCGCAGCTGTTTTTTTGGTTGTCATGCCATTCCTTTCGGATTAAAGTGCCTCTTCGGATTAAAGTGGCAACAACAGTGTATACGGGATATGCTGGCGAATAAAATGTAATTTTGGAGGCCATGGTGGACCTGATTCTGTGGCGGCACGCGGAAGCGGCGGATGGCGCGCCGGACAATGCGCGGGAGTTGACCGCGAAAGGCGTCAAGCAGGCCGAGAAGGCCGCCGCGTTTTTGCATCAGCATTTGCCTGACCGCTCGCGCATTCTGGTCAGCCCGACGGCCCGCACGCAACAAACCGCTGCGGCGCTCACCAACCGCTTCACCCTTGCGCCCGCCATCGCCCCCGGAGCTTCCGCGCAGGCGGTATTGCAGGCGGCGCACTGGCCGGATGCGGGCGGCACGGTATTGGTGGTCGGGCATCAGCCGACGCTGGGCGAGGTCGCGGCGCAACTGCTGGGCTGCAATGGCTGTTCGTTGAACATCAAGAAAGGCGCGCTGTGGTGGTTCAGCCGACGCGAACGCGAGGGTTCGGCGCAGATCACATTGCGTTTGGTTATTTCGCCGGATTTTTTGTAGAAGCTAACCTCGTAAGTCTTAGGAGAGCATCATGTGTGTAGCATTAAAAATTCAAAGTTCGCCCAAATGCAAGGCGCGAGAAAAATTTCGCTGCGCCGCATATGGTTTATATGTAAGCAAGAAATTTTTTTCGCAACGCGGCAGTTGGGATGAAATTTGGATTTTTGGAGGTCATCATGTTTGAATCAGCCGAACTCGGTCACAAGATAGACAAGGATACTTACGAC
>CAYGIF010000147.1:0-5096 GCA_964349865.1 uncultured Gallionella sp. | reverse complement strand
CAGTCTGCGGTGATGGCCGCGTTGCGTTTCGTGCAGGACGAAAAGGGCTGGATTGCCGCCGATGACATGGCGGACATTGCGGCCTATCTCGGCATGCCGAAAATGGCGGTGTACGAGGTGGCGACCTTCTACCATATGTACAACCTCAAGCCGATGGGCAAGCACACCATCACCGTATGCACCAACCTGTCCTGCACGCTGTGCGGGGCGGGGGACACCGTGGCGTATCTGCAAACCAGGCTGGGTATCGGTTTCGGCGAAGTTTCCGCGGACGGCAAGTACGGCTTGCGCGAAGGCGAATGCATGGGGGCATGCAAGGATGCGCCGCTGTTTACCGTGGACAACAAGAAACTTTGCGGCCGTTTGAGCAAAGAGAAGATCGATCAAATTTTGGCGGAGCTGGACCAATCATGAAAAACACTGGCATGAGAGGGCGGAATAAATTATGAGAGGCCCGGTCATTCTCACCACGATGGATTTCGACCAGCCCTGGACGCTGGAAAATTATCTCAAGGTCGGCGGTTACCAGGCGTTGCGCAAGGTGCTGACCGAGAAAACATCGCCCGATGCGATCATCGCCGAGGTCAAACTGTCGGCGTTGCGCGGACGCGGCGGCGCGGGTTTCCCGACCGGGCTGAAGTGGAGCTTCATGCCCAAGAACTACGATGGCGACAAGTACATCGTCTGCAATACCGACGAGGGCGAACCGGGCACCTGCAAGGACTGGGACATCCTGCGCTACAACCCGCACCTGCTTATCGAGGGCATGGCGATCGCCGCCTACACGATGGGCGTCAAGACCGGCTACAACTACGTGCATGGCGAAATTTTCGAGGCTTACGAGCGCATGGAAGAAGCCTGCGAACTGGCGCGCGCCGCCGGTTATCTGGGCGACAACATCATGGGCACTGGTTTCTGCTTCGACCTGCACAACCACCTGGGTTATGGCGCCTATGTCTGCGGCGAAGAAACCGCCCTGCTGGAATCCATCGAGGGCAAGAAAGGCCAGCCGCGCTTCAAGCCGCCTTTCCCCGCGACCTTCGGCCTGTACGGCAAACCGACCACGATCAACAACACCGAAACTTTCGCCAGCATCCCGTACATCATCAACAACGGCGGGCAGAAGTTCCTGGAATTGGGCAAGCCCAACAACGGCGGCACCAAGCTGTTTTCCGTCTCCGGGCATGTGAACAATCCCGGCAACTTCGAAGTGCCGATGGGCACGCCGTTCGGCGAGCTGCTGAAAATGGCGGGCGGGGTGCGCAACGGCCATACGCTCAAGGCGGTGATTCCGGGCGGCTCGTCGATGCCGGTGCTGCCCGCCGAGATCATGATGGGGCTGACGATGGACTACGATTCCATCTCCAGGGCGGGTTCCGGCCTAGGCAGCGGCGCGGTGATCGTGATGGATGAAACGACCTGCATGGTGCGCGCATTGGAGCGCCTGTCCTATTTTTATTACGAGGAATCCTGCGGGCAATGCACGCCGTGCCGCGAAGGAACCGGCTGGCTGTACCGCATCGTGCGCCGCATCGAGCATGGCGAAGGGCGCAAGGAAGACCTGGATTTGTTGTTGAGCGTGGGCGAGAACATCGCCGGACGCACGATCTGCGCGCTGGGCGAGGCGGCGGTTTGGCCGGTGCAGGGGATGCTCAGGCATTTCCGCAGCGAATTTGAATATCACATCGAACACAAGCGTTGCTTGGTGTAAAGCGGACGGGTCAGGTGCGTAATGATCAACATTGAAATTGACGGCAAGCAAGTCGAAATCGAGCGCGGTTCCACCGTGATGGATGCTGCGCACAAGGCGGGTATTCATATCCCGTATTTCTGCTACCACAAGAAACTGTCCATCGCCGCCAGTTGCCGCATGTGCTTGGTCGAGGTGGAAAAGGCGCCCAAGCCGCTGCCCGCCTGCGCGACGCCGGCTACCGACGGCATGAAGGTAAAAACCCATTCGGAAATAGCGGTCAAGGCGCAAAAGGGCGTGATGGAGTTTCTGCTGATCAACCACCCGCTGGATTGCCCGATCTGCGACCAGGGCGGCGAATGCCGCTTGCAGGATGTCGCGATGGGCTATGGCGCGACGGCATCGCGCTACAGCGAAGAAAAGCGCATCGTGATGCACAAGGACATCGGCGCGCTGATTTCCACGAAGGAAATGAGCCGTTGTATCCACTGCACGCGCTGTGTGCGTTTCGGGCAGGAAATCGCCGGCATGATGGAAATGGGCATGGCGTTCCGCGGCGAACATGCCGAGATCATGAGCTTCGTGAACAGCTCGGTGGATTCCGAACTGTCCGGCAACATGATCGACCTGTGCCCGGTCGGCGCGCTGACCAGTAAGCCGTTCCGCTACACCGCACGCAGCTGGGAGTTGTCGCGGCGCAAGTCGATCAGCCCGCATGACGGCTTGGGTTCGAATCTGGCGGTGCAGGTAAAGAACAACAAGGTGATGCGCGTCACGCCTGTCGAAAACGAAGCCGTCAACGAATGCTGGATTTCGGACAAGGATCGCTTCAGCTATGAAGGACTGAATGTCCCGGAACGCCTGACCAAGCCGATGCTCAAGCAGGATGGCAAATGGATCGAGGTCGAATGGCAGGCCGCGCTGGAATACGTGGCGAATGGCCTGCGCTGTGTTATTAAAAATAATGGAGCCGGGCAGATCGCCGCATTGGCGACGCCGCACAGCACGCTGGAAGAACTCTACCTGCTGCAAAAACTCATGCGCGGTCTGGGCAGCGGCAACGTCGATTTCCGCTTGCGCCAGTCCGATTTCAGCGCGGACGGCAAACGGGCCGGTGTGCCGTGGCTGGGTATGCCGGTTGCCGAGATCAATACCCGCGACCGTTTGCTGATCGTCGGCAGCTTCCTGCGCAAGGATCATCCGTTGCTGGCGCAGCGTGTGCGCCAGGCGGTCAAGCGCGGCGCACAGACGAACATTGTTCATTCCGCCGATGACGACCTGCTGATGCCGGTCGCCAATAAATCTATTGTCGCGCCGGACGAACTGGCGAACATGCTGGCGCAAATCCTGAAGGCGCTGGCTGTTGAAAAGCAGGTGGCGCCGGATGCATCCGTACAGGGGATCGAAGCGGGCAGCGTTGCCGCCGCGATCGCGAAGAGCTTGGCCGGCGGCGAGCGCGCCGCTATATTGCTGGGCAACTTCGCGCAGCAACATCCGCAGGCGGCGCAGCTCGCTTTGCTGGCGGGAAAAATCGCCGCATTGTGCGGCGCAAAATTTGGTTTCCTCGGCGAGGCGGCCAACAGCGTCGGCGGCTATCTCGCCGGCGCGGCGCCCGGCGTGCAAGGCATGAATGCCGCACAGATGCTGGCATCGCCGCGCAAGGCGTACCTCCTGCTGAACGTCGAGCCGGAACTGGATATGCACGACCCGCAACAGGCGATGGCCGCGATGTACGCCGCCGATATGGTGGTAGCCTTGTCCGCCTACAAACACCAAGCGACCGATTACGCCGATGTGCTGCTGCCCATCGCGCCGTTCACCGAAACCTCCGGCACGTTTGTCAGCACCGAGGGGCGCGTGCAAAGTTTCACGGGCGCGGTCAAACCGCTCGGCGAAGCGCGTCCGGCCTGGAAGGTGCTGCGCGTGCTGGGCAATCTGCTCGACGTGAGCGGCTTCGATTACGACACCAGCGAAGCGGTGCGCGACGAGGCGCTGTCCGGTGTGAACATTGCAGAAAAATTGAACAACACACTGGACGCAAATGTAGGTCGGGCTTCGCCCGACATGGTGGGCGGAGCCCACCCTACTTCCCACGCGGCACTACAGCGCGTGGCCGACGTACCCATTTATTTCACCGATGCGCTGGTGCGCCGCGCTGCCTCGCTGCAAAAGACTCGCGATGCCGTCATCCCGTGCGTGACGCTGCATGGCAGCGAGTTGCAGAAGCTGGGCATTCAATCCGGCGATACCGTGAAGGTGACCCAGGGCAACGCAACGGTGCGCCTGGCGGTGCAGGCGGATGACACCCTGCCTGCCGGAACCGCGCGCGTGGCGGCAGGCCATCCGGCTACGGCGGAGCTGGGCGCGATGTTTGGAACAATCACTGTGGAACCGATAACTGGGGAACGGGCATGATGGAATTGCTGCAAACCTTGCAACAGCTCGGGCAGGAGCTGCTCGGCCCGGCGTGGCTGGCGGTCTGGACGGTGGTGAAAATCATGGTCATCACGGTGCCGATCATGCTGACGGTCGCCTACCTGACGCTGGCGGAACGCAAGGTCATCGGCTACATGCAGATCCGCATCGGCCCGAATCGCGTCGGTCCTTACGGCTTGATACAGCCGCTCGCCGACGGCTTGAAACTGCTGTTCAAGGAAATCATCATTCCGAGCGGCTCGAACAAATTCCTGTTCATTGCTGCGCCTATCCTGGGACTGGCGCCGGCTCTGGCGGCATGGGCGGTGATGCCGTTCAGCGACGGGATGGTGCTGACCAATCTCAATGCCGGGCTGTTGTACATCCTGGCGATGACTTCGCTGTCGGTGTACGGCATCATCATCGCCGGCTGGGCGTCCAACTCCAAGTATGCCTTCATCGGCGCGGTCCGTTCCGTCGCACAGATCGTGTCGTATGAAATCGCGATGGGATTCGCGCTGGTATGCGTGTTGATGGCCTCGCAAAGCATGAATGTGGGCGACATCGTGCGCGGCCAGCAAAGTAGCGCCGGCCTGTTCGGCTGGTACTTTATTCCGCTGTTCCCGATGTTCCTCGTGTATCTGATTTCCGGTGTGGCGGAAACCAACCGCGCGCCGTTCGACATGGCCGAAGGCGAGTCGGAAATCGTCGCGGGTTTCCATGTGGAATATTCCGGCATGGCGTTCGCGATGTTCTTCCTGGCCGAATACGCCAACATGATCCTGATTTCCTTCCTGACCGCGATCATGTTCCTGGGCGGCTGGTTGTCGCCGGTGCCGTTCCTGCCGGACAGCTTCATCTGGCTGCTGGCCAAGGCTTCCTTCTTCCTGTTCGTGTTCCTGTGGTTGCGCGCGACCTTCCCGCGCTACCGCTATGACCAGCTGATGCGGCTGGGCTGGAAAGTATTCATACCGCTCACCATCATCTGGGT
>CAYGIF010000146.1:0-5121 GCA_964349865.1 uncultured Gallionella sp. | reverse complement strand
CGGCTGCGCGTGGATTGGCAGATTCAGGAGGTGCCGGACGACGCGCTGATTCCGCTGCTGCTGCTGCAGCCGTTGCTGGAGAACGCCGTGTATCACGGCATTGAGCCGTTGCCGCAAGGCGGCAGCATCACCGTCGCGTTGCGCTGTAGCGGCGATGAACTGCGGCTCAAGGTGGAGAACCCCTGCGCATCAAACGGCACCGCACCGCATGACGGCAACAAAATGGCGCTGCAGAATATCCGCGAACGGCTGGCATTGCTGTTCGATGTCGAGGCGCGCTACAAGGTCGAAAGCGGCGTGGATTTTTATTGCGTCGAAATCACGCTGCCGTACATGAAGGAGAAAACAATATGAGCACCGTCGAACTGGCCCTGCGCGTCTTCATCGTGGACGACGAACCGCCCGCGCGCAGCCGCCTGCGCGAACTGCTGCACGATTGCAGCGAACAGTTGGCGCTGGAAATCGTCGGCGAGGCGGGCAACGGCCGGGAGGCCTTGGATAAATTGATGGAAACGCCAGTCGACGTGGTGCTGCTGGATATCCGCATGCCGCAGATGGACGGCATCGAACTCGCGCAGCACATCCAGAAAATGCCCAAGCCAATTGTCGGTTTGACGAAGTGGCCGCCGGTGATCATTTTCACCACCGCCTACGATGCCTACGCGATCAAGGCATTCGAACTGCATGCGATCGACTACCTGCTCAAGCCGATCCGCCTGAAACGGCTGTTCGAAGCGCTCACCCGCGCGCGCGCGGCCGTGCCGGTGCAGACCGAAGTGCTGCGCGACCTGCTGCCCGAACCGCGCAAATTCCTCTCCATCCACGAGCGCGGCAAGATCCATCTGGTGCCTATCGAGCAAGCGCTGTTCCTGCGCGCCGAACTGAAATACATCACGGTGCGCACCGCCGAACACGAATACCTGCTCGAAGAATCGCTCACCGCACTGGAAAAGGAATTCGCCACGCGCTTCGTGCGGGTCCACCGCAACTGCCTGGTGGCGAAGGAAGCCATTGAAGGTTTCGAAAAAGGCGGCGAGGAAGGAGAGAGCAGCGGCTGGATGGTCAAGCTGAAAGGTCTGGATGAATTGCTACCGATCAGCCGCAGACAGCAGCATATCGTGAAGGAGTTCAGTTGATTGGTTGATGGGGGGTAGACCGTTCGCCCTGAGCCTGTCGAAGGGCATTCGTCATTCCCGTGTAGGCGGGAATCCAGTCAAAAACAACACCGCCGGGCTACCCCCGGCGGTTTTTGCTCAATTGAGCGCGATGAACTGCTTCCTGAAAGCCACCACTTTCTGCAGATACTGGCGCGTCTCGGCGTAGGGAAGTTTTTGGCGCAGTTTGTCGTACACGGCGGGAGCGGCCATGCCGTTGATCTGGTCCAGCGCGCCGTCGCGGTTTCTCGCCGAGCCGCCGAAGGTGCGCAGCACGTTGCTCGGGCCGGTGTTGTAGGCGGAGATGACGCAGTATTCGCGCGACACCGGGTCGGCCACCTCATCCAGCTCATTGAAGGCCAGCACATTCAAATACGCCACGCCCAGCTCGATGTTATTTTCCGCATTGAACAGATATTGCTTGCTGGGCATTTCATCCGATCCTTTGGCGCGCTTGTAGGCATCGCGCCCACCGCTGCTCGGCACGAGTTGCATCAGGCCGTAGGCGGGCGCGGGGCTGACCGCGAACGGGTTGAAGTTGCTCTCGGTGCGCATGATGGCGAATACCAGGCTCGGGCTGATGCCGTAAGTTTTGGCGTAGCGCTCCACCACCGGGCGGTATTTTTCCGCCTGCTTGCTGGAGAAATTGCTGACCATCGCGAACTTCACCAGATGCGCCTGCTTGCTGCCCGCATCGGTCTTCACGCTGCGGGTTTGCGCGAGGTTGACCAGGCCTGCGGCGAAACGCTCGGCCTGTCCCGGCGTGGTGATGGAGCGCCCCTTGTCGTCGAGCACCAGCCCCAGCAGATAGGGGTCGCGTTCGCCGGTCAGCTTGATCGAGCTGTCCGAGAACAGGTCGACCGCGCGCGGGTCGTCGGGGGTAAGCAGCGTGGTGACGATGGCATCCTTCAGGCTGGTGCCGGGGTTTTTTTCGTCCAGCGTCTCGACGGTGATCTCGCCGCGGTCGAAATCCACGATGGCGCGGGAGAGGTAGCCCTGGGTGTATTTGACGTAGTGGGTGCGGTCGGGCAGGCGCGCTTCCTTCTTGCCCCACTTTCTGCCGGCGTTGCCTTGCAGGATGTCCATCAACTGCCCGAAGTCGCGTTGCGCATTTTTCAGGTCGTTGGCGAGCTGCACGGGGTTGCGCATGTAGGCGATCTGCTTGCGCTTGAGCAGCGCGCGCGCCGCCGCCTGCGGGCTGCCGCTGGTGGCGACGGTGATGACGTTCCCGGTCGACACGCTGCGGCACGAGGCGAGCAGCAAGAGGGCGGTGAGGGCGAGAATGAGCTTACGCATAAACATTTTGGGCGACTCGATGGGCGCGGAGTTAGACAAGAAATCTAGCCGCTGTTCCGCAAGCCGGTGGCGATACCGTTGATCGTCAGGTGGATCGCGCGTTTCACCAGCACGTCGTTGTCTCCGGCGCGGTGGCGTTGCAACAGCGCCACTTGCAGGTGGTTGAGCGGGTCGATGTACGGGGTGCGCGTCAGCAGGCTGCGCGCAAACGCCGGGTTGTCCTGCAACAGCGTGGTGTTGCCGGTCACGGCGAACAGCATTGCCACGGTGCCCTCCCATTCGCGGCTGATCGCGCCGAAGACCCGTTCGCGCAATGCTGCATCTTCCACCAGTTCGGCATAGCGCGAGGCGATGCCCATGTCAGTCTTGGACAGCACCATGTCCATGTTGGACATCAGGCCGCGAAAGAACGGCCAGTTCCGGTACATCGCCTGCAACTGCGCCAGCCCGGCATCGCCTTCGCGCTCGACGAAACGCTGCACCGCGCTGCCGTAGCCGAACCAGCCGGGCAGCAGCGTGCGGGAGAGGCTCCAGCTGAACACCCAGGGGATCGCGCGCAAATCCTCGATGCGATCCGACGCCTTGCGCGCCGAAGGGCGGCTGCCGATATTGAGCTCGGCGATTTCGCGGATCGGGGTCGAGGCGAAAAAATAATCGTTGAAACCGGGGGTCTCATACACCAGCCTGCGATAGGCGGCGAACGCGTCCAGGCTCAACGCTTCCATGATGCGGTGATATTCCGGCATCGCGCTGTCCGCGCCGTGGTGATGCAGCAGCGTGGCTTCCAGGGTCGCGGCGATCAGCGTCTCCAGATTGCGCCGGCCGATCTCGGGGTTGGAGTATTTGCTGGCGATCACTTCGCCTTGTTCGGTGATGCGGATTTGCCCGTTCACGCTGCCCGGCGGCTGCGCCAGGATCGCGTCATAGCTCGGGCCGCCGCCGCGCCCGACGGTGCCGCCGCGCCCGTGGAACAGGCGCAGCTCAATGCCGTGTTTCGCGAACACCTGCACCAGTTCCAGTTCGGCCTTGTACAGTTCCCAATTTGAGGTGAGATAGCCGCCGTCCTTGTTGCTGTCGGAATAGCCGAGCATCACTTCCTGCGTGTTGCCGCAGCCGGCCAGCAGCTTGCGGTAGTACGGGATCGAAAACAGCTCGTCCATGATGATGCCGCAGCCGCGCAGGTCTGCGATGGTCTCGAACAGCGGGACGATATTGACATGCAGTTTGCCGCCTTGCAGCAGCCCTACTTGTTGCAACATGAGGGCGAGTTCCAGCAGGTCGCTCACCGCACCGGCCATGGAGATGATGTGGTTGGGCAGCGCTTCGCGGCCGAAACGCCGATGGATTTGCGCGGCGGCCTGCATGATGCGCAGCTCGCTTTGCGTCACATCGGAATATTGCACCATTTCGCCGAGCAGCGGCTTGCCGCCCTGCAATGCGTCCAGCAGCACTTCGCGCCGCGCCGCCTCATCCAAGTCGCGGTAGTCGGGTTTGCCCGAACTATGGGAAAAGAGTTCTGTTACGGCCTGTTCGTGGATCGTGCTGTGCTGGCGCATGTCCAGCGGCGCGAGGTGAAAGCCAAACACCTCGGCGGCGCGGCGCAAATTGGCGATCCGCCCGCGCGCGATGTACACCGCGCCGTGCTTGAACAGCGAATCGATCAGCACATCGAGGTCGGCGATGAATTCCTGCGGCGTGGCGTAAGGTCGAGCATCTGTACCGAGCAGCGGCAGAAGCGGGATTTCATGCCCGAGTTGCTTGGCGGTGGCCGAGAGGCGCGCATAAATCAGGATCAGCGCGCGGCGGTAGGGCTCGTCTTCGCGGGCGGCAACCTTGTCCGGCGAAGCGTCGGAGAGTTTGCGCAATGCGTCGCTGACCTCGACGAGATGATCGGTCAGGCTCAGGCGCGTGCCGAGGATATGCGTCTCGTTCAGGTAATGCTCGAATGCCAGCGCGGAATGCTGCTGCACCGCGCCCAGCATCACATCGTGGGTAACGAAAGGGTTACCGTCGCGGTCGCCGCCGATCCAGCTTCCCACGCGCAACAGCGGCGGAATGCGGATGCCCTTGCCGAAGCGCGCCTCCAGTTGCTTTTCCAGGTTGACGTAAATCTTCGGTATCTCATTGAGAAAGGTGTAGCGGTAATACTCCAGGCCGTTCTTGATTTCGTCGCGCACGGTCAGCCTGGCGGTGCGCAGCATGCGCGTTTGCCACAGGATCAGCACGAAGCGGTGTAGAGCCTCACCGTTCTCGGCGAGTTCGTCGGGCGTCATGTCCACGCGGTCGCGGTCGGACAGCAGGCGCGAAATGATCAACTGGCAGTCGAGGATGCTCTTGCGCTGCACTTCGGTGGGGTGCGCGGTCAATACCGGCGAGATCAGCGCGCTGTCCAGGAAGGCTTGCAGGGTTTTCCTGCCGATACGCTTTTCTTCGAGGCGCTTCAGTGCCAGCGGCAGGCTGCCATCCTTCGGCGCGCTGCCGGCCTTGAGGTGGGCGCGATGGCGGCGGTTGTGGTGCAGGTCTTCGGCGATGTTGGACAGTTGCGAGAAATAGCTGAAGGCGCGCACCACGATCAGCGTTTCGCCGGGCGACAGCGCATCCAGCATTTGCTCGAGCTGCACGCGGTCGCGGTCGTCCTGCGTCCTGCGGAAACGTATCGCGGCGCGGCGCA
>CAYGIF010000145.1:0-5211 GCA_964349865.1 uncultured Gallionella sp. | reverse complement strand
ATCTGGTCGCAGCCCACGCCGAAATGGCGGTCGGCGAGCAGGCGCAACTGTTCCGTGCTGAGATCGACATGCTGGCGCACGCCGTCCAGCACCACGAAATCGTTGCCCGCACCGTGCATCTTGGTGAACTTTAACAACATTCCTGGTTATTCCTTTTTGTCGCTTAACTCGGCGTGCCGAAAACAATGGGTGGTATGATCGTTGACCATGCCGGTCGCCTGCATCAGGGCGTAGCAAATCGTCGCGCCGACAAACTTGAAGCCGCGCCGCTTCAGTTCCCTGCTCATCGCGTCCGACTGCGGCGTGCTGGCCGGCACATCGGCGAGGCTGCGCCATGCATTCTGCCTGGGCTGTCCATCGACGAACTGCCAGATGAACGCATCGAAGCTGCCAGACGCTTCCTGCACCTCCATGAATTTTTGCGCGTTGACGATGGCGGCTTCCAATTTCAAACGATTGCGCACGATACCCGCATCCTGCAGCAGCGATTCTATTTTATTCTCGTCATAACGGGCAATGCGCGCCGCGTCAAAATTATCGAAGGCGGCGCGGTAATTTTCGCGTTTGCGCAAAATGGTGATCCAGCTCAAGCCTGCCTGCGCGCCTTCCAGGATCAGAAATTCAAACAGGCTCCGGTCATCGTGCAGCGGCACGCCCCATTCGCGGTCGTGATAGGTCTGGTACAGGGCATCGCTGCCCGCCCAAGCGCAACGCGGTTTGTTCGAGGATGCAGGTCTGGAAAGATGCATATTGATAATCTTGCATTTTCAAAGGCGCACAAGATAACACTTTTAGCCGCATTGGCGCGCACATCGCCCCTGTCACGCCGTAAAAGGCGGGACGGCTGCAAGCTCAGATCTTGATGCGCCTACGCGAGTTGCGTATAGTGCCCCGCCTGTGTTTTTTGCCTGGCTGTTTAGGTAGTCGCAGCAGCAACGCAACTTATCTTTTTTTTCCCGCAAAAAATTGCACTTTCAGGTTAATTGGCGCCTGTTGCCAAAGTGCGTGTTTTTATTACCAGCGGCGAATGCGCCGCATACAAAAGGAGCAAATCCGGAATCATGTCAGGACACCCTACGGAAATTAAACTGCATCAACAATCCCGCCTCTTCGAAATCACGTTCGACGACGATGTTTGCTATCAGCTGCCCTACGAGTTTTTGCGCGTGTATTCGCCGTCGGCCGAGGTGCGGGGGCATGGCGCAGGACAGGAGACATTGCAGGTGGGCAAGAAAAACGTGGGGGTACGCGAAGTTCTCCCGGTGGGCAGTTATGCATTGAAAATCGTATTCGACGATGGGCATGACTCCGGCCTTTATACCTGGGAATATCTTTACGATTTGGGCAAGCATCAGGCCGAGTTGTGGCAAGGCTATCTGGAGAAACTGGGCGCGGCGGGAGCAAGCCGTGAACCCGGCGACGAACCCGAACCGAAGGGTGGCTGCGGGGGCGGCGGTTGCGGACACCACTGAGCGGCTTGTCGGCCAATGCCCGTGTGCCTTAACTCTTCAAGCCCGGCAGGCTGCCGGCCATTGAGTTAAAATGCGCAGGCGGACTGGCGCTGGCCGGTTTTTAGAACCCAACCTATTTTTATACGATTTCAGGAGTGAGTAATGAGTATTAGCGAAGCCGATGTGCAGGGTGCATTGAAGAATCTGATCGACCCGAACACCAAAAAGGATTTTGCCAGCGGCAAATCCCTGAAGAACGTCAAGATCGACGGCAACAACGTGTCGCTGGATATTGTGCTCGGCTATCCTGCAAAGAGCGTGCTGGGCGAGATTCGCGCCATGATCGAGGCGCATCTCAAGGCGGCATTGCCGGGCAGCAGCGTCAGCGCCAACGTGACCAGCAAGGTGGTGCAGCATACGGTGCAGCATGGCGCGAAACTGGTGGATGGCGTGAGGAACATCATCGCGGTGGCGAGCGGCAAGGGCGGCGTGGGCAAGTCCACCACCGCAGTCAATATCGCCTTGGCGCTGGCTGCCGAAGGCGCACGCGTCGGCATGCTGGATGCTGACATCTATGGCCCTTCGCAACCGACCATGCTGGGCATTACCGGCCAGCCCAATACGGTCGGCGGCCAATTCATGGAGCCGATGACCAATCACGGCCTGCAGGCGATGTCCATCGGCTTCCTGATCGGCAGCGACGACACGCCGATGATCTGGCGCGGCCCGATGGTCGTGCAGGCGCTGGATCAATTGCTGCGCCAGACGCGCTGGGATGACCTGGACTATTTGATTGTGGACTTGCCGCCCGGCACCGGCGACATCCAGCTTTCGCTGGCCCAGCAAGTGCCGGTCACCGGTGCGGTGATTGTGACCACCCCGCAGGACATTGCGCTGATGGACGCGCGCAAGGGGCTCAAGATGTTCGAGAAGGTCGGCATCAAGATCGTCGGCATCGTGGAAAACATGAGCACGCATATCTGCTCCAAATGCGGACATGAAGAGCATATTTTCGGATCGGGCGGCGGCGAAAAAATGTGCGCCGATTACAACACTGAATTGCTCGGCAGCCTGCCGCTGGATATCCGCATCCGCGAGCAGACCGATTCCGGCAAGCCGACAGTAGTGGCCGATCCGGACGGCAATGTCGCAAAGGCGTATAAACAGATTGCACGGCGTATCGCTGTCAAGATCGCGGAAATGGCGCAGAACCGTAGCGCCGTATTCCCGAAAGTGGTGGTGCAAAATACCTGACAGGAAGGTCGTGGGCGGTGAACCGTAAACAGCGCATATTTACAATTCATGCCCCAAAAATATGGCACTGAACACTGAAAAATCATCCCTGGCGTCACTTGAACTATTGGAACCCGGCAAACTGCGCGCCGAATTCCCGGAACGCCGCCAGCAAGCCCTGGGGGTGAATCCGGAACGCCGCCAGCACCCCCAGCAGCCAGGCACCGCGTCTTCAGACCGGATTGCGGCCATGCTCGAGAACGCGCTAATGTTCAAGGATCTCGAATGGTCGCAAATCGAGGCTTTATCCGGCTATATCCAGCTTTATCGCGCCGCTCCCGGTGCCGTCCTGTTTCGCGAAGGCGACAAGGGGGATTTCATGTGCATCGTGCTTGAAGGCAAGCTCGAGGTTCACAAGGAAGACAACCGGCATGTTGATAAAATCGTCTCTACGGTATTTCCCGGCCGCAGCCTGGGCGAAATGACGATCGTGGACGGTGAGCCGCGCTCCGCTACGGCAGTGGCCGTTGCGCCATCGACACTGGCCGTCCTGACGCAGGAGAATTTTTTGCAGATCATGCGCGATAAGCCCGCGCTCTCGGCAAAATTGCTGCTCAAGATCGCGCAACTGCTCAGCCAGCGCCTTCGCCTGACCAGCGGCATCCTGGTGGACTATCTGGAAAACTGATTTAATTTTGAGTTGAAGATAACATTGGGTCGCGAACTATCGCGCCCCAATGTTTTTATCGATTGGAAATTACGCCAGCAGGCGTGTGCGAAGCTTGCCGAGCAAACGCACCGGCAGCAGGGTGCGGAAATCCAGCGGCGGCAATTCCATCGCATCCAGCGTATTTTTCACCAGCAAGCCAAGCTCGGTATCGCCTTCCATTACCAGACGGCGGCTGAAAAACAGCGTGTCCGGATCTTCCTTGCGTAGCGCCAGCAGGATAAAATCCTGGGCGCTGGCGCTGATGGTGAGGTCGGCTTGGGGCGCCGCATGGCGGGCCATCAGGCCATTTGCGCCGAGGGTGAAGTGAAAGGCAATGCCGGCGTCTTTAACGCGGATGCAGACCTGTTTGCCATGCAGGGGTTGCCAGACTTCATCGCGCAGTTTGTCGTTCAGCGCCAGATTGATTGCCCGCGAGAAAATCAGCGAATGGGGATAGCGGGGCAGCAGTGAAATAAGGGTGCCGACGGGCTGCGGAATCAAAAAAAGTTTCATGCTGGTCACCTCATTCAATGGTAGCTAACGGGTTGTTGCGGATGAAATCAAGGCCGGGCTTGCCGTACCAATAGCCGTTGCAGGATGCCGCCGGCATCAGTCCTTCGATCTGCGCCAAGGCCTGTGCAGGCGTCAGATGCTGCTCCATGCATTCCTTGAACAGGCGCAATATCTCGCCGCTATGGTGCGCCTGGGGGCTGACCCGCACCACGTCAACACCTGCGTCCTGCAGGGTATCCAGTTTGCCGATCAGGTTATGCACCAGCGCCGATTGGGTCTGGATGCCGTTCAGCGTCAGAAAGGGCTGCCCCTCGCGGGTATTCAGCGCAAGGCCGTCCTCGTAATCGAGGCATTTGAACTGGCAGTCGTCTTTCTGCAAGTTATGGTGGCGCGCGGTGAAACAGCGTGCCGAAAAAGCCAGCGGCAGGCGTCCGTAAGCGAATACCTCGGTTTCCGGGTTCGTCTGGCGATTGCGCAGAACTGACGCAAGCGCCTCGCGCGACATTTCCACCGGCATCACCCAGCGGGTTGCGCCCAGTCCGGCGAGCAAATCGAGGGTTTGCGGGTTGAATATGTTCAGCGTCGAACCTGCCACGAACGGCATTTTGTTCGCCAGCAGGCGCACCGCGCCCATGTCGTTGGCTTCCACGCGGAAATTTTCATTGTCGGCAATCTTGCGCAGGGTCTTGACGTCGTATTCGGATTCGATCAGGGTCTGCGTCGAAATCACCACTTCCTTGCCGGCGGCGGCAAGTCGTTCCGCCATGTCCAGATAATCCTGCAGGCGCAGCAGATGGCGGCGCGAACAGACGGTTTCGCCGAGGTAGATGATGTCCACGGGCGCGTCGGCCATCTCATCGTAAAAACCGAGCAGGGTGTCGCGATCCCAGTAGTAGAGGACGGGTCCGAGTGCTAGCTTCATATCTTATTTCCAGGGGCGGTAATACGCGCCAAGAGTCTGTTGCTGCCCTTCCGATACCTTGCCGAGCTCCGCCATCCATGCCGGCTTGACGGCAAACCCCCCGGCGTCGCGCAGGCAGTTGTCGATGGCTTGGCGCCATACCTTGGTGACCTGCCCGACATAGGCGGGGCTGCGCTGACGCCCCTCGATCTTGATCGCGGCGATACCCATGCGCACCAATTCCGGCAGCAGTTCCAGGGTGTTGAGGCTGGCGGGTTCCTCGATGGCATAATAGGTCTCGCCCTGCACATCGAAGCGGCCTTTGCACAGCGTCGGATAACCGGCGTTCTCGCCGGCATCGTAGCGGTCGATGAGGATGCCGTTCAGGCGCGATTCCAGCCCCT
>CAYGIF010000144.1:0-5296 GCA_964349865.1 uncultured Gallionella sp. | reverse complement strand
CACCAGTCGGGGCGGTTTTTGATCATCGCTTCGAGGCGCGCGCGCCCCCAGGCAGGAAAGAATTCGGTCTGTTCGACGGCCTGGTTGGCGAGGTCGCGCAGGCTTGCGCCATCAGGCTGCACATGCGTCGCGCCATGTTCACGCTTTTCCTGCACCAACTTGTCCATATCCGAAGACTGGTTCTGCCCTCTGACCTCTGCCCTCTGACCTCTGTTGTCCATCCCGATGAACCACTGCGGCGTGGAGCGGAAAATGATCGGCGTCTTGTGCCGCCAGCAATGCGGATAGCTATGCTGCACTTTTTCCAGGTGCAACAAATGGCCGCCGGCCTGCAATGCATCGATCACCACGTCGTTGGCTTTCCACACAAACATGCCTCCGACCAGTGGCGTGCTGGCGATGAACTTGCCGTCGTCACCGACCGGGTTGTCGGTCGGCAAATGGTACTTCTGTCCGACGAAGTAATCGTCCAGGCCGTGCGCCGGCGCGGTATGCACCAGGCCGGTGCCCGCTTCCAGCGTGACATGCTCGCCGCAGATGATCGGTACGGTGCGCTCGTGGAATGGGTGCTGCAACGCCAGCAATTCCAGCGCCGCGCCTTTGCAATGCCCGACCGCTTCGCCGCTTAGTTGATAGCGTTGCAGGCAGCTTTCCATCAGCTCCGCAACCAGCAGCAGGTAACCCTTGCCGGTCCTGACCAGGCGGTATTCATGCTCGGGATGCACGCTCACCGCCTGGTTGGCAGGCAGCGTCCACGGCGTGGTGGTCCAGATCACCGCATACACCCTGGCATCGCCCGGCAGCGATACGCCGAACGCCTTAGCCAATGCGCCTTTATCCTTCACCTCGAAGCACACGTCGATCGCGGGCGAAGTCTTGTCCTCGTATTCCACCTCGGCCTCGGCCAATGCCGACTGGCAATCCAGGCACCAGTTCACCGGCTTGCGCCCCTGGTGCAAATAGCCGCGCTCGTGGATGGTCCCGAGCGCGCGCATGATGTCGGCTTCGGTCTTGAAGTTCATCGTCAGGTAGGGATGCTCCCAGTCGCCCAGCACGCCGAGGCGGATGAAGTCTTTTTTCTGCCGTTCGATCTGTTCTTTTGCATAGGCGCGGCACAGCTCGCGGAACTGCGACGGAGGAATCGCCTTGCCGTGCTTCTTTTCCACCTGCAACTCGATCGGCAGGCCGTGGCAGTCCCAGCCCGGCACATAGGGCGCGTCGAAACCCGCTAGCGTCCTGCTCTTGACGATAATGTCCTTGAGTATCTTGTTCACCGCGTGGCCGATGTGGATGTCGCCGTTCGCATACGGCGGGCCGTCGTGCAGGATAAATTTCGGCTTGCCCTGTTTGGCCGCGCGGATTTTCTGATAGCGTTGCTGCGCCTGCCAGCGCGCCACCATCTGCGGCTCGCGTTTGGCAAGGTCGCCGCGCATCGGGAACGGGGTATCGGGCAGATTGAGCGTGTCTTTGTAGTCAGTCATGTCGTTTGAACCATTGCTTTGCATTTTCCACATCCAGCGCGATTTGCCGCGTCAGCGTTTCCAGATCGGGATATTTTTCCTCATCGCGCAGCTTGTGCAGGAAATCCAGGCGCATGTGCTTGTTGTAAATCTCGCCTGCAAAATCGAACACGTGAACTTCCAGCACCGGCTTGCCGTCCTCCCTCACCGTCGGGCGCACGCCGAGGCTCGCCACGCCCTGCATCGGCGGCAGGCCGTCGCCATGCACGCGCACCACGAAAATGCCGGACAGCGGCGGGCGGTTGTGTTTCAACTGGATATTGGCGGTCGGGAAGCCGAGCTTCTTGCCCAAGCCGTCGCCATGCTCCACGCGCCCGCTGATGCTGTAGGGACGCCCCAGGTAGGACTGCGCCATGCGCATGTCGCCGTCCGCCAGCGCGGCGCGCACCGCCGTGCTGGAAATGCGCACGCCGCCGTGCGTCACACTGTGCACCGCCTGCACCGCAAAACCGTGCTGCATGCCGATCTTTTCCATCAGCGCGAAATCGCCGGCGCGCCCGCTGCCGAAGCGGAAATCGTCACCGATCAGCACGAATTTGGCCGACAGTTTTTCATGCAGCGCGTGGATGAACTCCGCCGCGCCGATCTGCGCGAAGCGCGCATTGAAACGGCATATATGCACGCGGTCGATACACATGGAACTGAACAGCTCCAGTTTCTCGCGCAGGCTGGTCAGGCGCGCCGGCGCTTGCTGCGGCGTGAAAAACTCGCGCGGGTGCGGCTCGAAAATCACCACCGCCGTTTGCAGCCCGCGCGCTTGCGCCGCCGCACGCAGTTCGCCCAGCAACGCCTGATGGCCCAGATGCACCCCATCGAAATTGCCGATGGTGAGCGCAACAGGCTGTGTGGCAAGCAACGGTGTGCTTGGAGAATAAAGGCCGCGTAGAATCAACATGGGCGCGGATTATACCTGAGCAGCGAAGGGTGAAGGGTGAAGGGTGAAATCCTGGCACCCTGATAATCGGAGAAATGGTTTTACCCTTCCCCCTTCCCTCTTATCCCTTCTCCAAAAACCACTTCATATAAAGGTGAAAGGGGCGGTTCACAACAGGATTTCCTCGCCCTCGCGCGCAAGGCGGCATTCCGGGCCGCCGCCCTGCTTCGGATGGCCTTCCAGCGCTTTTGCAAATTCCCGTTCCAGCGCCTCGTCGCTGCGGGTGGGTTCGTGGTGGGTGCAGTACAAAACTTTGGCGCCGGCTTTTTTTGCCATGGCGATGCAGGAATCGAAGGTGCCATGCCCCCAGCCTTTTTTCGCCGGGTATTCCGCGCTCGTGTAGGACGCATCGGCAATCAGCACGTCCACGCCGCGCATCGCCTCGATGATGGATTTTTCCTTGTCCTCCATCAGCATCCGGTATTCGTCGCAACCTTCATCTTCGGGAGCATAGATGTTGTAAGGAGGTTCGTAGTCGCCGGTGAAGAAAACCGATTTACCGTTGCAGTCGATGCGGTAGCCGAAGTTGATGACCGGGTGGTTGAGCAGCGTCGGCGTGATCGTGGCCGATCCGACCTGCACGCTTTGTTCCGGCATCAGGGTTTCGTATTCGATCCTGGCCTTCATTTCGGCTTCGCGCACCGGGAAATAGCTGTACTGCAACTGCACTTCCATGATCTGCTCGATGCCGCGCCCGGAAACGGGATCGAATGCGCCGTGCAGGCGCAGGGTGTTGCCGGGAATAAAAATCGGGATGAAGAACGGCAAGCCCTGGATGTGATCCCAATGGGTGTGGGTAATAAAGACGTTCGCGGTGACCGGCATTTCCCTGAGCAGCACTTGCGACAGCGCGAAAATTCCGGTGCCGGCATCAAGGATAATCAGTTCGTTATCGTCGGTGCGTATCTCGATGCAGGAGGTGTTGCCGCCATATTTGACGGTGTTGGGGCCGGGAGAAGGAATCGAGCCGCGCACTCCCCAGAATTTGATTTTCATGCGTCGGTTCCGACCTGGGAAAATACCCGGGCTTCTTCGACGATTTTCGACAGATCGCCGAGAGAGGCGATGATTTCATCGATATCGCCGCCGAAATAGTTGCGGACTGCCGGGGGCAACGCCTCGATGCAATGATCGCCGCTATCGCCGAAAGCCATTTTCTTGCTGATCTGGTTGGCGGCATAAACGCTGGCCCACATCCCGCCTTCCCCGTCATCCGGGGAATGATGGTTGCGTATGCAATCGATCAGCGCCGGAGGAAATTGCCATTTCTCTGCCAGCATCGAGCCCACGACGCTGTGGTCGACGCCAATTACCTGGCTTTCCGCCAGATGCAGCGATATATTTTCACCGGCACTTTTCTGCAACGCCTGGTTGAATTCGTCGGGCATGAACTGGGCAAACACCACCTTGCCGAAATCATGCAGCAACCCGGCGATATAGCAATCCATCGGATCGGCATCCCCCTGCTTACCAGCCAGCAATTTGGCGATGCCGGCAGTGGTGAGGGAGTGCAGCAAATAATGCTGGATATCGAAACCGGCGGAATTGTGCTTGGGCAAAATACCGACCGAAGCGATGCCGAGCGCAAGGTTTTTGATGGTATTGAAGCCGAGGAAAACCACCGAGTGATTGAGCGAGGTGATTTTGCTGGGCAGGTTGTAATAAGCCGAGTTGAGCACCCTGAGAATCTTGACCGTCATCACCGGATCTTTTTCGATCACCTGCACCAGATGTTTCGGCTCGCAGTCCAGGTTCCTCGTCAACTCCAGGATCTTCTGCACGCTCTTGGGAAAAGCGGGCATTTTTTCCACGGCCAGGGTGAGTCTTTTTGCCAGCTCCGGCGAGATTTGGTTCATATCATCGAATAATTTGGTTATGCAAGCGAAACAGCTTGCTACGCCGTCCCGCCGACCGTCAGCCCGTCTATCCTCACGGTGGGCTGCCCCACGCCGACCGGCACACTCTGGCCTTCCTTGCCGCAGGTGCCGACGCCGGGGTCGAGCGCCATGTCGTTGCCGATCATCGAGATGCGCGTCAGCACGTCGGGGCCGTTGCCGATCAACGTCGCGCCTTTGACCGGATGGGTGATCTTGCCGTCTTCGATCATATAGGCTTCGGCGGTGGAGAACACGAATTTGCCGCTAGTGATGTCGACTTGCCCGCCGCCGAAATTCACCGCGTACAGGCCGTGTTTCACCGACGCGATGATTTCCTGCGGGTCTTTGTCGCCGTTGAGCATGTAGGTGTTGGTCATGCGCGGCATCGGCAGGTGCGCGTAGGATTCGCGCCGCGCGTTGCCTGTCGTAGCCACGCCCATCAGCCGCGCATTGAGCGAGTCTTGCAGATAGCCTCTGAGGATGCCGTTCTCGATCAGCGTGGTGCATTGCGCGGGGTTGCCTTCATCGTCCATCTGCAGCGAGCCGCGCCGTCTTGCCAGCGTGCCGTCGTCCACCACGGTCACGCCTTGCGCCGCGACGCGCTCGCCGACGCGGCCGGAAAACGCCGAGCTGCCCTTGCGGTTGAAGTCGCCTTCCAGGCCGTGGCCGATCGCTTCATGTAATAAAATTCCCGGCCAGCCGTTGCCCAGCACCACGGTCATATTGCCTGCCGGAGCGGGCGCGGCATCCAGGTTGGTCACCGCCTGATGCACCGCCAGCGCGGCATAGCGGCGCAGCATCGCATCGTCGAAATATGCGTAATCGAAACGCCCGCCGCCACCCGCCGAGCCTTGTTCGCGCTTGCCGTCGCTTTCGACGATGACTTGCAGCGACAGGCGCACCAGCGGGCGGATGTCGGCATTCATCAGGCCGTCGCTGCGCGCCACCATCACCACTTCGTATTC
>CAYGIF010000143.1:0-5298 GCA_964349865.1 uncultured Gallionella sp. | reverse complement strand
TCGCGGGCGCCACGCCGGGCACGCCGCCGAGCAGGATGCCGCGCCCGCCGTAGAGTTTTTCCAGGTATTTCGCGCCCTCCTGCACCGCCATGCGCCCGGCCACTTCGGACATCGGCGTCAGCAGCGGCAGTTCGCGCGACGGCAGCTCGACGGTCTCATAGGCGATGCACACCGCGCCGGAAGCCATGTGCGCTCGGGTCAATTGCTCGCTTGCGGCAAAATGGAAGTAGGTAAAAATGGCCTGGCCGGGACGGATGTGTTTCCATTCCGGCTCGATCGGTTCTTTCACTTTCACGATCAGGTCGGCTGCCGCCCAGACCGCGTCGGCATTCTGTGCAATCTGCGCGCCTGCCGCCAGATATTGCGCATCGCCAAACCCGCTCCCCAGCCCCGCGCCCGTTTCCACGATGACCATGTGCCCCGTCGACGCCAGCGCCTCTGCCCCCGCCGGGACCAGCGCAACGCGGTTTTCGTTGGTCTTGATTTCTTTTGGAATGCCTATTTTCATGGGGGCCTCTGTCAGTTATAAAATTGGCGTAGGGGCGAATTCATTCGCCCACGGCCGGATGAATCCGGCCCTACAATTCTTGGTCAACCTGCTCCGCGAGCCTATGTAGCGTAGCGGCGATCTCGACCCGGTAATCATACTGCTCCTGCAAGAGACATAGCGGCTCCGGCAATCGCGCCAGATTGGTTGCCGCATGGCTGCGGATATCCGCCAGCGTCGCGGCTGCGATGCGCTGCCCTGCGCGCATCACCTGCTTCAGCAGAGGCTCGCCCGGCTGCGCATCTCCTTCAAGCGTCACGATATCCGAGACCATGCGGCCATCGGCATCGTAATTGCGGTACACCTGCTTGCGCCCCGGCCAGGTCTGCTTGCCTTCAGAACGCTTGCGGCGCGCCTTGCCCGCATATTCCTGCAACTTGTAGGCGCAGTCGAGATACGGCATGTCGCTCGACGTGTCCATGCGCGTGCCGACGCCGAAGCCGTCCACCGGCGCGCCTGACGCGAGCATGTCGCGCAGCAGGTATTCGTCCAGGTCGCCGCTGGCGAATATCGTGACATACTGAAGCCCGCCCGCATCCAGTATCTGGCGCACCTGGCGGGCGTGATCGGCGAGGTTGCCGGAGTCGATGCGCACGCCCTTGATGCGGATGCCCTGCTGTTCCAGTTGCGGCGCGAGCGCCACCACCTTGCGCGCCGCCGCCTCGGTGTCGTATGTGTCGATCAGCAGCACCACGTTGTCCGGCTGGGCATGGGCAAAATGCTCGAAGGCGAGCGCCTCGCCATCGTGCCGAACAGCGGGATGCCGAACTGCATGCCCGCCTGCACGTTCGATGTGCCGGTGAAGCCGGCGAGGTAACTGGCGCGCGCCGCCAGCAGCCCCGCTTCCGCGCCGTGCGCGCGGCGCAGCCCGAAATCCACCAACAGCTTGTCGGGTGACATCAATACGATGCGCGCCGCCTTGGAGGCGATCAGCGTCTGGAAATGCAGCAGGTTGATCAGGCGCGTTTCGACCAGTTGCGCCTGCGCGATCGGCGCGGTCACGCGCAGGATCGGCTCGTTCGGGAAAAACACCGTGCCTTCCGGCATCGCATGCACATCGCCGGTGAAGCGCAACGTTTCGAGCTGCGCCAGAAATCCGTGATTGAAACGCCCGGTGGACGCCAGCCAGGCCAGCTCTTCCGACGAGAAATGCAAGCCTTCCAGAAACTGCAATGATTGTTCAAGCCCTGCCGCCATCAGGAAGCCGCGCCCCGGACGCAGCTTGCGCACGAAGAACTCGAACACCGCGACATCCTCCATGCCGGAATCGTGATAGCCCTGCAACATGGTGAGCTGGTAGAGATCGGTGAGCAGCGCGCTGTTCGCAGGATTCATGCGGCAATTCCTTCCAAGGTGATGCGTTGCGCGCCGAGGCCGAACATTTCCTGTTCGGCGCGCTGCCCGTCGCCGGGCTGCACATCCACCGCGCGGATCGCGTCGGCCAGCAGCAACACTCGATAGCCGAGTTTCAGCGCGTCGCGCACGGTACTGAGCACGCAGTAGTCGGTGGCGAGTCCGCCGATGAACAGGCGATGAACATTGGCGGCGTGCAATTGCTGATCCAGGTTCGTGCCCTCAAAACCGGAGTAGGCGTCCTGCTCCACTGTAGTCGCCTTGGAAATAATCACTGTGGAAGGCGGCAGCTGCAGCGCCGCCGCGAATTCCGCACCGCGTGTTCCCTGCACGCAATGCGGCGGCCACGAGCCGCCCTGCGCCTTGAAAGAACAATGCTGTTCGGGGTGCCAGTCGCGCGTCGCATAGATTGGCAGATTGCGTGAAGTGAAAAGTTTGAGGTAGCTGTTCAGCACCGGCACCACTTCGTCGCCGCGCGGCACCGCGAGGCTGCCGCCGGGCAGAAAATCGTTCTGCATGTCCACGATCAGCAGTGCGTCGCCGGGCTGTGGCTGCAAGTCATTATGATTTGATGTAGTCATGGTTTACCACAATCCAATTTCATTTCCGTTCGGCTCGAGCCTGATACAACGGCCAATCGGGATTGCAAGCTTCCCGTAGGGTGCGTTCCACGCACCATGGTGCGTGGAACGCACCCTACCCCTTGATACAAACGAGTGGCACTACCCGCGCGACCTTGCGCGCCAGCCTGGCATGGTCGGCCGCATCGACTACCGCGCCGACATCCTTGTACGCGCCCGGCGCTTCTTCGGCGACGCCGCGCATCGACGGGCTGCGGATCAATATCCCGTACCCGGCAAGATCGTCAACCACCTTGCGCCCGTTCCAGTTGCGCAGCGCCTGATGGCGGCTCATCGCGCGCCCCGCGCCGTGGCACGCAGAGCCGAACGCGATCTGCATGCCCTGCTCCGTCCCTGCCAAAATATACGAAGAAGTGCCCATGCTGCCGCCGATCAGCACCGGCTGACCGGCATCGCGCAACTCGCGCGGCAGGTCGGGATGTCCCGGTCCGAAGGCGCGCGTCGCGCCCTTGCGGTGCACGTAGAGTTTTTTCAGCCGCCCATCGACCCGGTGTTCCTCGACCTTGCAGGTGTTGTGCGACACGTCATACAGCAGCGGCAAGCGCGCCTGCGGCAACACCTGCGAAAAAATTTCGCGCGTGAGGTGGGTGAGTATCTGGCGGTTGGCGAGCGCGCAGTTGATCGCTGCTCGCATCGCGCCGAGATATTCCTGCCCGAGCGGCGAGGCTATCGGCGCGCAGGCCAGTTCGCGATCGGGCAGTTCGATGCCGTAACCGGGTGCGGCGATCACCATGCGCTTGAGGAATTCGGTGCCGATCTGGTGGCCGAGGCCGCGCGAGCCGCAATGGATACTGACCACGATGTCCCCGATCTTCACGCCGAACGCTGCGGCGATTTCCGGCGCATACACGTCGGTGACCTGCTGGATTTCGAGGTAGTGGTTGCCGGAGCCGAGCGTGCCCATCTCGTCGCGCTGGCGCTTCTTGGCCTGCTCGGAAACCTGCGCCGGGTCGGCGCCCTTCATGCAGCCGCCCTCTTCGATGCGCGCGAGGTCGGCCTCGCTGCCGAAGCCGCGCTCCACCGCCCAGCGCGCGCCACCCTCCAGCATCGCATCCATCTCCGCCGCATCCAGCCGGATCGCGCCGGTGCTGCCCATGCCGGCGGGGATCGCGCGATATAACGCCTCCGCGAGTCGCTCCTTGACCTTGTCGATGTCTTCGCGATGCAGGCCGGTCAGCAGCGTGCGCACGCCGCAGGAGATGTCGAAGCCGACCCCGCCCGCCGACACCACGCCGCCCGCATCTGCATCGAACGCCGCCACGCCGCCGATGGGGAAGCCGTAGCCCCAGTGCGCGTCCGGCATCGCGAAGGAAGCGCCGACGATGCCCGGCAGCATCGCGACATTGGCGACCTGCTCATACACCTTGGCGTCCATCTCGCGCATCAGCGCCTCGCTGGCGAAGATCACGCCGGGCACGCGCATTTTGCCGAACGGCTTGATGCACCATTCGAAATCGGATTTGCGTTCAAATAGGGCGAGGTCCATAGGGTTCCTTCGTCTATCGTAGCCCGGATACAGCGATAGCGAAATCCGGGGGCTCAGGCTCTCCCCGGATTGCACTGCGTTTCATCCGGGCTACACGTCTTTACACATCCACGACGCACTGCGCCAGCCAGCCGCCGTCCGGCTGCTGCGCAACCTTCAGCGCGGTATAAGTCGCACCCTTCACCTCGACGGCAGGATGGTGACGAGCTACCTCCAGCGCTTCGCCCCACGCCTGTGCAGCGAGATGATTTCCCTCCAGATGCACTTCGAAGCGGCTGAACAGCATGTTGCGCGTCGCCATCTCGTAAATCAATCTGTTCAGCCAATCGACCAGCAGCAGCTCGGCATCGGGCGCTTCGCAGGAAAACCGGATCGCCTCTTTTGGCATCACCCCTGCCGGATCGGCGATCACCGCCGTCAGCGCCATCGCCGCCTGTTCGAAAGCCTCCTCGAGTGTCGCACCCAGGCCGCGCACACCGACATCGGCCTGATGCGGGAAGTGTTCCCAGCGTGCAGTGGCGACCATACGTCAACTTCCATTTTTCGTAAGAAACCAGTTTGATTGTGCTCCCATTTATCCTGCCCGGCAACGGCCTGCGCCATGCTAGAGTACGATGCATGCAACGCATGAAGAGAGTATTACCCATGATGCACATACAACCCTCGCCGGACCTGTTGCGCCAGCGGAAACTGGTGGAGGCGCTCGGTGCGCGCGGCAATTTTCCGCGCCATTCCAGAATCGAGGAAACGCATATCTCCTGGGTGCTGCTGGCCGGGCACGATGCCTACAAGATCAAGAAATCGCTCGATCTCGGCTTCCTGGATTTCTCCACGCTGGAAAAGCGCCGTTTCTATTGCACCGAGGAGCTGCGCCTCAATCGCCGCCTCGCCCCGGACATTTACCTCGATGTCGTCGCCATCGGCGGCGACCCGGAACAGCCGCTGCTCGGCGGCGAACCCGCCATCGAGTATGCGGTGCACATGCGCCGTTTTCCCCGCGCCGCGATGATGGATCGTTTGCTGGCAGAAGGCCAGATCACCGCAACGCATATCGACAAACTGGCCGCCACCATTGCGAGATTTCATGCCGCGCTGCCGCCCGCCGCGGCGGATTCGCCGTTCGGCTCACCGGACGCAATACAGGCGGCGGTGTTGGAAAATTTCGCGCAACTCGCGCCGTCGCTCGAAGCGCCCGCCGACCTCGCGCTGCTGGAGAAAGTGCGCGCAGCCAGCGCACTCGAGTTCGCCGCGTGCGAGCCGCTGTTCCGGCA
>CAYGIF010000142.1:0-5309 GCA_964349865.1 uncultured Gallionella sp. | reverse complement strand
TGGTAGTAGCTAACCACCACGAAAAGAAAGATACAAGGTGCGAATTCATTCGCACGAGCAACAGGTTATGTGCGAATGAATTCGCACCTACAAAAACAGCTCAGGCGAATTTCCCCAACGCGGCCACGGCGCAGATCAGCGCCGCCAGGATCACTCCCGATCCGCCCGGTTGCTCTTCCAGATCGACAGCAGCAGCCACACGCCACCGGCAGCCGCGCCGAGATAGCCGAGCAGGCCGAAAGTGGGCAGCCCGAGCAGCGTGGGGCCGCCGGATACGGTCATGACGATCGAGGAGCCGATGATCAGCGCAGCAACGACAATGCCGATCACCAGCCGGTTCGCGGCGCCGTCGAGCTGGTTGCCGACATGCTTCAGGTGCGTGACATCGATGTGGATTTCCAGCCTGCCGCGCCGTGCGGCGCGCAGCAATCGGGAGAGGTCGTGGGGCAAGTCTGCGATCAGCGCCAGCATTTCGCCGGCCGAGCGCCAGCCGCGTTTGATCAATGCGGCTGGCTTATAACGTGCGCGCAGCGACTGCTCCAGCATGGGCATTGCCTCTCCCGCCATGTCGAAGTCCGGGTCGAGCTCGCGGCCCATGCCTTCGAGCGTGATGAAGGCCTTGATCAACAGCGCGAGATCGGCAGGCAGCGCAATCCGGTGCTCGCGCAGGATGGCCACAAGGTCGGTGAGCATGGCGCCGAGGCTGAGCTGTTTCAGCGGTATGTTGTAATATTGATCGGCGAAGGTCTGGATTTCCAGTATCAGGCTGCCCTCATCCACCGAAACGTCACCGGACCAGTCGAGCAGCACATCGGCGATATGCGCCGCATCATGCCGCACCATGCCGAGCATCAGCCGGATCATCTGGTCGCGGCGTTCCTCATTCAGCCTGCCCACCATGCCGAAGTCGATGAAGGCGAGACGGTTGCCGGGCAGATAAAACACGTTGCCCGGGTGCGGATCGGCGTGAAAGAAACCGTCCTCAACGATCATCTTCAACACGGCGCGCGCCCCGCGCCGGGCGAGTATCTTGCGGTCCAGGCCGGCATGATCGGCGGCGGCAAGATCGCGCCCCGGAATGCCGTCGATGAATTCCTGCACGCACACCCGCTCGCCGGTCCACTGCCAATAAACACGGGGAATGACGATGACCGGCGCGGCGGCGAACGGAGACGCGGCATCCTGATCCGTGTAGCCTGCAAAATTGTTAGCGATGCGTTCGGCATTGCGGCATTCGGTGGCAAAATCCAGCTCGCGCCGCAGTGATTGCTCAAACTGCCGGACGATCTCCTTCGGATGAAAATTGCGCAGTTCGGGGTTTTCCGATTCGACGAGTTCCGTCAGGCGCATCAGCCAGCGCAAGTCGGCTTCGATGGTTGGCCGGATGCCCGGCCTGCGCACCTTGACCACCACCGCGCTGCCGTCTTTCAGGCGGGCACGGTGCACCTGTGCGATGGAGGCGGCCGCCAGGGGTTCGGGATCGAAGGCGGCAAATATCTCCTCGGGCGGCGCGCCCAGGTCTTCGCCAAGCTGTTGCTGGAGCTCGGCGTAAGGCACGGGTGGCGCGCTGTCCTGAAGCTTGGAGAATTCGGCGATCCACTCGGGTTCGAACAGGTCTACGCGCGTCGCGAGCACCTGGCCGAGCTTGATGAAAGTCGGGCCCAGCTCCTCAAGCACGCGCCGCACCCGCGCGGGCGGCTCGAGATGCGCCAGTTCTTCCGCATGCTTCCAGAGCAGCGTCCGTCCCGCGCGTTCCAGCGCATTGGCCATCCCCATGCGCCGCACAAAATCGCCAAAGCCATAGCGGATCAGGACCGAGGCGATCTCATGCAACCGCCCGAGGTCGCGCGCCGCAATCAGCGCCTGCCACAACATCACATACCCTTGTCTTTGGGTTGGCCGGGCCGGACATGATCTGCCAAGCCGGTAAGCACGCCGGCAGCGATCTGGCGCACGAGGTCGGAAGTGTTTTTCGCGAGATGCAGGCCGACCCCGACCTGGGCGCGTCCTGCCGCGCCGATATGGCGCGTAAGGACGGACAGCGTTTCTTTCATCTGCGTGCCGACGGCGGAACCATGGGTGCGGGTGTGCGCCGCCAGGTCATGCAATATCTCTCCCGCCGCATTCCTGGCAGCCGAGGCCGAGCTTTGCAGGGTTTCCACGAACATCGTCTCAAGGCTTGCAAGGTCAGCGCGCGCCCGCTTGAGGTCTTCGCTGGAATACTTCTGCGCCCGGCCCGCCGCTTCTTCAACGGCAAGCTTGGCGGCCTCGGCAAATTGCGCAAGCGCTACATCCAGGCCGGTGACCGCCTGTTTGAGGTGATCCCGCGCGATATGGGTTTGCGCGGATGAATGCTGCAATTCCTTCTGCACGCCTGCCCGTGCGCCGCGCAACACGGCGTCCGCCGCCTGCCGCACGGACCCGATATCGAGCGAACGCGCACTGATGAAGCGCAAGGTGAGCTGCCGCACTTTTTCCTGCACATCGTTCCCCTGCTCGACGGTCTCGCGCACTTCCGCTTCAAGGGTGCTTGTATCATTACCTGCTTCATTATTCATGATTGATCTCCTAAAGTGATGAATCGATTACAACCCGCGCAACTATTTCCGTGGTTTTCAACCTGCCCCTGCAAATGGCTCCCGCAAACTCATAAAACGAATCCCTTCAACGCAACACAGGCTACAGCATAAATCAAAACCGCCAGCAGGATCACTGCGGCAAACCCCAGATGGATCGCCAGCAAGGTGGCGAGAACCGCGCCCACCACCGACGCGAAGCCGTTGATCGCCCACGCCCAGGGAATGGATTCCTCGGACGCTCCCGCCAGCCGCATCATGCCGGTCGGGAAAGGCACGCCCATGCACATCGCCAGCGGCGCGATCAGCGCGACGGAAATAATGATCTTTGCCGCATCGGGCAAATGGATCAGCGCCTGGAACATCTGCGGCAGGACGGCCAAATAGAACAGCGCCAGGACGCCCATCGCAATTACCGCAATGATAACTTTATTTGCAGCCAGCCAGCGCCTGCCCTGCCAATGTCCCGCCAGCCAGCTTCCCGCTGCGGCGAACATCAGGAAGGCGCACAGCACGACTGCCACGGCATACAGCGGGTGCGCCAAAAACAGCACGAATTTCTGGATGAAGGCGATTTCCATGAACATGAAGGCGAAGCCGATCGCGAGAAAATACAAAGCCACCGGCGCGGTTGGCAAGGTGCGCCGGCAACGCGACAGCGCCAGCGGCGCCACGATCAGCAGCACGCTTGCCGCAAATGCCTGCGCCAGCGTCATCACCAGCAGCGGATAGCTCCAGTCGAGCAGCGGCATGCCGCCCTGCTCGCGCAGCGCGAATAATTCTGCGGCGGCATCCCATTTGAAGAAACGGAAAAAATGCGGCCGGTCATCGGTCGCCGGCTCGATATAAAACTTGTACCGGTCGATGAAGTCCTGCCGCTGCGGCCCCAGCAGCGCGACGGCGCCGTCGAAAAAATAGGGCTGCGACAGGATGTTGAAACGGTTCGCCTCATCGGTTTTCATGTCGGGGTAATAGGCCAGATCGAAGGAACGCGCGCGGCTGAATTCCTTGATTGCCGCGATTTCCGGCGCGGTGAAATCGCTGTTCTTCACCAGCAGCGTGACAGTCTTCCAGCCCCGTATCATCACCAGTCGCGCGGCTGGGTTGGTGACGCCGCTGCGCTCCAGCGCGGCCACCGCCGTCGCAAACAGCTTCAGCGCATCGCGCGGCGGCAGCGTGAGCCAGCGGGTGACGGCCAGCATGCCGCCCGGCGTGAGGCGGCTCAGGTAGGTCTGGAGCGCCTCGACCGTGTACAGATAGTTTTCGCTCAGACCATACAGCCCGGCCGAGGCGGTGCCGAATGAATCCAGCAGCGCCACCTGGACCAGGTCGTAGCGCTGATTGCTGGTGTTGACGAAGCCGCGCGCCTCGGCTGCATGTACCTGCACGCCGGGCTGGCTGTAAAGATTGCCGGCATAGTCATTAAAACGCTGGCTGACCAGACCGGTGACGTTGCGATCCAGCTCCACCGCATCGACCGCGGCGCTGCCGTGGTAAAGCGCCTGCAACACATCGCTGCCGGCGCCGGCGCCCAGCACCAGCACGCGCGGCCGTTCCCTTTCATGGGAAGCAAGCGCGTGGTAAGGCAGCGCCGAGGTGAGCTGGTCGAGATAGTCCAGCGGCGCGAGATTGCCATCGAATTTTGTCAGCGCCGAAGGGCCGTCTCCGTCCACGAACACACCCAACTGCTGCGGCGGCTCCATCGTGGCGTTGAGGCTCATCCCCGGCGCATGGCGCAACGGGACGCGGGTGTTTTCCACGACCGTGATCTGCCCCAGCGGGCTGCTGCGTTCCTCGATCACGCGCGCCCCGGCGATGTTCATGGCCTGGCTCAAATCCTTGTAGGCGGAGGGATGCACCTGGATGCCGGGCAGCGCGACAGCCGCCAGCAAAGCCATCCCGACAAATAATTCCATCAGCCATTTCGGCCGCACTTTCAGTTCGACGACAGCGATCGCGGCAGCCAGCAACGCCAATGCCGTGAGGGCGGCCAACACTTTGGCTGGCGGCACGAGGAACAGCACGCCGATGACGCCCAGGCTGCCCGCCCCCGCGCCGAGGATGTCGCAGGCGTAGATGCGCGCCGCCTGCTTGCCGTACTGCGCAAAAACGAGGCCGATGCCAAAGCCCCCGCAGAAGAACGGCAGCATCATCAACAGATAAACGGCGAGCAGTTTGGCAGGCTGGGTGTTATCCCACAGCAATTCGAGCGGATTGAACGGAACCTGCTGTGCCAGCAGGAACGCGGCGGGCATCAGCACGGCCAACGCCACCGCAGCCATCACATATACCGCGCCGAAGTGCGGCGCGATTTTTTCCTTCAGCAGCGTAAGCAGAGTGCCGCTCGCCCCGTAGCCCAGCATCGCCGCGCTGATGATCATATAGGCGAAGTGATGCCACAGCACGATGCTGAACAGGCGCGTCAGCAACACCTCGTAGGCCAGCACGCAGGCGGAGAGCAGGCCTATGGCGATGAATGGCGGACGATGCATAAATTCCATTATCCGATCAATAGTGAAATGAGGTAGGGTGCATTCCATGCACCATTGCTATTGGTGCATGGAATGCACCCTACATGGTTATTGCTGTTACGAAAGATAATTGGAATAACTAATGTCCGCCGGTAAGCGGAACGAAACGCACCGGCAAAATCTGGCGGCTGGTCACCGAACCATCCATCTGTTTTTCCACCAGCATCAGATACTGGGTCATGAATTGCGTGCCGAGCGGGAT
>CAYGIF010000141.1:0-5348 GCA_964349865.1 uncultured Gallionella sp. | reverse complement strand
ATGCAGGTGGCGCGCATCGACGGCGGCACCTGGGCGATCAGCAGCCGCGGCTTCAACGCCAAGAACAGCGACAATCTGCTGGTGATGCTGGACGGGCGCGTGTTGCAGACCCCGACTTTTACCGGCGTGTATTGGGATGCCCAGGACGTGGTGCTGGAGGATGTGGAGCGCATCGAGGTGATCAGCGGCCCCGGCGGCGCGCTGTGGGGCGCGAATGCGGTCACCGGCATCATCAATATCATCACCCTGCCCGCTTCGGCGACCCAGGGCGGCATGGTGAGCGGCGGCGCCGGGAACTCCGAGCATCAGGGAACGGCGCGCTATGGCGGGCATATCGGCGAAACCGGCCATTTCCGCATCTATGCCAGGGATGCCGCCAAGGACAATTTCAGGCAGGCTTCCGGGGCAGAAGCACATGACCGGCACGATCTGCGCAGCGCCGGTTTCCGGACGGACTGGGATATGTCCGGCGGGAACTCGCTGACTGTGCAGGGCGACACCTATACCGGAGGTTCCGACCATACCGGCACGATCGTTGCGCTGACGCCTCCCTACAGCACCCCGACCGGCTACACCATCGACCTGGAGGGCGGCAACCTGCTGGCGCGCTGGAAAAGCGCGCTGTCGGCCACCGATGAGTGGGCATTGCAGTTCTACTACGACACCTACGAGCGGCGCTACTTCAATCTCGGCGAGCGGCGCGACACGTACGACATGGATTTTCAGCACCGTTTCCTGGCAGGTGATCGGCACGACATCGTGTGGGGCGCGGGTTACCGGCAGACCCGAGACCGGATGGATAACACCTTCACGGTTTCATACATCCCGGCGAGCCGCACGGATCATGTCGTCAGTGCCTTCTTCCAGGACGAGATCGCGCTGAAGGAAAACCTGCACCTGATCGCGGGCGCCAAGCTGGAGCACAACGACTATACCGGTCTGGAAATTCAACCCAACCTGCGCCTGCGCTGGAAAATCGACGAGCGGCAAACCGCCTGGGCGGCGGTGTCCCGCGCCGTACATACGCCTTCCCGCACCGATGCGGACAGCCGCGTCGTCGCCACGGTCATCAGGCCGGGCGCGACGACCTTCGTGATGCGGTTGCAAGGCAACCCGGCGATCCAGTCCGAGCAGGTGACCTCGTATGAGGCGGGCTATCGCAGCCAGTTGACCGAGCAGGTGCAGACGGATGTTGCCGCCTTCTACAGCGAACACCGTAACCTGATGACCATCGAGCGCAAGGCGAATTTTGCCGAAGGCGCCTATACGGTCATGCCGCTGGTGTTCAATAACAGGGCAAGCGCGACGACCCGCGGGCTGGAATGGAGCGGAAGCTGGCGGCCGGCCGACAAGTGGCAGTTCAAGGCCGCGTGGTCATGGCTGAAAATGAATATCCGCCGCGATGCGGGCAGCACCGATACCTCGATCGAGGCCGAGACAGGGCGGTCGCCGCAGAACCAGTTCCAGTTCCACGCATTTCATTCCCCGGCGGACGATATCGACCTGGGCGCTTCGCTCTACTATGTGGACGGCCTGCCCAGCCTGAACGTGCCCGCCTACACCCGCCTGGATGCGCGCATCGGCTGGCGCATCCGGCGCGATCTGGAACTCAGCCTGACCGGACGCAACCTGCTCGACCCCGGCCATCCCGAATTCATCAATACCGCAGGGCCGAGAACCAGCGAAGTTCCACGCAGCTTCTTCGGGGCGGCGACATGGAGATTCTGATGCCGCGCGCCGAACCGTTGCTTGCCCGCCGGGTAAGCTCTGTAGGGGCGAATTCATTCGCCCACGGGCGGATAAATCCGCCCCTACATTTTTGGCTCCGGCTCATCCGGTTTAAGTCGGTTATGCGGCTGGTCTGCGGCATGCTGCTGTTGCTCACGCTGACGCCGGCACGCGCCGCGCCGTCCGAATATGAACTCAAGGCTGCGTTCATTTACCAGATCGCCAGGTTCGTCGAGTGGCCGTCCGCTGGCACGCCTGGCAACGCCGGCGCTGCGTTGCGCCTGTGCGTGCTCGGCGGCAACCCGTTCGGCGCGGCACTGGAGTCCATCCGCGGCAAACCGGTCAATGAGCGGAAAATGGAAGTGGCGCTGCTCGACGTGAACGCGGACACCCGCGAATGCGCCATACTGTTCGTCGCCGCTCCGGCGGAAAGGCATCTCGAACGTATCGCCGCCCTTTCGCGCGGCAGCGGCATGTTGACGATCGGCGACACGCAAGGATTCGCCCAGCGCGGCGCGATGGTCAATTTCTTCCCGGAAAATGGAAAAGTCCGCTTCGAGGTCAATCTGGATGCCGCGCGACTGGGCGGTCTGAAAATCAGCTCCAGGCTCTTGTCGCTTGCCAGAATCGTTGATTCGGGCATCGTCGATGCAAAACCAACGCACTGACCTCCCGATGCGGCTGTTCAAAAACCTCCCGATAAAGCGCAAGCTGATGCTCATCGGCCTCGTCACCAACGGCGTGGCGGTGATCCTGCTCAGTGCCACCTTTGGCGCGGTGGAATGGACAAGCTACCGCAACCGGGCGGTAACCACCCTGTCGGTACACGCGGGCATCACCGCCGACAACGCGGCGTCCGCGCTGATATTTGCCGACGAAAAAGCTGCGCAGGAGGTGCTGGCGCGGCTGGGTGCCGAAACCAACATTGTCTACGCCGCATTGCAGGAAAAAAACGGCGACGTTATCGCCAGATTCGAGGCTCCCGGGCGAAGAAAAATGCCAGCCGCTATGCTCGCCTCGGATGAGCACCTGTTTTTTCTGGATCAGTTGGCCTACGCCAAAAACGTGGTTCATTCCGGAGAGACGGTTGGCGTCCTGTACCTGCAATCCGATTTGCAGGGCGTCTATTGGGAATTGTTCAGGAAGCTGTTGCTGATCGCCGCGACGATGATCCTTTCCCTGGCATTCGCCATTTTCCTGTTTGCCCGCTTTCAAAAAACCATCAGCGACCCCATCCGCAACCTGGTGGAAGCCATGGCGCGCGTCACGCGGCAAAACGATTATCTGGCGCGGGTGCCGGTGAACAGCCGCGACGAATTCGGCGTGCTGGCGGAAGGTTTCAATACCATGCTGGCGGCCGTCAGGGAAAGAGAGGAGGCGTTGGCCGAGTACCGCAAGGGGCTGGAAGCGACAGTCAGGCTGCGCACCGCCGAACTGGAGGACACCAACCAGGGCTTGCGCCAGCAGATCGAGGAGCGCGTGCGGATGGAACAGGCGCTCAAACTGAGCGAGACCGGCCTGGCGGAGGCGCAGCGCATTGCCCATATCGGCAACTGGGAATGGGATGTGGCCAGCGGCGCGCTGCATTGGTCAGACGAGGTTTACCGGATATTCGGCTACAGCCCCGGCGAGGTGCAGCCGAACTACGAATTTCATCTTCAGCGGATGCATCCGGACGATATACGTCTGCTGGAGCGCATGGCTCAACAGGCGCTTTCCGATTGTTTGCCAAAAATTCTTGATTATCGCATCCTGCTGCCGAATGGCGGGGAACGCACGGTACATCTCCAGGGGGAAGTGATCCTCGGCGAGGCGGGCAAGCCGGTTCGCATGGTTGGAACCGTCCAGGACATCACCGAATTCAAAAAGCTGGAACGGGAGCTTCGCCGCCTCAACGAAACCCTGGAACAGCGCGTGGCCGAGGAAGCGGCAAAGAGCCGCGAGAAGGATCACCTGCTGATCCAGCAATCCCGCCTCGCGGCAATCGGCGAGATGATCGGCAACATCGCCCATCAATGGCGCCAGCCGATCAACGCGCTGACGCTGCTGCTGGGCAATATCAAGGACGCCTACGAGCACAACGAACTGGGCAGGGATTACCTCGACAAGTCGGTGCAGGAAGGCCAGACGATCATCCAGCGCATGTCCGCCACCATCGACGATTTCCGCAACTTCTTCCGCCCCAACAAGGAAAAGGCCAGCTTCAGCGTGAACGACGCGGTGGCGGATGCTTTGCGCATTCTGGAAGCGGCCTTCAAGAACAGCAGCATCGCCGTTTTCGTGAAGGGAGACGAAAACGTGATGGCTTGCGGCTACCGCAACGAGTATTCGCAGATACTGATCAACATCCTGGGCAATGCCAGCGACGTATTCCAGGAACGCAAAGTCACCGACAGGCGCGTGCATATCACGATTTCCCGCCGGGACGCCCTGTCCGAAGTGACCGTCGAGGATAATGCGGGCGGCATTCCCTCCGATATTCTGCCCAGGATATTCGACCCCTATTTCACCACCAAGGAAAAAGGCACCGGCATCGGCCTCTATATGTCGAAAATGATTATCGAAAACAGCATGGGCGGCCATATCGAAGCGTCCAATATCGGGGACGGCGCCCGGTTCACCCTGACCACCCCTTCCGGCGCGGCATAGCGGGCTGCCGCGCCGCGAAGGGAAGCAGCTCGGTAGGATGGGTGGAGCGCAGCGATACCCATCAATTGTTGGCTGATTCTTAACGATGGGTATCGCTGCGCTCCACCCATCCTACAATTCCTGCCCTCCACGCCTGCATGGTAGAATCCGCGCCTTCCCGATTTCATCATCTTTAGGAATAACCGCCATGTTCTCAAGCAAAAATACCATCGCCCAGACCGACCCGGAATTGTGGGCAGCGATCCAGAACGAAAACCGCCGCCAGGAAGATCATATCGAACTGATCGCCTCGGAAAACTACACCAGCCCGGCGGTGATGGAGGCGCAGGGCAGCCAGTTGACCAACAAGTATGCCGAGGGTTATCCCGGCAGGCGCTATTACGGCGGCTGCGAGTATGTGGACGCGGCCGAGCAGTTGGCGATCGACCGCGTGAAGGCGCTGTTCGGCGCGGAATATGCCAACGTGCAGCCGCATTCCGGTTCGCAGGCGAACCAGGCGGTGTATATGGCGGTGCTGAAACCCGGCGACACCATCCTCGGCATGTCGCTGGCGCATGGCGGGCATTTGACCCATGGCGCGTCGGTGAACATCAGCGGCAAGCTGTATAACGCGATCCAGTACGGCCTGGATAAAAATGAGGAAATCGACTATGACCAGGTGCAGGCATTGGCGACGGCGCACAAGCCGAAAATGATCGTGGCGGGCGCGTCGGCCTATGCGCTGGTGATCGACTGGAAGCGCTTCCGCGCGATCGCCGACAGCGTCGGCGCCTACCTGTTCGTGGATATGGCGCATTACGCCGGCTTGATCGCGGCGGGCGTGTACCCGAGCCCAGTCGGCATCGCGGATTTCGTCACCACCACTACCCACAAGACCCTGCGCGGCCCGCGCGGCGGCGTGATTCTCGCGAAGGCGGAATACGAGAAGGTGCTGAACTCGGCGATTTTCCCCGGCATCCAGGGCGGCCCGC
>CAYGIF010000140.1:0-5413 GCA_964349865.1 uncultured Gallionella sp. | reverse complement strand
ACAAAAACCCGTGACACCACAAAAAAACAGGGGAGACCGAAGTCTCCCCTGTTGATGTTGCGGCTGCTTTGGCTGTTGTTTGTCGGGTTACGCGGAAAAACTGCTAACCCGACCTACGCGAGCTTGCTTACCAGGCCGCTTCCAGCATGAACGTGGTCAGGTTCTTTTGCTGCACAACACCAGTTGAATTGGTGTTGGTGTTGTTGCCGCTGTACTGGGTGTGGTTCAGATGGAACGCCACATTCTGGTACAGGTCATACACAGCAGTCAGGGTCAGCGCGTTGTTCTGAACGCCACGGCCAACTGCTACGTCGGCTGCGGATATGCGCTGACCTGTCTTGGCATTGCGGTAAGCCGCACCGATGCTCAGCACATGCGGAATCACGCTGTAGTCTGCACCAATTGTATAAGCCCTACGGTCGCTCACAAGGATACCTCCACCAGCCGCTGTTGTACGACATACGCCGACTTCGCTAATTTGTGTGTTATAGGCATTACAGTTGACGGTTGCAGGAGCCTTGGCATACTGCACATACACACCCAGTTCCTTGCCGCCCGCCTGTCCCTGCGCCTGGAAGTCGAAGAAGGTTTGATCGGTGTCAATCAGGATGCCTGGCGTTGCCAGTGTTATAGCTGTAGCTGCAGGCGCAGTGGTTGCCGCTACCCGGGTCGTACCCCCAAAAGTTGACGTGCCGCTCATCCGTCCGACACCGACGACCATTGCCCATTCAGCCACGGTCGGTGTAGCCGCAATACGGAAGTAGTTGGAGTCCATATCCTGAGTCGCGCTGGCGCCATTCGGGCTCATCAGGAAATTCGGGCTCCACCTGGTGTAGTTGACGAAGCCCATGTCATTGGATGCGACGAACGCAAAACCGGTTGCCGCGCCGCCATCGATACCGCGGTCGGCGTTGTACTGGATCGCGGAAGTCTCACGGCGGTGCTCCGACCAACGGTTGGCGCGAAATACGCCGCCGCTGGACTGCTCATAACCCATTTGCGGGCCCATCGCGTCGGTGGTGAACGGCACCACGGACAGCTTGGCGCCGCCCATATCGAACACGAACGGCATCTTGAAGCCGGCTACGAGCTGAGCGCCCATCAGGTTGCCTTCCATCAGGAAGCCGACATTCTCGGCGACACGGCCGCCGAAGAACAGCGCGAACTCATCCATCATTTGCCATTGGCCGTTACCGAGGGTATTCGGATTAAGCACGTTAGCAGGTTGAGCAGCTACAACACCATCAGCGGGGAGGGCATCCTGACCTTTGGCGGTGTTATCCTTCTGGTAACGCAGCTTCATTACCAGAGAAGCGTTCAGCGCATTAGGAATCGACAGGTGATCGCCTTCCACCTTGCCTTGCGAGCCCATCATGGTGTAGCCGCCGGCCTTGAAGGCGCGACCGAAAGCATTCAGGATCGGGAAGTGCTGTGCGTGGCAAGCGGTACAGGCCATGCCGGTTTGACGCGCAAAGCCTGGAACGGCCATTACTTCCGGGGCAAATGCGGTTGCTGCCAACACGCCTGCCAGAGAGAGAACGATTTTCTTCATTGTGTATTTCCTCTTGAAAAGAAAGGTTAATTTGTATATTACGACTCGAAGTGATGGCAAAACCCTCCTGCTACCACTAGGACAAACTGTATAGAGAGGCGGGGAGGGCTGTCAAAAATTTATGCGGGAAATGTGGTTTTTTTGCAACACGATTGATTATGGGCGAATGAATTCGCCCCCACTTACCTCTTAAAACTGCGTTTTCAAGAATGACCTTCCCTCGGTTTTTCGTCTTTACAATGGGCTGAATCACCCACGCAACTCGAAGCACACCTTGCCCGCCTGGTTGCTGACCAGCGCCAGGCGGCAGCCCAGTTGTTCGGCCCAGCGCGCGGCTTGATACAGGCCTATCCCCAGGCCGTTTTCCGAGACGACCACGCCGCGCAGCAGGTTCGCGGCGATGGCTTGCGGGATGGGGTCGCCGCTGTCGCAGACGGCGATGCGCAACGGCCCGGCGCGGAGTTCTACCGTAATGCCGATGTCCGGCTGGAATTGGCGTTTTCTCAGCGCGTTGTCGAGCAGGTTGTCCAGCACGCAGTCGAACAGTGCGGCGGGAATTCTTTCGTCCGGCAAAGCATCCGGCGTATGCCACATAATTTTATGGTGCCGGTTGCGCAGCCGCAGCGCATCCCACCATGCGGCCAGGGCGAGTTGCGGGGTTTCGCTTTCGTCTTGCGGTTGCCGGAGTTTGTTCAGGGTCAGTTCGATGCGCCGGGTGAGCAGCGGGAGTTGCAGCAGCAGCAGTTGCTGCGCCCGCTGTTCGCGGCTTTGCGCGAGGGCGGTGAGGGAAAGCAGCGATTGCAGCATGTTTTTCAGGTCATGGGTGAGGCGCGAGCCGGTTTCATACACCGCCTGCAAACGCGTGATATTGCGCAGGCTTTGTTCGCGCTGTTTGGCCTGGTAGAAATAGCCGATCAGTTGCGCGAGCAGGTAAACATGCAGCAGCACGGCGGGGTTGAGCGCTTGCCTGGCGTACACGGTCAGGCGCAGTTCGCCTTCTTGCACTTGCACGTCATGTTTGCTGAATTGTCCGAGTTGCCCGGCTCCGTCGGGCGATTGCCAGGACAGCCCGGACAGCCACGGAAAATCCGCCAGCAGCTCGGTGGCGCGGCGCAAATAGGATGCCGGGTCGGGTTCGCGCTGCGCCGCTTCGGCCAGCCGGGTGAGCCAATTTTCGAACGGCGTGCCGACATTCAACAAGTAGCGCGAAAACATCACTTGCAGGCCGCTGAAGCCGAAGCGCGGGTTCCACAGCCCGCCGAGCGCCAGCAACACCAATCCCGTCAGCAACAGGGTGCGCAGCAACGCTTCGAGATAATCCAGCCGCGCCAGGGTCATGAAGGCAAGGCTGCCGAGCACCACCAGGGTCAGCAGCATGAACAGCAGCAGGCTGTAGATAAAATCCACCGTCTGGGCGCTTTCGACCGGCTCGTTGCCGGCCGGCAAAGCTGTCCGCCTCAACAGGCTCAGTACCAGTATGACCAGCAACAGCACAGGCAGCACATACCACATCAGGACGCGCCCGACCTCGATGGCGGCTTGCGCCGCAAATAAATTCGGCACCACCCAGAGCAGCAACGCCGCGAGCAGGTAGGCCATCACCGACAGGTACAGCAGGCGCGTCCAGCGGTCGCGAAAGGCGAACACGCGCGCGCCGACCAGGCCAAACAGGCCGGTCAGCCAGAAGGCGATGACCCACCAGTTCAGCCAGAACACCGCCACCGCAGCCGCCAGCGCGATGAATGCAAGCCCGCCGCGCCCCACTTCGCGCTCGCCGCGCCACAACGGCTGCCAGAGCAGAAACAGCCCGAGGTGGGCGAGCAGCAACGGATGCGCCCACGGGCTACCCACGCCGAGCAGCATCGCGCCATGCAACAGCCCGAGCATCGCCAGCAGCAACCAGCGTCCGGCGCGCAAGCGATCCCCCATACTTAGCGTCAGCATTTCGTCAGCATCCTGTCAATATCTCGTCAAAATAGGGGTTGTTCAAATTTACCCAATGCCCCATCATCCAGGCGCAGACCCTTGCAGCGCCTGATTTGCAGCAAAGACTGACCGTCCTTCGCACCATTGGCACGACATTTGCAACAATCTTTGGCGTAACATTCGAAATCTTATCAGGAGGGTATCATAATGAAACGCAATCAATCCGGCTTTACCTTGATCGAAATCGCTATAGTGCTGGTCATTATCGGCCTGCTGCTCGGCGGTGTGCTGAAAGGACAGGAACTCATCAACAGCGCAAAGGTGAAGAATCTTTCCGCAGATTTCAAGAACATCCCGGTATTCATTTACGGCTATCAGGACAAGTTCAAGGCGTTGCCGGGGGATGATCTTGCCGCCGGCAGCCACGTGGCCGCCACAGCCAATGGTAACGGAAACGGCATTATCAACGGGATGTGGGATAGCGTGACCGCTACTGATGAGAGCGTTATATTTTGGCAGCATGTGCGTCTTGCAGGCCTTGCGCCGGGCGAGACTGCAGTCAACTTTACCACCTACTTGCCCACGAATGCGGTGGGGGGACGAATTGGCATCACCAATGCCACCGCCACCAATTTACCGATTACCGGGCTACGCGGTTCTTATATCATTTGCTCCAAGAGCATTCTTGGAAAATTCGCCAAGCAGATAGACACCACGCTGGATGATGCCAACACTACCACCGGTTCGGTCATGGTTATGGCTGACCAAACCGCACCGGGCACGGTACCTGCTACGGCGGTTCCCACTACCGCCGCCAATTTTGATGACACCCCGTACACTGTCTGCATGGGCTTATGATCCGAATCACCCGGCGTGACATTCAAGCCCGCTTCGGCGGGCTTTTTTATTGCCTAATCTTCATGGCTCAACTAGACTGGGCACTCCCATCGTGGCACAGGGAATAATATGGAATTCAAACTGAGTGACCATGCTCAAAAACGCATCCGGCAGCGTGGAATAAAACCGGAATGGATCAAGGCCGCAATCGACAACCCGGATCAGCTTGAAGATGACGTTGAGGATTCAACATTGGCACATGCGCTAAAAGCAATTCCCGAAAAAGGTTTCAAAAAATTGCGTGTAATTTACAACGAAACAACCGGGCCGGTGACCATCGTCACCGCTTACTTTGAATGAGGTGAATCAATGAGAATCGAATTCGATCAGTTGGCTGATGCGCTCTATGTTCATCTTGCCGAGGGGGAGGTGGAAAGAACCGAAGAAATTAAACCCGGCATGATTCTGGACTACGATGCAAATGGAAACGTGCTGGGCGTTGAAGTCTTGTATGTGAGCAAACGCGCACAACTGCCGCTTAAAAAAGCAGCTTAACTCCCTCCAACCAAGCCCGCTTCGGCGGGCTTTTTTATTATCCTCTATGCAGCCATTCCTCCGCCTGCTGCAACGCTTCCGGCAACCCCAGCAGCACCAGCACATCGCCTGCCTGCAGCAGCATTTCTTCGCTCGGCTGCGCACCGCGCACGCCGCGGCGGCGCACCGCGTTGACTTCGACGTTCAAGGCATTCAGGCCGACCTCGCGCAATCTTTTTCCCGCTGCGGCGGAGTCTTCCTTGAGCAGCACGCTCAGGAAGCGCGACTGCAGACGGTCGGTCGCCTCGCCGGCTTCGTATTGGGCGGTGCGCAAATAGCCGCTGAACACCGCGTAGCGGCGCGCACGGCTCTCCTGGACGCGGCGGATCACGCGGTTAAGCGGCACCCCCGCCATCAGCAAGGCCTGCGAGGCAAGCATCACGCTGCCCTCCAGCACCTCGGCGACCACTTCCGCCGCGCCGGCCTCCTTTAACGCTTCCACATGCGTATCGTCGTTGGTGCGCACCACGACCGGCAAATCGGGGCGCAGCTCCTTGACATGGC
>CAYGIF010000139.1:0-5442 GCA_964349865.1 uncultured Gallionella sp. | reverse complement strand
TCACCCAATCGAAATTGCGCGATGCCTGGGAAGCCGCCAGAACAGCAGCAGGCATTCCAGATATACGATTGCACGATCTGCGCCATGAAGCGGCCAGCCGCTTGTTTGAAAAGGGCTTGAACGTGATGGAAGCGGCCAGTGTGACCGGGCACAAAACACTCTCCATGCTCCAGCGGTACACGCATTTGAATCCTACCGACATCGCGAAGAAGCTAGGTTGATCACCAAAAGATTCAATTCAGCATTGCCTTCACACAGCAAAAAAAGCCTCGCAAAATTAGGTCAACTTGCTGAAAGAGAAAGAAAAGATGTAATTGGGTGTAATCCAATATCATCACAAATCAGGTAATGATTTTCCCTGATTTTCCCTGTACCAATTCCAAGTTGGTTATACGGGATGACAACAAATTTGGGTCGTTAGCTCAGTGGTAGGCATCGCCTTCACACGGCGGGGGCCAGTGGTTCGAACCCACTACGACCCACCAAATCAGAAACCACGCTTCGGCGGGGTTTTCTATTTCTAGTTTGAACTAGCGACTATTTCAGAGCCTCACTTTCGACGCACTGCTGCCCGTCAGGAGAATCGCCATGATGGCCGGTTCTCGGCCTTACCGGACGGTGGTAACTATTCTGGAAGTGTCACTTCTGAGTGTCCGCTCTTTCTGAATTTGGAAGAGGGCGCGCTCAGCGTCCAGTTTCCCTGGAACGCGCCTCTTAATGCTGCGGTGGAGCAAACTGAGAAGGGTGTATTGGTTTACTCAAGTCGAACAGCTCATAAAATATTAGTTCTCCGTCCTCTGTTAGCGCAGCCTCGGCATAGGCATTATCCAGCATGGTTTTTCTTGTAAAGTATATAAGTTTACCAATCCAGCTACCAATCTCAGGAGTCATTTTTCCCACAAGCACCTGCGTCATGCTTCGTAGGCCAAACGGGATACGGTAGCTGAAGTCCGCCACATCTTGTCCCATCGAGATACCTTTCTGAGAACCATACTTTCCTTCAATAATAACTTCGAGAGGCGTCGTCACAATATTGCATGCAAAGCGAAATTTCCAAGAAGGGTAGACGAGGAAGAATAGCCTGGAGAGTTCCATCTGCTCTGGCGTGACAACCTTGTTGCCAGCGCCGCCATTCGTGAAGTAGCGCCATCGACACAAATGGTGCGCCCATCATTTTAAACTGACTGCCGCAGAGCTCCCATTGAAAGTAAAAAACTCGCATCGCCCTATTCCGGATGCTGCTTATCACAATACCCCCTTGCCATCCAGCCCAATATCCACAACAATCCGCACCAGCTTTAACCACAACCAAAGGGAGAAACAGCATGAACCGTAAAGAACTGATCGATGCACTCGCAACAAAAACCGGCAGCACCAAGGTCGACGCGGATCGCAACATCGCGGCCCTGATCGACATCATCACCGCCACCCTGAAAAAAGGCGACAACGTGGCATTGGTTGGCTTCGGCACTTTCGAAGTGCGCAAGCGCGCTGCACGCATTGGCCGCAACCCGGCTACTGGTGCAGAACTGAAGATCAAGGCATCCAAGGCTCCGGCATTCAAGGCAGGAGCAACTTTCAAGGCTGCTGTGAACGGCGTGAAGAAGTAATAAACAAGTTCGATGCCAGCCCGTTCATGGCTGGCATCGCCCATCATGCTGAAGAAGGCACGCCATCCTCAGTAAAGTTTACGGATAATTCGTGCTGAATCTATAGTTTGAGTGGTTGTACAAGTACAGCAGCCACACGCTGTGCCATTGCAGGCCAGCTTAATCGATTCACGCAAACACGCGCCTGCCTGCACAAATATTCGTTCAATACTGCATCGTCATGCAGGCGCAGCAATGCGGCTGCCAGTGCTTCGGGGGATTCAGGCGGGAAAAACATGGCTGCGCCATCAAATAATTCCCGATGCACCGGGATGTCCGAGCATAGCACTGGAATGCTACATGCCATAGCCTCAAGAGGAGGTATATTGAAACCTTCATCACGTGACGCTGTAACAAATACTTTTGCGCCCTGATAAAGCTCAACCAACTGCGCTTCATTAACAAAACCAAACCAACGGACTTGATCTGCCAACCCCAATTCATTCACTAAAGATTCGAGGTTAGAACGATAATCGACGTCACGGACACCACCAGCAATCCATACAGACCATGGAAAATTCGATCCTAATAGCGCTCGAGCACGTAATAATGTTTCAATATTTTTGCGTGCCTCAATCGCGCCGGATGTAAAAATGTAATGCGATGAAGATGTTGCCAATTTTGGGAAAAAAACCTGTGTATCTACGCCGTTATAAAAAGGTACGATTTTTCCGGCAGGTTGATTGAAAAACTGTGCAACCTCATTGGCGATTACTTGAGTTGGTGTAAGAATCAGTTTTGCTCGCCGCACACTGCTTCCAGTAAGTAAGCGGATCAGCGTATTAGTGAGCCCACGATAAGCTTGCGGGTATTTGAGTGGTGTAAGGTCGTGCACGGTTACTACCAATTGGCAGCGTCCACAAAACCACGGTGCCAGTCGCTGCACCAGTAAAACATCCAACCGGTGGCGGCGTGCTAGCCAAGGCAGCAAAATTGAACGCTCGATCAGAGGGTTGGACACCAGCAATGGTACGATTTCAAGATTATCTGCTTGCGGGAGAGCCACGCGTGTGGATGCTGTTGCATCGACAAAAACCACTAATTGATGATCCTTAAGTTGGGCAGGCAATAAAGCGACCAGATGTGCAAGAAAACGTTCAACCCCGCCAATACCCTTGCCTAGCACATGTGCATCAATGCCGATTCGCATGTTAGCCCCCTCGTGGCGCGGCTTGCGGAGACGTTGGAACAGTACGCCAACCTAAAATGTCCAACAGACGCGCCGAGTTAGTATGTGACCTTGCCCCTGTAATCCGTACATCTTAACGCACTCATTATGCGGCCTTCTTCAACTGTGCCGCAAACCAGTTTTGCTCGAACTGCATCGGGCTGATGTAGCCCAGTGTCGAGTGAAGCCTTCTGTGGTTGTAGTACGTCAGCCAGTCAATCACTTCATCCATCGCCTGACGCCGCGTTTCAAACCGCATGCCGTACAACCTGCCCACCTTCAACGATCCCCACAGGCTTTCCGTGGGGGCATTGTCCCAACAGTTTCCTTTGCGGCTCATTGAGCTTTGCATGCCATATTCGGCCAGCGTACCCTGGAATGCGTGGCTGCAATACTGGCTGCCACGATCAGAGTGGAAGATCAGCCCCGGCTCTGGCCGTCGTCTGAACCAAGCCATCCTGAGCGCATCCGTCACCAAGCTGGTCTGCATGTGCGGCTGCATGCTCCAGCCGACGACCTGACGGCTGTACAGATCAAGAACCACCGCCAGATACAACCAGCCCGCATCGGTCTGAATATACGTGATGTCGCTCGTCCACACGCAGTCAGGCGCATCCGGCTGGAAGTTGCGGTTGAGCAAGTTCGGCGCAATCGGCAGGTTATGTTTACTGTCGGTGGTCACAACGAATTTACGTTTTCCTCGCGCCTTGATGCCGTGCTCCTTCATAAGCCGCCGAACCCGTTCTTTCCAAACTCGCACACCATTGGCTTGAAGCTCTCGCCAGATTCGCGGCCAGCCGGATTCGCCTTTGCTGGCGGCATGTGCTGCCTTGATGTGAACCAGCAGAGCAACATCACTGAGGCGCTTGCCAGGTGCCTCTGTCCGACCAGAATCTTTGCGTCGCTGACGTTCAAAGAAGCCGCTGGCGCTGACATTCAGCACTTCGCATTGCAGCGTGATCGGCCAGCATTTTTATGCCGTTCAATCCAGGCGTACTTCACGCTGACTCCCGCGCAAAGTACGCCGTCGCTTTTTTTAAGATGTCGCGCTCCATCTTGACCCGCGCAAGTTCGGCTCTCAGTCGCGCCAGTTCCATCTGCTCTGCGCTCACCGGCTTGGCTCCTGCTCCCGTCAGTTTGCCTTTCGCTGCCTGACGAACCCAGTTCTCGAGCGTCTGCTTGGGTACGCCCAGCACTTTGGCTGTCACCAGACTTGCCCTCCCTGAACTAATCGAACTGCCTCTAACTTGTACTCCAGCGTGTATGCCGCTCTCTTGCCTTTTTCTGCTGTCATTTTTTCGTCTCCTTAGCTTGGATTTTAACCTCAGTTAAGAAATACGTTTTTACGGGGCAAGGTCAGTGTCGACCATACTGGCCATAAATCTCTTGCCTTACCCTCTCTTTCTCTTTGTTAAGAGACTCCTTTGTGCCGTCACAGTTAGTACAGATTGGCAGCATTGAGAAATCTTTTCTTTGGTGCAACTCAAGGACCCTTTGCATTTTTTTATTTTTCCAAATTTTGGACATGGACTCTTCAAGAATATTCCCAATTGCCAATTCACCGTTGATATCGGCACAACAAAGTGTGACTGTACCATCCCAAAACACCAGTAGCGGGTTGGCCAGTGATGTGCAGGGGCCAAGAGCGCCATCAACTTCTGAAGGATCGATAAAACCGTGATCCTCCATATTTCCATATTGAGCAACAGGCATAATATGGATTTCATCCACGATATCTGACCAGCGATCAAACACCAATTTCATTTCATCTTTTGTTTCATTCATCAATAGCGTATGCAAGCACATTCGTGGAGTGCTGGAACCAAGTCGATCACGAATTTTCTTGAAGCGGACGATGTTATTCACCACCTCTTCAAACTTCGCCCCTTTCCTGATTTTTTCGTATGTCTCTTTTGTCCCGCCATCTATTGAGAAATCGATACTATCCAGCCCACTCTTAATAATATCTTCAGCCTTCTCTTCAGTGAGTAATGTGGCATTGGTAGTAAAAAAAACCTTGTATATATTTTGGGACTTAGCGTATCTAATCATTTCGGTCAGTTTGGGATGCAGGAGGGGCTCACCAAAACGATTGAGCTTTACACAGGGGACTTTGATAGATGCCAAATCATCGATGATATATTTAAACGTATCCATTTTTATGGATCGATGCTGCCGACTCAGGGACTCCCTGTCACACATGATACATTCAAGGTTACAGGCGTTCGTTAGTTCTATGTGAACAACGTGGGGAACATTGGGCAATTTCCCCATCATTTTCATAACCTTATTGCTGATTATGACCTTTGTTTGGGCTGGCCCCAGTTTAATTAAATTTATAATCTTAGCTAAACTTTTCATTCAAAACTCCTTGTAAATGGGGACGAACTTAATATTTTGTCACTACCGCACAAATCAAAGTATCCATGGCCGCCGCGCTCCGGTCAATGCCAATTTTATCGTTGAATGAACTGCTGTCGATTTAGAACTTATCCGTAAATAATATTTACCTTTAACGGCACCTTGCGAAACGCGATGATGGCTGCGGCCAAGTGATTCAAACCGATGAAGTGACCTTCCCCCGGTTTTTCGTCTTCCAAGAGGTGGGTTTCATGCTACCAGTTT
>CAYGIF010000138.1:0-5512 GCA_964349865.1 uncultured Gallionella sp. | reverse complement strand
CCTGATGGAGCCGATCATCATGGTGGTGCTCGGCACGCTGATCGGCGGCATGGTGATCGCGATGTACCTGCCGATCTTCAAGATGGGCCAGGTAGTTTGATGATAGTAGATAGTGGGAAGTGGGGAGTGGGGAGTGGGAAGAACGCAGTGAGAGGTCGGGAAGTTGGTTCTGGTTTCCCCACTCCCCACTTCCCACTCCCCACTCCCCACTCAAGCCAATGAGTTTCCTGGAACTATTGCAAACGGTTCCAGCCGCCTTCATCGGGTTGTGCCTGATCCTCGGTCTGATGGTCGGCAGCTTTTTGAACGTGGTGATCCACCGCCTGCCAAAAATGATGGAGCTTGGCTGGCGGCAGCAATGCGCCGAACTGCACGGCGAACAGCCGGCTGAGATGCCGCGCTACAACCTGCTCGTTCCGCGTTCCGCCTGCCCGCATTGCAATCACGCCATCGGCGCGTGGGAAAACATTCCCGTCGTCAGTTACCTGCTATTGCGCGGCAAATGCAAGGGTTGCGGCGCGGCGATCTCGCCGCGCTACCCCGTTATTGAGGCGATCAGCGGCATGCTGTGCGCCTATGCGGCCTGGCACTTCGGCTTCGGCTGGGCGGCAGCCGGCGCGCTGCTGCTCATCTGGGGGTTGCTGGCGCTCACGGCGATCGATTTCGACACGCAACTGCTGCCGGACGACATCACCCTGCCGCTGCTCTGGGCGGGCTTGCTGTTCAACCTGCCCGGCACCTTTACCGATTTGCATGGTGCGGTGCTGGGCGCGGTGTTCGGTTATCTCGCGCTATGGTGCGTGTACTGGCTATTCAAGCTCGCCACCGGCAAGGAAGGCATGGGTTACGGCGATTTCAAACTGCTCGCGGCGCTGGGCGCCTGGCTGGGCTGGCAAATGCTGCCGCTGATCATCATGCTGTCCTCGCTGGTCGGCGCAGTGGCAGGCATCGCCTTGATGGTGGCGGCCAAGCATGGCCGCAACGTCCCCATTCCGTTCGGCCCGTATCTGGCCGGAGGCGGGCTGATCGCGCTGTTCTGGGGGCAAGCGCTGACGCAAGGTTATTTGCAATTGCTCGCCGCACCATGATCCTTCGACGGGCCGCTTCGACAAGCTCAGGGCAGGCTCAGGACAGGCGGCTGATTGTCGGGCTCACCGGCGGGATCGGCAGCGGCAAAAGCACCGTTGCCGCGCTGTTCGCGGAACATGGCGCGGGCATCATCGACACGGACGCCATCGCCCACTTTCTGACGCAGGCCGATGGCGAGGCCATTGAAGCGATCCGCGCCGCCTTCGGTAACGATTACCTCACGGAGGGCGGTGCACTGGACCGCATAAAGATGCGCGCGCTGATTTTTTCTAATGCCGCAGCCAAGCAACGGCTGGAGCGGATTCTGCACCCGCTGATATTCGAACAGGCCAAGGCGCAGTTGAGCCAATTGCAGGACAAGCCTTACATCCTCGTCGTCGTCCCGCTGCTGCCCGAAAGCCGCACCTTCCGGCAACTGGTGCAGCGTGTGCTGGTGGTGGATTGCGATGAAAATACCCAGATTGCGCGCGTCATCGGGCGCAGCCGCCTGAGCGAAGAAGAGGTGCGCGCCATCATCGCCCGGCAAACCCCGCGCGCCGAACGGCTGCGGCTGGCCGACGACGTCATATGCAACGATGCCGGGCTGGACAGCCTGGCCGGGCAGGTTGCCGTTCTGCACGAACGCTACTCGACCGCTTGAAGCGGCCAAAGCAAATACATCGAATTAAGGTCTGTTTATGCCCTTAATTCATCTGACAGGCAGTGACAGAATATGTAGACTGCCAATTGGAGCTTTTGAAGCGCAGAAAACGCGAATCGCGTTTTTTGCGTGCGATTTCGGCAATTACATCAATAACAGGGATTTATAAAACAATACTGCAATGCCACATATTTTTTACAACTAAAAATTATCCGCCAATGCAATCGTGATCGACTACGAGTTTCCTCTCAACGAAAAAGTGCGCACCATGTTGCGCCTGGAGGACTTGTTTGCACGTATGGCACACTACACCGTGCTCGATCATGGCATGGATCACCACGCCGCGCTGATCACCCTGTTTGAAATTCTTGAAGTGGCCAGCCGCGCCGACTTGAAATCCGAACTGTTGCAGGAACTGGAACGCCAGAAGCGTGCTCTCTCCGCCCTGCATAACAACCCGGCAATTTCCGAAGATGCGCTGGATGCCATCCTCGCGGAGATTGACGGTGACTCGGCAGGCCTGCTCGCGATGACCGGAAAAATGGGGCAGCACCTGCGCGAAAACGAATGGCTGATGGGCATCAAGCAGCGCGCCGTCATGCCGGGCGGAACTTGCGAATTCGACCTGCCTTCCTATCACTACTGGCAGGAACAGGATGCCGGCTCGCGGCGCGAAAATTTACAGGCCTGGCTGGCGCCGCTCCTGCCCCTGCATACCGGTTTGAAAATCGTGCTGCGCCTGCTGCGCGAAAGCGGCAAGGTTTTTCACTTCACCGCGCATCAGGGAATTTTCCAGCAAATGCAGGGCGGGCGTATCGCACAGATGCTGCGCGTCAGCCTGAGCAGCGACCTGGCGTGCATACCCGAAGTCGGCGCCAACAAATACGCCATCAATATCCGCTTCATCGTCGCCAACTATGCCGCAAAATCCACCCTGTTCGAGCAGGATGTGCCGTTCGACCTGACCTTCTGCAGCCTCTCCTCATGACGCGGGAAAAAGCACCGCCGATTGTCACCTGCCCGCAGTGCGGCAAGGAGCATCAGTGGGACACCAGCAACCGCTTTCGCCCGTTTTGTAGCGAACGCTGCAAGCTGATCGACCTGGGCAAATGGGCAAATGAGGAATATCGCGTCGAACAGCGCGAACAGGAGTTGCTCCCGCCCGATCACCAGGCCTGACGCAACAGTGAAATCCCGTGCGCGCCGTGCTGCCATGCGGCCTGCATATCGCCGCGCGTCAAACCGCCCAGCGCATACACCGGAATGGATGAGCCCGCCGCGATAGCCGCGAAATTCTCCCAGCTCAGATGCGGCGCACCGGGATGAGATAGCGTCGGCAGCACCGGGCTCAGCAGCGCAAAATCACAACCCAACGCCTCGGCGCGGCGCAATTCCGCCGCGTTATGGCAGGAAGCCCCGCACCAGTCCACGGCCGGACGCTCGTGCAATCCGGCGAGTTGGGTCGCGGTCAACTGTACGCCGTCCGCCCCGACCTCCTGCGCCAGTTCGATATCGCCGTTAAGCAACACCTTCGCGCCATGCGCGTGAGCCAGCGCCGTCACACGCCGCGCCAATTCGCGCAACTCGTCGCGCGGCAAACTCTTCTCGCGCAACTGCAACAGCCGCAAACCATCGCCCAACTTGGCTTCCAGCCTTGTCATGAATGGCTCTATACCTAGCTCAGCGGCATTGCTGATCGCATACAGAGAAGGTAACTCCAGCGCGCGCAGGATCGGGGCGTTGGCGGGCAGCATGGGAGAAACCGCACACTCACCCCCCCCTTCGGTAAAGGGGAGCTGGGTGGGATTTGCCTGCCAAGCAAACTCCTGCCCCTCATGCGGATGCAACTCGCCACGCCACTCCGTCACGCGAAAGAAATTCAGCCGCACCGTCGCGTGCGGATAAGTGAACACGCGGGTAATCCACGGATATGCGGTCTCGACCTCGATGCCCAGCTCCTCGCGCAGTTCGCGTACCAGCGCATGGTAGGGCGTCTCGCCGGGCTCGATCTTGCCGCCGGGGAATTCCCAGTAGCCGGCCCAGATTTTGTCGGCTGGGCGTTGGGCGAGGAGGAAGGAGCCGTCGGGGCGTTGCAGGACGGCGGCGGCGACTTCGATGATTTTTGGGGTTTCGGTGGAATTGCTCAACGTATTCTTTCCGCATGTAGGTTGGGTTGAGCGTAGCGATACCCAACAACCAAAATCAAAACCGCCGGGCTACCCCCGGCGAAGTTGATTTGTATTTTGTGTTGGGCACACTACGCTTTGCCCAACCTACGTACTGCCCCTGGCAAAGTTGGCTTTACCCAACATGCTGGATGCCCCGGTAATCAGCGTCTACGCGGCCATCAATTCAGCCTTGATCGGCTTGATGTTTGCCAGTTTCTCCGGTTGTTGCTCAACTTCCCACAGGTCTACGGCCTGCTGCATACGCAGCCAACTTTCCGGCGTGGTGTTGAGCAGCTTGGCAACTCGTGCCGCCATCTCTGGAGTCATGCCGCGTTTTTCATGTAGCAACTCGGAAACAGAAAGGCGCGATACGCCAATCCGCTGCGCAAACTCGGTCTGGGTCATTTCGAGAGATGGCAGCACGTCTTCGCGCAGGATAGCGCCCGGGTGCGTCGGGCGGCGCTTCGGGTCTCGCAGGGTCTTCATCAGTGATAGTCCTCCAAATTAACATCGATGGCGTCTATGCCGTCGAATCTGAAAGTGATGCGCCAGTTGCCGGTCACCGTCACGGCATAGGTTCCCTTGCGGTCGCCCGATAGCGGGTGAAACTTGTATCCGGGAATGTTCATATCCTCCGGCCTGGCGACGGCATCAAGACGGTCAAGCATCCGTTCAGTACGCTCCTCAGTTTTGGCGATGATGCCCCGGTGGTCGCTTTTCTTGAAGAACCGTTCAAGACCTTTGTGTTTGAATGTGCGTATCATGACGGCATGTAATCGACTGGTGATCATTGTAATCTCCATGATTACAATGTCAAGCTGCTTTGACCGGCAGCAGTACCACATCCGCTTCAGCAGGCTTTAATGTACCGGAGTCGATTTGATAGTTTGCATGGTGCGTAGAACGCACCCTACGCAGAATAGATTGCCGCTGCCGGAATGACAAGTTAACTGCGATAACTCGCGTTGATCTTCACATAATCGTAAGAAAAATCGCAAGTCCACAAAGTGGCCGCAGCCAAGCCACGACCCAGCACCACACGAATCGTGATATCGCTCTGCCGCATCACCCGCTGGCCGCCTTCCTCGCGGTAGCTGGCCGCGCGCCCGCCGTTCTCCGCGACCAGCACGTCGTCGAGATACAGCTTGAGTGCGGCGACATCCAGATCAGCCACGCCCGCATAACCGATTGCTGCGAGGATGCGCCCGAGGTTGGGGTCGGAGGCGAAGAAGGCGGTTTTGACCAGGGGGGAGCGGGCGATGGCGTAGCCGATCTGTTTGCATTCGGCTTCATCCTTGCCGCCTTCGACCTGCACGGTGATGAATTTGGTCGCGCCTTCGCCGTCGCGCACGATGGCTTGTGCGAGCCAGATCGCCACTTCGCTGACGGTTGCTTGTAGTGCGGCGAACTCCGCGCTTCCCGCGTCGCGGATTTCCGGCAGGACGGCTTGTCCGGTGGCGATCAGCATCAGCGCGTCGTTGGTGGAGGTGTCGCCGTCCACGGTGATGCAGTTGAACGAGCGATTGGCGGCCTCGGTGACCATGCGTTGCAACAGCGGCTGCGCGATGGCGGCATCGGTGGCGATGTAGCCGAGCATGGTCGCCATGTTCGGGTG
>CAYGIF010000137.1:0-5523 GCA_964349865.1 uncultured Gallionella sp. | reverse complement strand
GCTACGCCCGACGCGGCGGGCAAAGCCCGCCCTACGGTGAATGTCATGAATTATGGAAAGGTCAATAATCTGGCGGAGAGGGTGGGATTCGAACCCACGGTGACGCATAACGCCACACCGGATTTCGAGTCCGGTACATTCGACCACTCTGACACCTCTCCGGAGTGCGTCAACCAATAGCGGCGCGCATTTTACCAGCAACCCTCCAATTTCGTGCAGAATGTTCACATGCGGAACTCCAAACGAAGTTTGCAAACGGCATTGGTCGGCCTGGTCCTGCTGCTGGCTGCCTGCGGCCAGCAGCTTCCCCACTGGCGTGACGGCAAGCTGCTGGTGGTCGTACCCGATGTTTCGCAGGGTGCGGAGACGGAGTTCGAGCGCGAACTGGCGCTGCTTTTTGGCGAACATCTGCATGCCGCCGTCGAACTTATCCCCAGCCCTCCGGAGAAAGTCGAACAGGCGCTACGCAAACACCACGCGCATCTTGCCGCCGCGTCGCTGCGCAGCGGCATAAACAACTCATCCCTGCGCTTCGGGCCGAGCTATCAGACTGTGCGCGAGCAGATCATATGCAACCGCGATGGCTTCTTCCCCAGGAAACTTGCCGACCTGGCGGAGAAAAAACTGGCGGCGGTAGCAGGCTCGTCACAGGAGGAGGCGCTGCGCGAGGCGCGCGAAAAATCTCCCTGGCTGCAATGGCAATCCCGCCGCGAGCTCAACGTGAAAGACCTGCTGCGTGAAGTGGCCGAAGGCATGCTGGATTGCGCGGCAGCCAATGAACTGCAGCTTGCCGATGCGCGCAACTATTATTCAAATCTGGCGGCGGCTTTCGATATCGGTTCTCCTTCCAGGCTGGCCTGGGCTTTCTCCATGGATGTTGACCCGGAATTACCGAAAGAGGCGCAGGTTTTTTTCGCCCGCATCCGGCAAGACGGCACGCTGAACCGCCTGCTGGATCGCTACTATGGGCATAGCGGCCGGCTGCAGCCGCTGGACGCCGCCTCCTTCATCGCCAGGATCAACCGGGTGCTGCCGGATTACCGCGCCATTTTCGAAGAGGCCGCCGGCCTGACCGGCATCGACTGGCGGCTACTGGCGGCGCTGGCTTATCAGGAATCGCAATGGGATCCGCTCGCCACTTCTTTCACCAACGTGCGCGGCATGATGATGCTGACCGAGGACACCGCCGACCGGATGAAGGTCAAAAACCGGCTCGATGCGCGCGAAAGCATCCTCGCCGGCGCGAGGTATCTGGCTTTGCTCAAGGAGCAGATGCCCGACCGCATCCCGGAGCCGGATCGCACCTGGATGGCGCTGGCCGCCTACAATCAGGGCTACGGCCACCTGGAGGACGCGCGCATCCTGACCGAACGCGCCGAGATGAACCCGGACAGTTGGACGGACATAAAAAGATGGATGCCGCTGCTGAACCAGCCGGGTTATTACGATACGCTGAAGCACGGCTATGCGCGCGGCGGCGAGGCGGTAATCCTGGTGGAAAGCATCCGCAGCTACCATGACATGCTGAAGCGATTGGCGCCCGACGCAGCCCCGGAAGGCATGGAAACCATATCGTATCAACTGTTTGAACTGCTGGACTAATCGCGCACCACGCGTTGCGTGTTTGGCTGTTCCTCAAGCAAACGCTCGATACGCTCCAGCCGCGCGGATATTTCCTTGAGCAGCCGGTCGGCTTCCTTCTCCTCGCGCTCCATTTTCTCGACATCGCCGCCGATGAAGAACGCCGCCAGATTGGCGGTCAGCAGCGAAAGCAGCACCACGCCGAACAGGATCAGCAGCGAACCGAACAGCCGCCCCGCGCCGCTGTGCGGCACCACATCGCCATAGCCCACCGTGGCCATCGTCACCCATGCCCACCACATGCCGTCCCAGATGGTGCCGATGGAAGGATCGATGCGCGAGATGATGATGCCGGACAGCGCCATCGTGACAAAGGCCACCGCCAGCGTGGTGCCGAGCTGGTGGCGGGAAAGCAGTTTGCGGATGTTTCTGGACAGGCGCGCCAGCAACACCACCACCAATACCAGACGCATGCTGCGCAGCAGGCCGACTAACGGGGTGTATTGCCAGACGGCGGGCAAGCCGCCGATGATGATGACCAGATTCATCCAGTTGCGCAGCAGGTATTCGCGCTTGTTCCTGACCAGCGCGCTCAGCAGCGCGGTTTCGACGAGGAATGCAAGCCATATCAGCCAGTCGGCGACGCGCGCCAGCGTCGGGCCGATTGCCTGCGTTTCTTCCAGATACCACTGCACCGGAATCCACAGCGCCACCAGCAGCATCGGCCACTCCAGCCGCTTCGCCCACAGCCGTGCGGATGGGCTTTCGTGCGACTCGACCCCGGCGATGCCGAGCAGGTGGACGATTCTCATTTAGCGGGAGAGTTTTTCCATGTTGCCCATGTAAGGGCGCAATACTTCGGGAATCACCACACTGCCGTCGGCTTGCTGATAGTTCTCCAGCACAGCGACCAGCGTGCGGCCGACAGCGAGGCCGGAGCCGTTCAGCGTATGCAGCAATTCCGGCTTGCCCTGCGCGTTGCGGAAACGCGCCTGCATCCTGCGCGCCTGGAACGCCTCGAAGTTGCTGCATGAGGAAATCTCGCGGTAGGTGTTCTGCGCCGGCAGCCATGCCTCGATGTCATAGGTCAGCGACGAAGAAAAGCCCATGTCGCCGCTGCACAGCTTTACCACGCGGTACGGCAGGCCGAGTTTCTGCAGGATGGCTTCCGCATGGCCGAGCAATTCTTCCAGCCCCTCATAGGATTTTTCCGGATGCACGATCTGCACCAGCTCCACCTTGTCGAACTGGTGCTGCCGGATCATGCCGCGCGTGTCCTTGCCATATGAACCGGCCTCCCGGCGAAAACATGGCGTATGAGCAACGAACTTAAAAGGCAAATCTTCCAATGCAACGATTTCATCGCGCATGATGTTCGTGACCGGCACCTCCGCCGTCGGGATAAGGTATAGATTGTCGGCACAAATATGAAATTGGTCATCCTCGAATTTCGGGAACTGTCCCGTACCGCGCATCGAATCGGCGTTCACCAGATACGGCACATACACTTCGGTGTAACCATGTTGTTCGGTATGCGTGTCCAGCATGAATTGCGCCAGCGCGCGGTGCAGCCGCGCCAGCCCGCCCTTCAGCAGCGAGAAGCGCGCGCCGCTGATCTTGGCGGCGGTGTCGAAATCCAGCCCCAACCCTTCGCCCAAATCGACGTGATCCCTCACCACAAAATCAAACTTGGGAATATTGCCGACTTTGCGCACTTCCACGTTGTCGGCTTCCGATTTGCCGTGCGGCACGCTGGCGTGCGGCATATTGGGAATAACGGAGAGAAACGTATTCAACTCATGCTGCACGCGCTCAAGCTGCGCCTCCAGTTGCTTGAGCTCATCCCCGAGATTCGCGACTTCCGCCATGATCGCGGAGGTATCCTCGCCCTTGGCCTTGGCCTGACCGATCAGCTTGGACGAGCTGTTGCGCTTGGCCTGCAACTCCTGCGTGCGCGTCTGGATGTCCTTGCGCTCGGCTTCCATCTGGGCAAACTTTGCGGTGTCCAGCGCAAAGCCGCGCGTCGCGAGGCGCGCCGCAATACTTTCCAAATCATTCCGTAATAATTGAATATCCAACATGCTGTTGTTCCTTACTTGAAGGCGGAGACGACGATGGTGCGCCCCAGCCGGATGGTCTGCGAATTGTGTTGCGCCACATAAGGCTCGTTCTCCTTGCCCAGCGTGCGGTAGCGGTTGCGCTCCAGGCGCAGAAACTGGCTCCAGCCGAAACATACCAGCGGCGCGAATAAAATGCTCAACAACCGCGAGCTGCTTTGCAGTTTGTCGGTATCCAGTTGCAGGTCGCGGAAGTCGCAATCCAGCATGGCGTGCGCGAGATAGAAATACGGGATCGGCGTGATATGCCCGCTGGTCTGGAAGCGATCCTGGTTCTTCACCGGCAGCGGGCCGAACAGATTGGTGAATCCGCAGACCAGATAACGCAGGCGCGATTTCATGTTGAGCACGTTGGGCGTGGTGACCACCATCAGCCCGCCGGGTTTCAGCACGCGCCGGATTTCGCGCAGCACGGCGCGATAATTCTCGACATGCTCCAGCACTTCGGAGCAGGTGACCAGATCGAAGCTGGTATCGGGGTAAGGCAGCGGATGGGTGTTGAGGTCGAGCCGGGTGATCGGCACATCCTTGAGCGCGAAGCGTTCGATATGGTAATCGCAGGCCTTGGCCTGCATGGCCGGCCAGGTCTGGCGCAACAAGGCAATCAAGTCGCCGCTGCCCGCGCCGATGTCCAGGCAGCGCGGCGCATCATGCTTCAGCCGTTGTTTGACCACCCGCTCGACCGAACTGTAAATCGCGTCATTGCACATTATTTCTCTCTATTCTTTGCCGCCATATCCAACTCGCGCAAATGAGCCAGCTTCTCGGCGATTTTCGCTTCCAGTCCGCGCTCGGTCGGCTGGTAGAAACTCACTTGAGGCATATCATCTGGGAAATAATTTTCTCCCGCCGCATATCCGCCGTCCTCGTCGTGCGCGTAACGGTAATCCTTGCCGTAATCGAGCTGCTTCATCAGCTTGGTCGGCGCGTTGCGCAGGTGCAGCGGCACTTCGCGCGAGCCGTCTTTGCTGACAAAGGCGCGCGCGGCATTATACGCGACGTATCCGGCGTTCGATTTCGCCGCGACGGCAAGATAAATCACGGCCTGCGCCAGCGCCAGTTCGCCTTCCGGCGAGCCGAGGCGCTCGTAGGTCAGCGCGGCGTCCTGCGTGAGCTGGATCGCGCGCGGATCGGCCAGGCCGATGTCTTCCCAGGCCATGCGCACGATGCGCCGCGCCAGGTAGCGCGGGTCTACGCCGCCGTCCAGCATGCGCACCAGCCAGTACAGCGCGGCATCCGGATGGGAGCCGCGCACCGACTTGTGCAGCGCGGAAATCTGGTCGTAGAACGCCTCGCCGCCCTTGTCAAAGCGGCGCAGGTTCTGCGCCAGCGTGTCGTCGAGGAATTCGGCGTCGATGTTGCTCACGCCAGCGGTTTGCGCGGCGGTCTGCAACTGTTCCAATGCGTTCAGCAATCGGCGCGCATCGCCGTCGGCGTAACCGATGATGCGCTCGCGCGCAGCGTCATCGAACTGCAAATTTTCCAACGCAGCCTGCCGTGCGCGCTCGAACAAAGCGCCCAGCTCATCCACAGACAGCGCATGCAGCACATACACCTGTGCGCGCGACAGCAACGCGTTATTCACCTCGAAAGAAGGATTCTCGGTAGTCGCGCCGATGAAGGTCACCAGGCCCTGCTCGACGAACGGCAGGAAGGCATCCTGCTGCGACTTGTTGAAGCGGTGCACTTCATCGACGAACAGGATGGTATGACGACCGCGCAATTGCAGCGCTTGCTGCGCCTGCGCGATGGCCTCGCGGATGTCTTTCACGCCGGACAGCACCGCCGACAGCGGCACGAATTCGGCATCGAAGGCCTGCGCCAT
>CAYGIF010000136.1:0-5531 GCA_964349865.1 uncultured Gallionella sp. | reverse complement strand
CCCGCGCGCGGCTGCGCACCTGGCTGGCAACCGGCTATGCGCTGTTCATCGTGTACGCCAGCCTGTCGCCCTTTTCCGGTTGGCGCGAGCAGGGTCTGGATTTCCTCGAGGTGCTCGGCGCGCCTTTGCTGCTCACCTATACCGCGTTCGATGCGGCCGTCAATCTGCTGTCCTATCTGCCTTTCGGCCTGCTGGTCGGGCTGGTATTGCGCGCGCATTTCGGTGCGGTGGCCAGCGTTATTCTCGCCCTGTGTCTGTGCGCCTTGCTGTCGGCGGGCATGGAGTATTTGCAGATGTATTTGCCCGCGCGCATCAGCTCGAATATGGATATGCTGTCCAATGGCGCGGGCGCGCTGCTCGGCGCGCTGCTGGCGGCAAGCGTGGCCTCGAGAGCCTGGTTGTTTGCCCGCCTGACGCGCTGGCGCAGCGGCTTGTTCCATCAGGGCAAGGAGATGGATTTCGGTCTGGCGCTGCTCGCGCTGTGGATGTTCGGGCAGGTCAATCCGTCCTTGCCGATGCTGGGCAATGTATTCATCAGCGAGGTGGCGCGCCAGCCTTTTGCCGCGCTGCCATCCACCCCGTTCGATTGGTGGGAAAGCGGCGCGGTCACGCTGAACCTGTTGATGCTGGGCGCGCTGCTGCTGACCCTGCTGCGCGTGCCGCGCAATGCCGTCACCGCGCTGCCGGTGATATTGAGCGTGGTGGCGCTGGCGAAATTTGTTACGGCGGCGGTGCTGCTGAAGTCCTGGGCGCTGCTGCTGTGGATCAACAGCGAGGCGGTGCTGGGGATGCTGCTCGGGATGGCGTTGCTATTCGCGGCGCTGCCGCTGCCGCGCAGCGCGGCGATCATCTCAGGCGCGGCGGTGGCGCTGGCCTATTTTTCCGTGGTGAATTTCGTGTTCGGCGACAACACGCCCGCCGCCGCAATGTCTGTGTATCACTGGCACTACGGGCATTTGCTCAATTACAACGGCCTGGCGCAGACCATCGCCCTGATCTTTCCGCTGCTGCTGATGTTTCACCTGTGGCGCGTCAGGAAAGTATAATTCCGCTAGGCAGAGGCGCATGAATCCTTCCTGTGCCATGCAACGGATCATTTCAACCTAACCCGGGAGCATTACATGAGTTTTTACGACAAGCATGTTTTTTTCTGCACCAATGAACGCGCGGACGGCGGCGATTGCTGCGGCAAGCGCGGCGCTCAGAAGGCGCGCGATTACATGAAGAACAAGGTTGCCGAACTCGGCATCTCGACTCTTCAGAACAACATCCGCATCAACACCGCCGGCTGCATGAACCGCTGCGACGAGGGGCCGGTCATCGTGGTGTACCCGGAGGGCGCTTGGTACACCTACATGGATGAAAAAGACCTCGACGAAATTATTCAGGAACATCTCAGGCATGGCCGGGTCGTAGAGCGCCTGAAAATCTAGCCGGCCTAAACCGGCTTCAGCCGGCCATTTACAAAATCCCGGTCGCGATGCGTTCCAGCGCGCCGATCGGCACGATCACGATGAGCTGGCAGATGATGAACAGCAGCAGCGGCGACAAATCCACGCTGCCCAGCAGCGGCACGATGCGGCGCAAGGGTTGCAGGAACCGCCGGGTGACGGCTGCCAGCAGCGCCGCAGCCGGCGTGTGGGGACTCACCCAGGACAGGATCGCCTGCGCGAACACGGCCGCCATCAGCAGGTACAGGCTGATCTTGACCAGCTTGACCAGCGCCAGAGCCAGCAGCCCCGGCAGCGGGAAACCGTGGAACGGGTAGCCCTGCGCCCACAGAGCCAAGGACAGATAAAGCGTTTCGGCCAGCAGTGCGAGCAGCAGCGTCGCGCTGTCCAGACCGCGCACCGCGGGAATGAAACGGCGCGCGCGCAACACCAGAAAATCGGTCAGCGCCATGATGAATTCGCCGACGGGATTGCGCAGCGGCGCGCGCAGCCACTGCAAATGGAAGCGCAGCAGCAGGATCGCCGCGAACGGCTGCAGCAGGACGTCGAGCAGGAAAAGCAGGGCTTCGTTCATCATGGCTGCGCTCCGAGTTCGTCGCCCATTTCTTTGGCGCGCGCGGCGGCGGTATGGGCGGCTTGTGCGATATGCTCGGCGACCCGGTTGGCGGCCATGCTCAACAGGGCGCGTTCGGTGGTGCCGTTTTTGGAGGTGACGCGCGCGCGCAGCACGCCGACATCCTTATCGCTGCAAGCGGCCAGTTTGCTGGCGCCGAGAAAGGTCGCCAAGCTCAGGCGGCGCGCTTCTTCCGCATTAAATCCCAATTCGCGCGCCGCCTGTTGCAGCGCCTCGATGAAATAGAACACATAGGCCGGGCCGCTGCCGGAAATCGCCGTGACGGCATCCAGCAGCGCCTCGTCTGACAGCCATAAAGTCTCGCCCACCGCCGCGAGGATGTTTTGCGCCTGCTCGCGTTGCGCGGCGCTCACCGCGGGCAACGCGTACAGGCCGGTCATGCCGTTGCGGATCAGCGCCGGCGTGTTGGGCATGGCGCGCACGATGTGCTGGCTGCCAGTCCAGCGCGCCAGATCGCCGGCGCGGATGCCGGCGGCGATGGAGATCAGCAGTTGCCCGTTGAGCAGCGGGGCGGCTTGTTGCGCCACGTCGCGCAATTGCTGCGGCTTGACCGCAAAGACGATGGCCTGGCTGCCGGCCACGCCCTCGGCGAGATTGCCCACGGCATGCACCGCAAAATCGCGTTGCAGCCTTGCGCGGTTGTCCGCGCTGATTTCCACCACGCTGATCTGTTCGGCGGCAAACCCCTCGCCGAGCAGGCCGCCGATGAGCGCGGTAGCCATGTTGCCGCCGCCGATGAAGCAAATGTTCATTTATGTTTCTCCATAAATCGTAAACCGGGCGAACCGGAACCAAATGTAGGTCGGGCTCTGCCCGACATGGTGGGCGGAGCCCACCCTACGGATTATTTGATAATCCATCCTGCGGGTAATCCCTTTTGCCAAAAATCGCCGAACCGACGCGCACCATGGTCGCGCCTTCTGCGATGGCTGCGGCAAAATCATGCGACATGCCCATCGACAGGGTATCCAGTTGAAGGCCCTGCCGGTTCAACTGCCCGCGCAATTCGCGCAGCCGCGCAAATGCCGCGCGCTGCACGGCAGCATCATTGCTTGGCGCGGGGATGGCCATCAGCCCGCGCAGGCTGAGATGCGGCAGTTGCGCGACCTCACTCGCCAGTTGCGCCGCCTCATCGGGCGGCACGCCGCTCTTGCTGGCCTCATTGCTGATGTTCACTTGCAGGCACACCTGCAACGGCGGCAGATGCGCGGGGCGCTGTCCCGACAGCCGCTCGGCGATTTTCAACCGGTCCACGCTGTGCACCCAGGCGAAGTGTTCCGCAATGGCGCGCGTCTTATTGGCTTGTATCGGACCGATATAATGCCACTCGATCGGCAGATCAGGCAGCGCGGCGATTTTGCGCAACGCTTCCTGGGCGTAGCTTTCGGCGAAGCGGGTCTGCCCGGCCCGGTACGCCTCGCGGATCGCTTCAGACGCGAAGGTTTTGCTGACCGCCAACAGGCTCACGTCGTCCGGGGCGCGGCCCGCTTCGATGGCCGCCGCCGCCATCGCGTCGCGCACGGCTTGCAAGTTGGAAGCGATTGTTGTCATAATCCCGTGCGCTGCCTATCCTTTTCGTGCGGTTCATGACCGCATCACCAAACAGGGACGATTATAATGGATATCACCGAACTGCTTGCCTTCGGCGTCAAGAACAAAGCCTCCGACCTGCATCTCTCCGCCGGCCTGCCGCCGATGATACGCGTGCATGGCGACATGCGTCGCATCAACCTGCCCGCGATGGAGCACAAGGAGGTGCATGCGCTGGTGTATGACATCATGAACGACCAGCAGCGTAAGTTTTACGAGGAAAACAAGGAGGTCGATTTCTCTTTCGAGGTGCCGGGGCTGGCGCGTTTCCGCGTGAATGCGTTTGTGCAGAATCGCGGCGCGGGCGCGGTGATGCGCACCATTCCTTCCAAGATATTGTCGCTGGAAGACCTCAAAGCGCCGAAGAGTTTCGAGACCATCTCCGATTACCCGCGCGGCATGGTGCTGGTCACCGGGCCGACCGGCTCCGGCAAATCCACCACGCTGGCGGCGATGATCAACCATCGCAACGAACACGAAATGGGGCATATCCTGACGGTGGAAGACCCGATCGAATTCGTGCATGAAAGCAAGAAATGCCTGATTAACCAGCGCGAAGTCGGGCGGGATACGCTGTCTTTCCAGAATGCGTTGCGCTCGGCTTTGCGCGAAGACCCCGACATCATCCTGGTCGGCGAAATGCGCGACCTGGAAACCATCCGCCTGGCGATGTCTGCGGCGGAAACCGGCCACCTGGTGTTCGGCACGCTGCATACCAGTTCGGCGGCCAAGACCATCGACCGTATCATCGACGTGTTCCCCGCCGACGAGAAGGAAATGGTGCGCGCGATGTTGTCGGAATCGCTGCGTGCGGTAATTTCGCAGGCGCTGCTCAAGACCAAGGACGGCACCGGCCGGGTAGCCGCGCATGAAATCATGATTTGCACCCCGGCGATCCGCAACCTGATCCGCGAAGCCAAGGTGCCGCAAATGTATTCCGCCATTCAGACCGGCCAGAATCTGGGTATGCAGACCCTCGATCAATGCCTGACCGGTTTGGTCAAATCCAATATCATTACCCCGGCCGAAGCGCGCAGCAAGGCCGCGAACAAGGATGCGTTCCCCGGCTGATAGCTCTACGATTGGGTGCCTCTAGAAATTCGTTTTGCGGGAGGAAGCGCAAGGAGCCGCGCAACGAATGACGAGGCATATCTGATTGGATAGACGAGGAATGAGAGAGCACGCGACACCGCGAATTGCCCGCAAAACGAATTTATAGAGGTACATCATGGAAAGAGACCAAGCCACCGAGCTGATACATAACCTGTTGCGCGGCATGATCAGCAAGAAGGCCTCCGACTTGTTCATCACGACCGGCTTCCCGCCGGCGTTCAAGGTGGACGGCAAGATGACCCCGGTTTCCAACCAGGCGCTGACCCCGGTGCATACCCAGGAACTCGCGCGCGCCATCATGAACGACCGCCAGGCCGCCGAGTTTGAAGCCACCCATGAATGCAACTTCGCGATCAGCCCGCCCGGCATCGGGCGTTTCCGCGTGAACGTATTCATGCAGCAGCAGCGCGTCGGCATGGTGCTGCGCACCATCACCACCAAGATTCCCGACCTCGACCAGATGGGATTGCCTCCTATTTTGAAGGATATCGTGATGACCAAGCGCGGCCTGGTGATCCTGGTCGGCGGCACCGGTTCGGGCAAATCCACCACGCTGGCTGCGATGCTCGGCCATCGCAACAAGAACAGCTACGGGCACATCATCACCATCGAAGACCCGGTCGAGTACGTGCATGAGCACATCAACTGCATCATCACCCACCGCGAGATCGGCGTGGATACCGAATCTTGGCACAACGCGCTGAAGAATACCCTGCGCCAGGCGCCGGACGTGATCCTGATCG
>CAYGIF010000135.1:0-5553 GCA_964349865.1 uncultured Gallionella sp. | reverse complement strand
GTCAGCAGCACGAAGCCGAATTCGCCGGCCTGCGCCAGGCCGATCGCGCTGCGCAGAGCGACGCCCCAATCCCCCTCGAAGGCGCGCGCCAGCAATGCCACGATCAACGCCTTGCACAGGATCAGCGCCAGCAAGGCCAGCAGTATCCAGCCGAAATCCGCCACCACGCTGCCCAGATCGAGCTTCATGCCGATGGTCACGAAGAACAGGCCGAGCAGCATGTCGCGGAACGGTTTGATGTCTTCTTCCACCTGGTAGCGGTATTCGGTTTCGGAAATCAGCATACCCGCGACAAACGCGCCCAGCGCCAGCGACAAGCCCGCCAGCTCGGTGAAATAGGCCAGCCCCAACGTGATGAGCAGCACGTTGAGCATGAAGAGTTCCGAGGATTTCTGCCGCGCCACGACGTGAAACCACGGCCGCATGACGCGCTGCCCGAACACCAGCAACACCAGCAATACCGCTATTGCCTTGAGCGTCGCATAGGCCAGCGTGGCGGAAAGGTCGTCGGGGTTTGAGGCCAATGCGGGAATGATGATCAGCAGCGGGACCACGGCGAGATCCTGAAACAGCAGCACACCCATCATCTGCTGGCCGTAGGGCAGATTCAGCTCGGCGCGTTCGACCAACATCTTGCTGACAATCGCGGTGGAAGACATCGCCAACACGCCGCCCAAAGCCAGGCCGGCGCGCCAATCCAGCCCGAACAGTGCGGCGATGCCCATGACCAGCAGCATGGTCGCGGCTACCTGCGCGCCGCCCAAACCGAATACCGTGCGCTTCATCGCCGTCAGGCGCGTCAGGCTGAATTCCAGGCCGATGCTGAACATCAGGAACACCACGCCGAACTCGGCGAGATGCTGCGTTCCCGCCGCATCGGGTATCCACGCGAGGGCATGCGGGCCGATCAGGATGCCGACTGCCAGATAGCCCAGCATCGCCGGCAAATGCAGGATGCGGCACAGCACCACCACCAGCACGGCGGTGGCGAGCAGGACAAGAACGAATGAGAGAGTGCTTTCCATCGGCGTTTTCAAGACCCGGGTGCAAAAAGTGCGGCATGATGCCGCTTAAAGCCAAAAGTGTAGATTTTTTCCATGCAACTTTTCACCGGCGAAATGTTGTGCCTGGAATTTGAGCGCACCCCTGAAAATCTCCTGCGGATTATGCGGAGCGGGCGCGCCGCTTGTCAATTTAGCTTTGCATAACAAAAAAGCCGGCTTGCGCCGGCTTTTTCAAGAACTACTACTGCCTTCTTGTTACAGGCCCAGAACAAAGTCCACCAATGCAGCGCTGTCAGCTTCGCTAAGCTTCGGGTTGGCCGGCATCGGCATCGCACCCCATACACCGCCGCCGCCCTTGATCATCTTGGCAACCAGGTTAGCCTTTGCGCCAGCATCGCCCTTGTACTTCTTGGCAACATCGGCAAAAGCTGGGCCAACCACCTTTTTGTCAATTGCATGACATGCGGTGCAATTATTCTTCTTGGCGAGGTCCGGCATATCGGCTGCCAGCGCGCTACCTGCAACCACCAAACCTGCTGCTGCAACCATGCTTACTATAATAGATTTCATTGTTCTCTCCGTTATTTGTGATTAAAAAATCCTAAACTATGTGTGAAGGCATCGCCTTCGCCGTCGATTCTAAACAACTCCGCCCACTTTGCCAATCTACTTTTGGGCGGCAAGGGATCAACGCAATAACACCTTGCGGCGTTGACAACATATTTCAAGAACAGCACAAGTTTTGCCAGAACATTGCAATCCGCATTGCTAACCTGCGGATCGAACGGCGTCTCTAATATCCGCCAGCCAGGAACTAGCCCTTACATCAGATGGTGTTGGCCCGGTTTCACTGAACGGTTCTTGCTCTGGTGCTGGTTCAACTTCCGGCCGGCCATCCGTGAAACCTGCCCCAAGACGGCCAAAGCGCTATGGCAATGTTCTCGCAAGGCGAAAGCCGATGGTGCCGAAACGGTATTTAGGCTGGCTCCCGCCGCGTTTGGCCGCGCGCTGAAGATAACTCCAGGAGCCGCCGCGAGGCACGCGCAACGCGCCATCCCCTTGCCATGCGCTCCCATCGACGGGCGCCCCATTGTAGTTCTCGTGATAGCTGTCCTCCACCCATTCCCACACGTTGCCGCTCATGTCATATAAGCCAAAGGCATTGGGCTGTTTGCCCGCGACAGGGTTGGTCGCTTTGCCGCTGTTGCCTGCCGGGTTCGCCAACCCGCCGTACCAGCCGACGCTGTCCATATTATCGCTGCCACAGTAGGTGTGCGCGCCACCCGCTCGGCAGGCGTACTCCCATTCCGCCTCGCTCGGCAACCGGTATTGTTTGCCGGTTTTTTCATTAAGCTTCTGGATGAACGCCTGGGCATCATCCCAGTTCACCATCTCCACCGGGCAATTGTCGCCGCAGTTGATGAACTTGCTGGGATTATCGCCCATGATCGCTTTCCACTGGCCTTGCGTGACTTCGGTCTTGCCCAAGGCAAAAGCTTTTCCGATAGCGACACGGTGTACGGGCTTTTCGTTATCGTCGCCATTATTCGAACCCATGTCGAAACTGCCCGCCGGGATTACCACCATCTCGGGGCAGTCTGCGCAGTCCTTGAAGCTCTTGCCGGCCGCCGCGCTGGCGCCAGCGCTTTCTTTCACAGCCGGATTGCGCCCATCTTTGGCGTGAGCCTGAAACGATCCGAATGCCAGTACTGCCAAGATAATTCCTAACTTCCTCACTTTGTGCTCCTGTGTGTCAATGCCGCCCCATCCAATTACATGGACATGATGAATTTGGTCAGAGTCTTGCGGTTTGCTTCGTTGAGCAATTTTTCCGGGTAGGCGGGCATATCTCTCTCGACCCACGCACCTCTACTACCATTAGCGATTCTGTCCATCAAGTGCGCTTCTGCATCCGGGTTGTTTCTATAGCGCTCGGCGACGTTCTCCCATGCGGGACCGAGCAGGTTTTTGCCGACCGTGTGGCACATGAAGCAGCCATTTTTTTCTGCCAATTGCCATTCAAAAGTCTTGGCAGCGTATTCTTTTGGCAATTCCGGCTTGCAGCCGAACAGCACCAGCAGCGATGCCAGCAAGGTGATTCGAGTACGCATGATGCTTCCTATCCAGGTTTCCTGATCTTGAAAAGACTACAGTGGCTCGGCGCGGTATTCGACAATAAGGGTGTGCCTAGTTCCCGCCGCAATATGCACCGCGTTGTCGATTGCATTGGCCGATTCCACGCACAGCATTTCGCGCCAGCCGTCCGGCTGCCCCAAGTCGCCCATCCTGTCCGCTTTGGCTGTCCACGGCGTCCATACAACGGTAGAAAGGCTACCGGACTTGGTGATACGAACGCGCCGCTTCAGCCTGTCGTCTTCAATCGCGCATTCTGCGGCGGTATTGATATATACGCGGTCGGTCTCTCCCGCGAACCGGATTATGCCATCTTGTTTTTCGAGCGTCGAGCCGCCCGCTTTGTCCCAGTAATCGCAGCCTGCCAATCCGGTCACGCGCACCGCGCCGATGTCGCCGATCCGGAAATAGGCATGCAAGGCTTCGCCGATCACGAAATCGGTTTTCCCGGTGTTTTCGGTGGACAGCTCCATGCGCAGTGTCTCGCCGACGATCACGGCCAATTCGAGAGTGCAGGAATACGGCCACTGCGCCCTTTCGCTATCGGCCAGGCGCAGCGTCAGGCGTGTCGCGCCGTTCGGCTCAATGCCGGATTCAACTATTTGCCAGGGCGCAGTGCGCGCGTAACCATGTGCGGGAAAGCCTGGCTCGGAAGCGTGCGCGCCGAACCACGGCCAGCAGACCGGCACGCCGCCGCGTATCGATTTTCCAGCCGCCAGTTTGGCATCGCGCGACAGCCACACTACCGGCACGGATTGGTTCCTGGGTTGCCAGGTCATCAGGTGCGCGCCCTGCAAACACAGCGATGCACTCGCCTGCGGATTGCCGATTTCCGCGATGGCCAGCCCGCTGGCGTCGTCACGGAAAGCCAGTTGCCCGTCGATGCCGAATTGCGCGTTCAACTGCTGCGCAGCGGTCATGTCAACCTTCTCTCTACTTGTGTCACGTCCCGCACCGCGCCCTTGTCGGCCGAAGTGGTCATTGCGGCGTAGGCACGCAGCGCGGCGGACACGTGGCGTTCGCGGCTGGCAGGCTGCCACGCCTTGCCGCCTTTCGCCTCCATCGCGGCGCGGCGGCGCGTCAATTCCGCAGCGGCAACCACCAGCGCGATGCCGCGTTGCGGAATGTCGATGGCGATGGTGTCGCCCTCTTCCACCAGGCCGATTGCGCCGCCCTGCGCGGCTTCCGGCGAAACATGGCCGATGCTCAGGCCCGAGGTGCCGCCGGAAAAACGCCCGTCGGTGAGCAATGCGCACACCTTGCCCAACTCTTTCGATTTCAGGTAGCTAGTCGGGTAGAGCATTTCCTGCATCCCCGGCCCGCCCTTCGGCCCTTCGTAGCGGATCACCAGCACATCGCCCGCCACGATTTTATCGGCGAGAATCGCCGCCACCGCGTCATCCTGGCTTTCGAACACGCGCGCGCGCCCGGTGAATTTCAGGATGCTATCGTCCACCCCTGCCGTTTTCACGATGCAGCCATCCGCGGCGATATTGCCGTGCAGCACCGCCAATCCGCCGTCCTGAGAATAGGCATGCGCCTTGTCGCGGATGCAGCCGTTGCTGCGGTCGGCATCCAGTTCCGGGTAATGCATGGATTGCGAGAAGGCGAGGGTTGTGACGACCCCTCCCGGCGCGGCGCGAAAGAATTTCTTCACCGCTTCGTCGCCGGTCTGCGCGATGTCCCACTGCTTGAGCGCATCGCGCAGGGCCGGGCTGTGTATCGTTTTGGCATCGGCATGCAACAGGCCGGCGCGGTCCAGTTCGCCGAGGATCGCCGCGATGCCCCCGGCGCGATGCACGTCCTCCATGTGGTATTCGGACGATGGCGCAACCTTGCACAGCGTCGGCACATGGCGCGACAGGCGATCCATGTCCCGCATCGTGAAATTCACTTCCGCCTCCTGCGCGATCGCCAGCAAATGCAGTACGGTATTGGTCGAGCCGCCCATCGAAATATCCAGCGTCATCGCATTCTCGAACGCATCGAACGTGGCGATGGATCGCGGCAGGGCGCTTGCATCATCCTGCTCGTAATAACGCCTGCACAATTCGACAATCAGGCGTCCGGCGCGCAGGAACAACTGCTTGCGCTCGGCGTGTGTCGCCACCAGCGAACCGTTGCCGGGCAGCGCCAACCCCAATGCCTCGGCCAGGCAGTTCATCGAGTTGGCGGTGAACATGCCGGAGCAGGAGCCGCAGGTCGGGCAGGCGGAACGCTCGATGGCTTCGCATTCCGCCGCGCTGATTTTGTCGTCCGCCGCCGCGACCATCGCATCCACCAGGTCCAGCCCCCTGGTCTTGCCCTGCCAGTTGACCTTGCCCGCCTCCATCGGCCCGCCGGACACGAACACCACCGGAATGTTCAGGCGCATCGCCGCCATCAGCATGCCCGGCGTGATCTTGTCGCAATTGGA
>CAYGIF010000134.1:0-5553 GCA_964349865.1 uncultured Gallionella sp. | reverse complement strand
AAGTGCGCGCAGCCAGCGCACTCGAGTTCGCCGCGTGCGAGCCGCTGTTCCGGCAGCGCAAGGCGGCCGGCTGCGTGCGCGAGTGCCACGGTGATTTGCATCTCGGCAACATCGTGCTGCTCGACGATGTGCCCGTGCCCTTCGACGGCATCGAGTTCAGCGCGACGCTGCGCTGGATCGACACGATCAGCGAGATCGCCTTCACGGTGATGGATCTGTTGCAGCGCGGCCAACCGCAGTTTGCCTGGCGCTTTCTCAACGCCTATCTGGAGCATAGCGGCGACTATGCCGGAGCAGGCGTGTTGCGTTACTACCTGGCCTACCGCGCGATGGTGCGCGCCAAGGTTGCCGCGATCCGCGCCGGCCAGGAAGACCCGGCGCAGGCGCAACATGAACTAGATGCCTGCCGCAGCTATCTCGGCCTCGCCCACGACTGCCTGACGCGCCGCCGCCCCGCGCTGATCCTCACGCACGGGCTGCCCGGCTGCGGCAAGAGCACCTTCGCGCAGCTCGCGCTGGAGCGCCTCGGCGCGGTTCGCATCCGCTCGGATGTCGAGCGCAAGCGGCTGTTCGGCCTCGCGGCTCTGGCGGACAGCCGCTCGCAAACCGGCGCCGGCATCTACAGCGAGGAAGCCACGCGCCGCACCTACGCGCGCCTTCATGAGCTGGCGCGCGGCCTGCTCGCCGCAGGATTTCCCGTCATCGTCGATGCCGCATTCCTGCGCCATGCCGAACGCGAAAGTTTTCACGCGCTTGCGCGGGAGCTGGACGTGCCATTCGTGATTGCAAGCTTGCAGACCGACGTGGCATTGCTTGCGGAACGGCTTGCGCAACGAAGCAGCCGCGGCAACGATGCCTCTGAGGCCGATATTTCTGTATTAAAAAAATTGCAGGTTTTTCAGGAGCCGCTACGAGATCAGGAGCGGGTCGCCGCCGTAACTTTCATCAACAACGGAGATGTCGATGCACTGCGGTCTGCGGATGATGCATGGAAGGCGCTCGAAGCACGTCTGGCATGAGGCTTGGGTCGCAATAACTGCTGGCACATGAGTCCATGTGTGTGAAATATACGCGCGGGATAGCGGCACTTCACCAAGTTCGGCAAACGACACCTTGCTGCCTATGGACGCCAAGCCTAAAGCTGCACGCGACGATGCGCACGCGAATCAAAGCTTGTAATCATCGCTCCCCTCGACTGCAAGTTTTGCGCCACCCTTATTGTCGGCCACTGTCGCCGAAACTAGCTTCTTCGCAGTTGGTTGCGTTGGATTCTTCAGCTTGTAATCATCGCTTCCCTCGAACGCGAGTTTTGTTTCCCCCTTATTGCCTGTCACTGACATGGAAACCAGCTTCTTTGCGTCTGGTTGCATTGGCTTCTTCGACTTTGATTTCATGATATCCTCCTGCATTTACGTTGGAAACAAGCCGACGACGGATCGGACTACTTTGCGACAGCTACGAGTTTGATCGTCTTTTTCCCAGTCGACTTTCCGCCTTTCTCACCTTCGGCGGTCAAGCCGACGACCATGCCGACATTCACGTTCTGTAATTGCAGCGTGACAGTCGGGTTTTTCATGTCCTTGGTGGCTTTGGCCTGACCCTTGACCAGCGCCATGGCGTTGCCTTGAGCGTCGGACGCAGAGGCGATATCCACGTTGTCAGCAGATATCAGGGCGTCACCATCCGTCAACCTGTTGATCGAAACAATGACAGACGCCTTGCCGTCAACGACGACAATCGCCATCTGCTTGGTGGTAAAGTCGAAGCTAGGCGTGCCGGCCTTCGGGTCCGGGGCCGGCATGTACACCAGTTTGAGCGCTTGCGCGGGCAGATCGTAGCGCGGGCAGGCGGAGTAATTCGGGCAGTTCGCTGCCGCCAGCCTGAGGCCGCTCTTGTTTGGATCGAAGTTCGCAATTCCCCATTTCGCCAGGGAAGGAAAGTCCAGCGTCAGCACCTGAGTGTTCGAATCCGCGCTCATGGTTTGGGCGGCAAGTGCATATTCGCGATTTCTTGCGGCATCGGTGAGCTCCAGCACGGCATTGACTGTTCGGTTCGTGACACCGGTCACGTTCTGGAGCAGCACTTTGGTCACATCCTTAGTGTCGTCGAGCAGTAGCGCCGTTTGTGCCGGAATGCGCACGTTTTGCCGGTCAGGCAGTTGGAAGAATGCAGTCTTAATGGGGCTGTCGGCCGAAAGTACGCTCAGCCGGGTCCACAGCAGCCTGCCGTTGATGTCGGCTAAGGAGACATCGGGAGCGCCCTTCTGTGCGGAGGCGAGCTTCGTCTTGGCCAGGAGGTCTTCGAAGTTCGCAGCACCCCCTTTTATGCAATTTGACTTTTCCCAATAGTTCGACCTCTGGACCGGACAGGAAAGCCTTTGTGCGATTTCCACCTTGGTGTCTTCGCCGGCGGCCATCCATGCCGCGAGCTTGTCCCCGCTCAGGACATCCTGCATGGCCAGATCGGCCGCATGCGCTTTCGCCTTGCTCGTGCGGATCGGCAGCATGCTACCGGTATTCGCATCGCGGAATTCATTGTGACTGACGACTTGTATTTCGAACTTAGGTCCGTTGTCATCGAAATAACCAACTGGAACCAGCAACAGAAGCGAAATATCATAGGTCTGGCCGATCAGCGCCATTCCCCCCGTAGGTGCCGCCGCAGCGCCCACCCTGGCGTAGATCGTATTGTCTGTCAGCCGCGAAATGGTAAAGCGGCTGTTGATATCCTGCCCCGAAACCGCCTGGAGCGTCTGATCCAGCTTGTTCAAGCCGGCACTGGCGCCAATGCCGTGGAGCATGGCGCTCAGCGCAAACCCGATCTGCCGCGCCGTTTCGACAGCGCTCGATTTGACTGCCCGCTCGATATCGTCCGTGACCAGCAAGGGGACGATTTGCGGCAGCTTCGTTTTGTTGTCGCATTGTTCTTTCACCTTCGGCGGGGGTGCGGCCGGGACAGGCTGCTGACCTTGAGCTAGACTTTCAAATTTGCGCATCTTCAACGCATAGTCTAGCGAACCCGCTTCATTGCTCTCGTCAGCGCCGATTATCTTAAGAGGAAACTCGGGAGAACCCGCTTCATCGCTGTTGCCGCCGCCGAAAAACGAGATGCGGCTGTGCACGTCGTAAGGAAGATCGCGGCGGTATGGAAGTATCGCCATCTTCAACTGCACCAGGTACGGCGCGAAGCAGTGCAGGGATGCTGCATTCTGCACTTGGCGGTTCATGAGCTGAACGGATTGGTAGAGCGCGAGCGCCGCTTGGTATTTCAGTATCGGATCGATGTCGGTAGTGCCGCTTAACGAAGGTGCACCCAAGGACTGGACCCCGGCGGGAAGGCCACTCGGCACCTGCGGTGCGCTGCCGGGTTGCCTCGTCTCCGTGCTGCTGCCGCTTGCGCCGGTGGAAACATTGCCCGTATTCGTTGTGACGCCGCCAATGGTCGAGGCGATCTGGGACGAGGACTGCGTACTCGTCGCGGTGGATTGACTGAAGCTTTGCGGCAGTCCGACGCCCAGACTCGCACCAAACGCGTTCAGGACCTATTCCTGTATCCGCGCAGTCGTCGGAGCAACTTGTAGTAACGCTCCATCCCCGGTCAGTGTGAAATTGGGCTGAACGGCGTCGGACACTTGGGACCATGGCGCCACTGCGGTGACCGACACGAGAACCGCCGCCGCTTCGTCGCGGGATGCAGGCGGCGGAAGTTGTGGCCGTATCGGATTGTCCACACACGCCGAAAGCAGGCATGCGGCCACCAGGATAAAACAACACTGGACTGAATTGCTCATGGTCACCCCCACGGGTACATCACGACAACGCTGCAAACTATCTTGACCGTCGGTCGAATTGTTACACGGTATGCTCGGCCTCAATCAATTTAACACAGAACTGAAGGGCCTATTTGAGAAATGATTTCACGAACTTCAGCTATTGGCACCAGTGGGACTTCGATCCTTACAGTAGCTCACTGGAAAGCAGTCGTTGAAGCGCCGCCAAAAGCCGCTTCTGCTTCGGCGCGCAGCAATTCCCTCTCCTCGCCGACATAGCGCGGCGAAAAATGCATCGGGATGATGCTGCCGACATGCGCGGCGCGGGCGATCTCGCCGGCCTGGCGCGCGGTCAGGTGGAACTTGCGCTGTCCGTGTTCGGCATCGCGTTGCATGAATACCGCCTCGATGTATAGCAGGTCGGCGTCGTGCGCCAATTCGACGATGCGTGCCACGTTGTCCTCGTGCCATGCAACATCGGTGACGAAGGCGATCTTCTGTCCGGGCACGATGCGCAGCGCGGGCTTCAATTCGGCCAACGACACCAGCCGCTCCCGCCGCGCATCTTCCTCGCGCCAGGCCACGCGTATCTGCCACTGCTCCGGTTCGTTGCGCAGCACCGCCTGCTTCATGTCGCGCAGCCACGCGCCCACCGGCAGGCCGAGTTCCTGCAAACGGTTCTTCCACACATTGACGTGCGCCTGCTCCTGCAGCGCATAAGCCAGGCAGGGGATGCCGCCGTGATCGAGCAGGGTGCAGCGCACCTGCATGGCCGGTTCGTCAAGCAGCACATTCTCCGGACAGGCGATGCTTTCCTCGTCTTCGCGGCGAAATTCATTCCGGCAGCGGAAGCTGGCGCGCAGCCCCGCCCCGTTGCCATCCACTTCGGTGGCGCGCAGCGTAAAATCGGACAGGTAGTTGTGCACCAGATTCCACGTGTAGGCGCGCAGCTTGTGCTCCACCTGCGCAAGAAAACCGGGCGGGCCGAATAGATGCAGATCCTTTTCCCGTCCCAGCAGGATGCGCAGCAGCCAGTCGAAGCCAATGAAATGATCCATGTGGGCATGGCTGACGAACACATGGCTGATGCGCAGCAGTTTGCGCGGGGGAAGTATCTGAATATCGCCCAGATCGAACAGCAGCGCGCGATGCTCGAACAGGCAGTCGACGAACAACAGGGGGTCTCCCGACGAACCGTTTACCAGATGGGGATGAAAAGTCGGGCGCATGGCCGCGCGTTGCTCTACAACACCACCGGACGATCCGGCATTTCATTGGGCTTGCCGCCGCGCGCAGGAAAGTGGCGTGTCAGATGCTCTCCCACGGCTTGTATCCCGGCCAGCACGCCCGCCTCGAACTGCCCGTTGCGAAACGCCGCTTCCATTTCGCGGCAGATCGCCTCCCAGGTTTCCGCGCCGAGCCTCGCATGGATGCCGCGGTCGGCGACGATCTCCACATCGCGGTCCGCCAGCAGCAGATAAATCAGCACGCCGTTGTTATGTTCGGTATCCCAGACGCGCAGCTCGGAAAACACCTCGATGGCGCGTTCCCGTGCCGCCTGTCCGGCGAGCAGCGGCGACAGGTCGAGCGCGGCCTCGACCGCGAAGCGGATTTGCCCGTCATGCCGTGTCTCGGTTTCGCGGATCGCGCGCTCGATCGCCTCCAGCGCGCGCTGCGGAAAGGCGCGGCGCACCGCCGCGCGGCCGCTGGATAGATGTTGCATGATGCGTTTCAAGTTCATCTCACCACCGCCCCGAAGCGCCGCCGCCGCCAAACCCTCCGCC
>CAYGIF010000133.1:0-5604 GCA_964349865.1 uncultured Gallionella sp. | reverse complement strand
CTCTCCCCCACCCCTCTCCCATAGGGAGAGGGGAACCATTGCCCTCTCCCCCTCTGGGGGAGAGTTGGAGAGAGGGTTGGCTGGGGTGGGGGCGGATGTGGGCAACGATGCATTGTTGCTCAAACAAGCTCAGGCACATGCCGACCGGGGCGAGTTCGATGTGGCGGTGCAGATATGCCAAAAGGCATTGGCCGTCAACCCATTGGCGGCAGCTCCCTACTTTCTGTTAGCGCAACTGGCTCAGGTCAAAGGAGATTTTGAGTCAGCCAAGGGATGCCTGAACAAGGCTATCTATCTCGATCCAAGCTTTGTGGCTGCATATCTGGAACTGGCGGCGCTGTGCGAGCGTGCCGGTGACCTGACGCGTGCGCAGGCTTTGCGGCGCTCCGCCCTGGGCATCGTTCGCGCCATGCCGAGCAATGAGGTAATCAAACAGTATGAAACGACGGCGGGAGAGCTGACGCAATGGCTCACGCAATGGGAGCGTGTGCCAACAGAAGATGCTTAAGGAATTGAATTGACTGCCCATTGTTTTGCGCCTAACCTGCACAACGTTTTGTCTGGACGCAGCCTTCTCAAAGGGAGTAACTCGGTGACAGCACAACAGGAAATCGTTTCAAGATATGCCATGCGGCATCCGGCTGTAGTGCGCCGGCTGTGCTTCGCATCATCCTCTCTTTTGTAACCCCATCCTTGACATGCCCACCACACGCACCCTACTGATTTTTGATCTGGATGGTGCGCGTTTCGGCGTGGACGCCACGCGGGTGCGCGAATCGGTCTGGTTGCCTGAATTAACCCCGGCCGAAGAAGCGCCGCCGCACATCGCCGGCATCTTCAGCCTGCGCGGCCAGATCGTCCCCGTCACCGACCTCGATCTGCGCTTCGGCCATCCGGCCCGGCCTTATCGCCTCAGCGATCAAATCGTGGTGCTGGAACTGGACCAGCTACTGATGGGGCTGATCGTCAGCGAGGTGCGAGAGGTAATCGAACTTTCTCTCGAAGCCATCCAACCGCCGCCGAAATACGATGGGGAAACTCACGCGCATCTGATAGCGGGCGAAGTGCGGGTGGGCGACGACCTCGTGACGCTGCTGGATGCGCGTCAACTGGTGCATCAGCCACATGCCCCCAATGAACCATCTCCCCTACCCCTCTCCCAAGGGGAGAGGGGAACCATTGCCCTCTCTCCCTCTGGGAGAGAGCTGGAGAGAGGGTGGGCGGGAGAGGGCGCGGGGCAAACATCCCCCTCTCATCACTTCTGCCCTGAAGCAACGCCGCAACAACACGCGGTGTTCCGCGCCCGCGCCAAGGCGCTGATGGAAATCGCTGCCGCAGAAGCAGGCGCGCTTCTGTCGCTGGCGGTAGTGGAACTGGACGGCGAATACTTCGGCATCGAACTTGAGGCGGTGCAGGAATTTTGCGACATCGCTCAACCCAGCCCGATTCCCTGCTGTCCGCCGCACATCCTCGGTGCCATCAGCCTGCGCGGCAATCTGTTCATATTGCTCGATCTGCGAGCTGCGCTCAACCTGCTGCGTGCGACGCAGAGCAGCGGCAAGGCGGTGCTCGCCCGCCTCGGCGAACAGGTGATAGGCGTGGCGGTGGATCAAGTGCATGACGTGGTTTATTTGCGCGAGGAATCATTGCAGGCTGCGCCTCAAGCGTTGCGCGAGCAGCACGGGGCAGAGGTCAAGGGCACCGCGCCTTATGGCGGCAAGATGATGGCGGTATTGGATTTGTCCGCGCTGTTGGCGCGGGAGGAATGGGTTGTTAATGAGAGCGTATGAAGGTTGCCCAAGCTAGTAGTTCGTTCCAGCAAAACAGTTACCGTTCGCGGTGAGCTTGTCGAACCGCCAGTTGCCAGCTAATACTGGCCTTCGACAAGCTCAGGCCGAACGGTTTATTTGTAACCGTTTTAATGGAACGCTCTACTAGTCGCACCACGAAAAACTGAAAGGGGTTTCAAATGTTTAAAAACATGAAAATCGGAGCAAGGTTATACATCCTGGTGGGATTTTTATCGCTGCTGCTGATCGCCATCGGTGTGCTGGGATTGCACGGCATCAAGGCGACCGACGACAGCCTTGAGACTGTCTATAACGACCGGCTGGTGCCGGCCACGCTGCTGGCGAAGGTGAATACCCTGCGGCTGAGAAATATAAATGAAGTGCTGCTGGCGCGGCTGCACGACCCCAAGCTTCCGGAAAGCAAAGCACACGAGGCGAATCATCCATTGACAAAGCATACCGAAGCCGTAGAGGCGAACATGCAGGAGATGGGTAAACTCATGGAACAATACATGGCGACCACCCTGACCCTGGAGGAGAAAAAACTGGCTGAAAGTTTTAATGCGCGAAGAGCCACAGTTTTCAACGAGGGGCTAAAGCCAGCGATCGTGCTGTTGAAGGAGAAGAAATTTGACGAAGCGAGCCTGCACATCACAAACAAGCTCGTGCCGCTGTTCAAGGCGGCAGAACAAGACTTCGATGCGTTGATGAAGCTCCAGGTGGACGAAGCCAAAGACGTGAAGGATAAAGCCGATGTCAACAACGACCGCACCCTGAATCTCGCCATCTCCAGCATCGCCGTCGGCATCCTACTGGCATTTGGCATGGGCTACTGGATCATCCGTAGCGTTACCAGCAGGCTCACCGAATCGGTCTCCGCCATCTCCTCGTCCGCCACGCAGATCGCCGCGACCGTCACCCAGCACGAGCGCACCGCCAGCCAGCAGGCAGCAGCGGCCAGTGAAACTTCCGCCACCATCACCGAGCTATCCGCCTCCTCGCGCCAATCGGCAGAGCAGGCGGCGAACGCGGCAGCGGTGGCGGAAAAGGCTAGCGCGGCGACGGCACAGGGCGGCGACGCCACCCGTCAGGCGGTCGCGGCGATGAGCGGCCTCAAGGACAAGATCGCCGCGATGGCCGACCAGATTCTGCGCTTGGGCGAACAGACCGGGCAGATCGGCAGCATCGCCACACTGGTCAAGGACTTGTCCGGGGAGATTAACATGCTGGCCTTGAATGCGGCGGTGGAAGCCGCGCGTGCGGGCGAACACGGCAAAGGCTTCGCCGTGGTGGCGAGCGAGGTGCGCAAGCTCGCCGACCAGAGCAAGAAATCCGCCGAGCAGGCCAGCGCGCTGGTGGCCGACATCCAGAAATCTGCCAACTCTTCCATCATGATGACCGAGGAAGGCACGCGCACCGTGAATGAGGTGACGCAACTGGCGCAGAAGGTGGACGAACTATTCAACAACCTGTCCGGCATGGCGGGCAGCGTCAACGAAAACGCGCAGCAGGTGATGCTCAACGCCAAGCAGCAATCCGCCGCCTTCACCCAGATTGTGGAAGCGACCAACAGCATCGCCGCTGGTGCCAAGGAGACCGCCGCCGGTATCAGCCAGACCAAGATCGGCGTGCAGAAATTGAACGAGGCGGCGGAGAATTTGAAGGCGATAGCATGATACGAATGCGGAGTACGGCTGTAGGGGCGAATTCATTCGCCCGAATAACGTATTGTGTGCGAATGAATTCGCACCTACAAATGTAATTCGACAGTCCAGTTTTATTGCCAACCATGCTACAGATTACTACATTACAAATGTAGTAAAACAGGAGGGGATTTTATGAGCATGCCAGTCCGAATCGAAGATGATCTGTATGAACAAGCGAAGGCCGCAGCAAAGGGAGAATGTCGCACCATCTCGGGCCAGCTTGAATTCTGGGCCAAGGTTGGCAAGGCGGCACTGGACAATCCAGACTTGCCAATTGAGTTCGTCAGGGAATTGCTGATTGCCCGAGCAGAAGATCGCAAACAGCTCGATAGGTTCGTGCCAGGACAATTCCGTGGCTGAGATACGCGTTCTGTTGGCCTATGAATACGATCCGAAAACTCGTGTGCTGCTGCTGGTTGGAACGCACAAAAATTTCTACCGCAATTTGAAACGCTGACAGCGGTGGCCCGCAGTAAAACCCTGACATCCGAGAATCTAACGCACCATGATCGAAGACAAAGAACTGGCTCAATTATTCAAGGCGGAAAGCGCGGAGCATCTCGCGCGCCTCGACGACGGATTGCTGCGCCTGGAAAAAACACCCGCCGACCAGCCGTTGCTGGAAGAAGTGTTCCGCGAATCGCACAGCCTGAAAGGTGCGGCGCGCATGTTGGGGTTGTCCAAAATCGAGAACTCCGCACATGGGCTGGAAACTATTCTGAACACGGCGCGCAAGGGCGAGGCGCCGCTTACGCCGGAGGTGATCGAGCGCATGACGGTCGTGCTGGGCGAATTGCGCAGGCTGGTGCAGGAGGCGCTTGGCGGCACACCCGCCGGGACAAAAAACGCCGATATATTGAGTGAGGTGCAGGCTGTCGTGCTCCCCTCTCCCGCAGGCGGGAGAGGGGCTGGGGGAGAGGGTGCTTCAACTCCTACTGCTCCTTTCCCAACAACCCCTCTCTCCAACTCTCTCCCCGAGGGAGAGAGGGCAATTGTTGAGGCACCGCCACCCATTCCGCAATCCGAACTCCACATTCCGCATTCCGAAGAGCCGTTCCACATCGAGACGGTGCGGGTGGAAACGCGCAAGCTGGACGACCTGCTTACGCTGGTAGGCGAGCTCAGCGTGATCGAGGGACGGGCGCAGCACAGGTTGTCGCTGATGGATGCACTGCTGGAGCAATGGACGCTGCTGGAGCGCAGCCACAAAAAAGGCAGTGCGGATTGCGGATTTCGGAGTTAGGAAAAAAGCTCGATCAAGCGCGCGACGCTTTCTACGAGGACGGCGCGCGTCTGGAAACCACGGTCAACACGCTGGAAGAGCGGGTGCATGCCGCCCGCCTGCTGCCGCTGTCCACGGTGTTCGCGCTGTTTCCGCGCATGGTGCATGACCTCGCCAAGCAGCAGGGCAAGGAGGTGGAGCTGCTGATCGAGGGCGGCGAGATCGGCGTGGACAAGCGCATTCTCGAAGAAATGAAAGACCCGCTGATGCACCTGCTGCGCAACGCGATTGACCACGGCATCGAAGCGCAGCCTGAGCGCGAGCGGCAGGGCAAGCCGCGCGGCGGTGTGGTGCGGCTGCGCGCAGTGCGGGAAGGCAGCGGCGTGCTGCTGGAGGTGCGCGACGACGGCCGTGGTTTGAATCTGCAAGCGATCCGGCAGACAGCATTGAAGCGCGGGCTGCACGACGAAACCACGCTCGCCGCCATGACTCCGGCGCAATTGCAGCAACTGATTTTCTTGCCCGGTTTCTCCACCAGCACCTTCGTCACCGAACTGTCCGGGCGCGGTGTCGGGCTGGACGTGGTGCGCGTCAACGTGGAACGCCTCAAGGGCGACATCCGCATCGAGTCCATACCACAACATAGTACGCTGATGCAGGTGCGCCTGCCGTTGAGCCTGGCCACCACGCGCCTGCTGCTGGCCGGCGTGGGCGGCCGCCTGTATGGGCTGCCGATTGAATTCGTGCATTCCTCGCGGCGCGTGCGAGAGGAAGATATTTTTACCCTTGAAGGGCGTCCTGCCTTTGATCTGGATGGACAGGCGGTCATCGCGCCGCGTCTGGCGGATTTGCTGGGGTTGCCGCCCCCTCCCCAGCCCTCCCCCGC
>CAYGIF010000132.1:0-5670 GCA_964349865.1 uncultured Gallionella sp. | reverse complement strand
GGAAAAAACTGCCGCCGAACAGGAACATTAAACCCAGGAATACCGGCACGGCAAGCGCGCCCGGCTCGATGCGCAAGCCATCGGCAAGGCACAGGCTGCCGGGTTGGAAGTGCGTGCCGAACATCGCGGTGTAGTGCATCCCGGAAATCGCCAGCCCCATGATCACCGCGCCCAGCATTAAACGGAGCAGCGGCGGCAGCTTGATGCGCCCGCCCTGGTATATCAGCAGCAACGCGCCCCATGAGGCGATGACGGCAATGGCCACGGACAAGGCAACCATCGGCGGATCATAGCCGATCGGCGGCGACATCTTGAGCGCCGCCATGCCGGTGTAATGCATCGCGCCGACGCCCAGTCCCATCAGCAGCCCGCTGGCCAATATGCGCCTGGTGCTGATGCGGGTAGCGCAGCGCAACGTCCAGAAACCCAAAAACGCCGCTGCAATCGCGGGCAGGATCGAAAGCAGGGTCAGCGTCAGGTCATAAGCGAGCGGAATGGGCAGGTGAAACGCCAGCATGCCGACAAAGTGCATGCCCCAGATCGACATTCCCAGAGTGATGCTGCCCGCGACCATCCATAGCCGCGCCTCGCGGCCGCCGGCCTCGCGCATCCGCTGCGCATGGTCGAGCGCGGTGAACGAGCCGATTATCGCAATCAGCACGGATAAGGTAACCAGCGGGATATTCCATGAAATCGGCAAGGCTAATACTCAATCGGTTTATTTTTTCGCGAGGCCAACCCAATAGCCTTTACGCGGTTTAATCCTATCATTCCCACGCTCCGCGTGGGAATGCAGCCTGCAACGCTCCGCGTTGAAAATTGCATATCATGGCTAACCGCGCCACTTCACCGCGGAGCGTGGGAACGATACATCAATTACCGACGATGGAAGCGATAATCGTTATTTCTGCGCTGCGGCTTTCAGCGGCCTGACTTCCGCCTGCACGTCAACCTTGACGATGCGCTTGTCGGCCATTTCGATGTTCAGCGTCAGCGGCACGGTTGCGCCGGCCTTGAGCGGAGCCTTCAGTCCCGCCAATACCAGATGATAGCCATGCATGCTCATTTCCAGACGTTCATTGGCCGGCAAGTTGATCGACTTGACCTGGTACATTTTCATCATGCCGCCCTTATGCTCCATGGTATGCATCTCCGCAGTTTTGGAAGCCGCGCTGGAAGCGCCGACTATTGTTGCGGCCTGTTTGCTGGTGATGGACATGTAAACCATCGCCATATCCTGCCCGGGGAGCGTGGTGCGCGTCCATGCGCCTTCCACCTGAATGTCGCCCGCATAAGCGCCTGCGCTCAGCAACAAGGCTGCCAGCAGCCCGCCAAACCGATAAAAATTAGCCATGATGATATTTCCCGTTATGTATGGTGAATTGGATAAACGGATTATACATGCCGCGCATCCGGCCCCGCAAAAAAGCCAACCACCGGCATGCATCGCCCTTGCCGCCGCGACAATAGGGTGCGATTCAAACTGATGTGGAAGTATCCGGAGAGCAGAGAACTTCGTAAGTCGGCCATTTGCAGCAGCACCGGGAGCGCCGACGTCCCCGTCGGCAACAAATGGTGATGCCTACAAGAATGCCGACGGGGACGTCGGCGCTCCCGGTTGAGCCGGGCGAGCATCCTATTCTGCGCAATTGCAGTATTGACCTGGCAAGCAGCATAAATTCCACATCAGTTTGAATCGCACCCGCGACAATATGCCGCACCCCCTGCTACCCCTCTCTGCGCTTACAATAGCAGCATGAACAACACGATACTTTCTTCCCTGCCGGGCCACAGCCAGTTGCGCCGCCTGGTCGCGTTGCGCGGCATGGCGGCCACGGCGCAGCTCCTGACGCTTGCGGCAGTCTGGAAGATTCTGGAACTGGAGCTGGATTGGCAGCCGATGCTGCTGACCATCGCCGCGCTCGCCGCATTCAATTTGTATTCCTGGCTGCGCCTGCGCAGCGATAAACCGGTTCCCAATATGGAGCTGTTCGGCCAATTGTGCGTGGATGTGCTGGCGCTCAGCGTGCTGCTTTATTACAGCGGCGGATCGACCAATCCTTTTGTCTCGCTTTACCTGCTGCCGCTGGTGATTGCCGCCGCGACGCTGCCGGGCCGCTACACCTGGGGTATGGCGGCGCTTACTTCCGCCTGCTACAGCGTGCTGATGTTCTATTACCTTCCGCTGCCGCACAACCATCAGCATGACGGTGACAGCGCGTTCAATGCGCATGTGGTGGGCATGTGGCTCGGCTTTGTCTTCAGCACGGTGGTCGTGGCCTATTTCGTGGTGCAGATGGCGCAGGCGGTACGCAACCGCGATGAGATGCTGGTGCGCGTGCGCGAGGAGATCCTGCGCAACGAGCGCATCGTGGCGCTCGGCACACAGGCCGCCGGCGCCGCACACGAGCTGGGCACGCCGCTGTCCACCATGGCGGTGGTGATCGGCGAGTTGCAGCACGATGCCGCAACGCAGCCCGGCTGGCGCGATGCTTTGGCTATCCTCAACGAGCAGGTGCGCGGCTGCAAGCGCATCCTCGACAAGATACTGGCCAACGCGCAAGTCAGCGGGGCAACCTCGCCGCAACCGGCCGATCGCCTGATGGCGGAAGTGCTGGATGAATGGCAGTTGCTGCGCCCCACCGCACAGTACCGCTACTCCTCCCCTGATAAAACAACTAGCCATTCGACTAGGCTATCAAAAGACGATAGTCAAGTCGCTGGTTATGACAAGGGGAGGCCGGGAGGGGTTCCCGCACCGCTTATCAATGTAGACGCCACCTTGCGCGCCGCGCTGATGAACCTGCTCAACAATGCGGCGGACGCAGCACCGCAACCAATCGAAATCCGCACGCACTGGGATGCCGCCAACTTCACGCTGGAAATCCACGATCACGGGAAGGGGCTGAGCGAAGAAGCGGAACTCAAGGCCGGCTCGGCCTTCTTCACCACCAAAACGGAAGGGCACGGGCTTGGCCTGTTTCTGGCCAATGCCACCCTCGAACGCATGGGCGGCTCGGTGCGCCTGTTCAACCGCGAGCAAGGCGGCGCAACCACGGAAATCATCTTACCCATCGCCAAGGCGCCCCCATGACCGGACCGCATGAAGAATCCGCCTCGCTGCTGCTGGTGGACGACGACATCACCTTCTGCAAGGTGTTGGAGCTCGCACTGGGAAAACGCGGGTTCAGTATTTCCGTGGCGCATAGCGTGGAGGAGGCCATCCCTTTGGCCGAGGCAAATCCGCCGGAATTTGCGGTAGTGGACCTGAAGATGGGCGGCGCACCGGGGTTGGCCCTGGTCAAGGTATTGCACCGGCTCGACCCGAATACGCGCATCGTGATGCTGACCGGTTATGCCAGCATCGCCACCGCCGTCGAGGCGATCAAACTGGGCGCGACGCAATATCTCGCCAAACCCGCCAATGCGGATGAAATCGTCGCGGCGTTCGGGCATGCCGCCAACAGCGACGCGCCGATCAAGGCGCAGCCGACGCAAATCGAAAATCTGGAATGGGAACATATCCAGCGCGTACTGCACGAGCATGGCGACAATATCTCGGCCACCGCGCGCGCGCTCAACATGCACCGCCGCACGTTGCAACGCAAACTCGCCAAGCCGCCTTCGCGCGATGAATGAAATCCCTCTCGCGAATTTTGCCGATCTCTCGTATAGTTTGCGCCTACGGAGAAGTTGCCGCCGCCAAATAACCCGCAAATGCACCCATGACTGACGAAAGTACCCGCCTCAGGCTCAAACAAGCGCTGGCCAATCTCGATTCCCTGCCCGCGATGCCGGCCACCGCGCAGAAATTGCTGGCGCTGCCGCTGGATACCGATGCGGGCGAGGCGCAAATGCTCAAGCTGATCGGGCAGGATCCGCAAATTTCCGCGAAAATAATCAGTCTGGCCAACTCCCCGGTCATGGGCGTTGCGCGCAAGCTGAGCACCGTCTCCGATGCCGCGATGTTGCTTGGCCTGACCCGGGTCAAATCGGTCGCCGTCGGCATCGCCTCGATGTCCCATCTCGCCAAGTCTCCGGCAGGAAAGCATTTCAAGCCGCAAGACCTGTGGCTGCACAGCATGACCGTCGCCATCGTGATGCGCACCATTGCGCAAGCCATGCCGAGAAATGTCCGCCCCGACGAGGATCAGATTTTCCTGGCGGGGCTGCTGCACGACATCGGCTTCATGGCTTTGCACCATATCGACGCAGCGGCGAGCGACGAACTGCATCACCAGTTGCTTCTGCAACCCAAACGCCCGATATTGGAAGTCGAACTGGAAACTCTGGGGATCACACACTGCTATATCGGCTCGCAATTGGCGCGGCATTGGCATCTGCCGGAGGAGATCATCGCCGTGCTGGGCTACCACCACCCCCCCTACGTCGAGGAAGCCGCAGCCGAAAACCCCCTGGTGCGCCTGGTCAGCCTGTCCGAAAAAATCGCGCCCAATTTTGGCATTGCCGAGCACACCGGCGACGAAACCCAGGAATATGAGTGGCTGGAACTGGGCATCGACCTTGCGGATGTCGAGGGCATTTGCGCCCAGGCCAACGAACTTGCGGTACAAACCGCGCAACTGAGCGGTGCGCTCTAACCCGCTTTAACGGCCTGACAGCCAGCCCTAGCGCGGAATATAAAACCTGCTGATTGGGCTTTTAGTTTTCCTGAAGGCGTTTGTTGATTTCGGCCAGCGCCTGGATGATACGGCGCAACGACTGGCTGTATTCGTTTCCGAATATTGCCGCCGCGCCACTGCGGTCGCCTGCCTTCAGCCTTTCGATGATGAGCGCGCCAGACTGGTGAAACTGCCGGTGCGCCTCGCTTAATTGCCGGTGCACCTCCGGTTCGCAAAACGGCTCCAATACCGAACCGTTGATCCAGCTCCCCAACTGGCAAATGCCGTCTTGCCCGAGCGGGGAGGATTCCAGGGATTCGCGAATATTTCCCTGCACATGATGCCCCATGCGCGTCTTCCACAATATATGCGCCTCGGCCGCCGCGACGAGATTGAGCCTGCCGCGCAACTCGCGCTTCTGGGAGATATCAACTCCCGAATAATCATTATTGCCAGTTATTGTCATCGCAACTCCCCCTAATCATCATAATGATGTGCTTTATATTCGCCTGGAGATAAAAGAACAATATGCCGAAATGCCTATATATTTTGGCCTAGCCGTTTTGCGCGGTGATCACCCGCAGCAGGGCAAGCTATAATCGCGCCCCGAAAATGCCAATCGAATCATGAATATCATCCTCTTGCTCGCCGGCTTGCTGTTGCCTGCTCCGGCTTTCGCGCTGCCGCCGCAAATGCACGCCGCACCTGCCCTGGCAGCCAGGTCCTACCTGTTGTATGACTACACCAGCAGCCAGGTCCTGGTGGCCCAGAATGCCGATGCGCGCATGGAGCCCGCTTCACTGACCAAGCTGATGACCGCTTACCTGGTTTTTGACGCGCTCGGGCACGGCACGCTGTTGCCGGAACAAAGCCTGACCGTTCCCGTTGCCGCAGTGCGCAATACCGGCGGCGGCGAATCGCGCATGCTGCTCAAGACTGGGCAAACCGTGACCGTGGGCGAACTGCTGCGCGGGCTGATCGTGCAATCCGGCAACGATGCGGCCATCACGCTGGCGCTCAATATTGCCGGCAGCGAGGCGGGCTTCGT
>CAYGIF010000131.1:0-5856 GCA_964349865.1 uncultured Gallionella sp. | reverse complement strand
ATCGTCTAGAGGCCTAGGACATCGCCCTTTCACGGCGGTAACACGAGTTCGAATCTCGTTGGGGACGCCACTAAAAACAGTGAGTTAGCGTAATTCTGCATAACTTGGTATCACTGTATATCACATGGTTTGGCAAGTATTTTAGACTAGATTAGACTAGACTTTATAGCTGCCTGACTGCCCGCAAGATGGTTGGCAAGTTATGTTTGGTGTCAGTCAACTCACTCCAGAAAATCCCAGCAACATACGATGAGCTAATCCTTGGCACCGGCTAAGTAGTTTTGGTGTCTTGTGAACTCCGTGCTGCAGCGATGATTTTGGCAAAAATAATCCAACTCGCTAATCTAGCTTGGATTCGCACGCACGAAAGCAATTCGCACATTCTGTACCATCCGACTTAGCCAAAAAACTAGATAATAGTCGGCAAAAAAGCAGAGAAAGCAGCTTGACGAAATGATGCAGAGTGCAACAGAATTGTTGCGTGAACATCTCGCCAACATCATCGAAAAACATTTCTCCTGCCGAATTTATTTTGGGGTACGTTGCGCTGTTTAGCCGCCCTTGGGGGGTGCAACAAGCGACTTGGCAGGCGCGGATCAAGGCTGCGTTTCCTGTAGTGTTGGTCGGCTTGCTTGTGATAGTGCTCTGCGATTGTTTTTTCGATCAACTTCTGTGGGCCATGACTTTTGTAGGGGTGTGTTTCGCTACCTTCATCTTATTTACCTTCGACAAAAAAGCCAACAATTTAGCAGATCGTTTGGCGACTCTCGCAAAACAAAGGCTTTTGCGCTGTGGTATCTCGGTTCTAACTGTAATTCCAGCAGCCTTGGCCAAGTTCTCTTCCCGCGTAACTCCCGTCCCGATCACCCCTCCGCGCCGCACTCCTGCCTGACCCACGGGCTTGCCTTTTGGTAAGCAATCAACCGGTTTCAGGCAGGGAGCGGCTGCGGCATGCCCTCACCGCCCCTGCGTAATAAGCAGGAGTACAAGATGCAGAATCCTCACGATGCTAACGTGTTGCAATATTTTGACTATATTGTCAAAAACATAACCCTGGGAAGCCTTCTGGCGAGCGTGAAACAGCTCGCTCAAGTTAGAAATCGCCCACAGGGAGTTGTCCGAAACGAAATCGCGCGTGGTACTTGCCCCGTACCAACTTTTCTTGATGGTGGGCGCAGAGTAGCTACTGTGCTGGCCTGTGCGCGCTGGCTAGCTGAGCAAGATGGCTGCGTAGCAGCAATGCCACCGACACCAAAAAGGCGCGGCCCCCGATCCAAAGCAGAGCGGATTGCGGCTGGAGGAGCAGCATGACCGAGCAGACGGCGCAGCAGCGTCTGGCTTCTCTATTCGGCGGGGTGTGAAATGGACAAGGACATGGTTTTGCAGCTGTTGGATCGGCCTATCGCCTTTCATCGTTGCTTTGTACCTGTGGCCGAGTCTGTGGCTGGTGCAGTCTGGTTAAGCCAACTGGTTTACTGGTCTGGGCGCGGGCAGGATAAAGCAGGATGGATATACAAAACACAGCAAGAATGGAAGGAGGAAACAGGATTGGGCAGGAGTGAGCAAGAGAATGTTCGTAAGAAACTCAGGAATAAAATGGTGCTGGAAGAAAAAGAAGATGGGCTCCCTTGCCGTCTTTTTTACAGGCTAAATCTTGATCGGCTTTCCGAACTAATCACCTCGCAAGCCCGCGCTGATGCTGGTGCAGACCAGTATGCTGGAATCCAGCATACAAGGATGCGAAAAACCAGCAAACAAGCATGCGGAAATCTGGCAAACAAGGATGATGGAAATCAGCAGGCCAATACAGAGACTACGCATAGATCACATCATAAACCACCACCACCCGCTCTGGAGAGCGAGGCATGCAGTGTGCCCGCCACAGCGAGCGGCAGTGGTGGCGTTTTTGATGGATTGATCATTGAGCCGTCTATTACTCCTTATATTCCCCAGCTCATGGATGTTCTGCAACATGTTGGCATTACGGATGCTGCACATGCCCAAGACCTTCTGGATGAACTCGTCGGCGCCATCGACTCTGGTAATCAGGGTGAACGCCTGAAGGTAGGGTATCCAGTTGCCTGGCTGCAAAAAGTCGCTGCGGGCGAATTCAAACGCGCCCGGTGCTTCGAGGTGCAGGCTCGCAGGCAGTCGGCCAAAGTGCGCGAACAGCAGATCGCCTCGACCTCTAAATTGGTTGTTGATCCAGTATCAAAAGCAAAGGGCGATGAAATAGTAGCCCGAGTTCGCAAACGCATGTGCCTGCAGTTAGACCACAAAAAACAGCTATGAACACCGCCAATCTTTTGCACTTCTGAAACAGCGCTTAATGTTGTGCCCACAAACCGCAGCACATCCACAGCACGGCTGAGACTTAAGTTAACAGCTGCATAACAATGTCAGCACGCCCACAGAACGTCTGAGAATTATTACGATCCATGAAATTAAATTCGCGTGCAAATACTCGGCAAAAATGCAGAGTATCTGCCTTTATTTCTGGGCAGAACCAACTATGCTTCCAGTACATTTACCATCAGCACATCCATCTATGCAAATTCTCATTTCACCAGATTCCTTCACCCATATTTACTTTGCTGATGTGTTTGGCGCAGACAAGGCCAACAGGAATCCCGTCGTCTGCACGCCTTTCTCTTTATCTGCCGGAGATTTAGAGGCTCGACGCTTCGATCTGGATGGACAATTCTTCGAGATAACACCCAGCGAAACGGGGCTTCCGACCATGCGCGACAAGGATGTCTGGCTTTACTGTGTGAGCTGGCTGGCCAATGCCATGTTTGATGAGCGGCACAAGGATTTGAGCCGCAATCTGCGATTTGCCACGCGCGATTTTCTTGATTTCAGCAAACGCGGGAACGGCGGGGCTCAATACGATGGCTTGGCTCAGGCACTCGCCAGGCTCGCCGGAAGCAAGATCACAACGAACATTCGCCCGCCAGCAGAAATAAAGGAAAGCGGCGACAGCTTCAATTTGATTCGATACGAGGCAGAGCTGGATCGTGATGGACGCATTGATGCGGTGAATATTGAGTTACCTGAGCGGCTCTACCATTTCGCGACAGACTGGACGCATGTGTGCGCCATGCACCCGGACTACTTCATGCTTACGCCATTACACAGGCTGATCTACGTTCTCGCCAAAATTCATTGTGGCGTGTGGCAGCCGTGGGCTGTACCCGTCAATGAATTACACCGACTGACTGGGTGTTCCTCGCCTTTGCGTAAATTCAAAAATTCCGTGCAAGAGCTGCTGAAGGATAACTCTATCCCCGAATACAGGTTGGAAATGGACGCGCAGAAAATGACAGTTACTTTTTACCGTTTGCCAGAGGATACCCCAAGGCTTGTGCCGATTCCCGTAAATCGTTCCGCTTGTGTTTGAGTAATTCTGTAAATCAATCCGCGTTTAACTAAATGAAAAACAAGCAAATAAATTCTGTAAAGCGTTCCGCTCTGATTTTTTCGATGCGCGGGTGCGCTGTAAAACGTTCCACCTGCGCCGATTTCTGTAAATCGTTCCGCTTTTGTTTGTGTGATTCTGTAAATCGTTCCGCATTTAACTAGATGAAAAACAAGAAAATAAACTCTGTAAATCGTTCCGTTTTGGTATTTTCGATGTGCTGTAAATCAAATGCATCTGCCGCGCGGAACCGGCGGAGCGCTAAGAAGTAAAGCACAGCGGAAATGGCCGATTCCGCTAAACAATAAAATTCATTTTTTTGTAGAGGCAAGCATGAAAGATCACGTCGATACTGCGATGGAAATCAGGGGTTCGATCAATCTCCTGCGCGACAGACTGGACGCACTTGAAAAGAAGTCGGCAGGTCTAGGCCAGAGACATCTTGATTTTGTTATGGCGGAAAACAACGGCAAGGCATGGGAGCATAAAAGCGTGCTGCATATGTACACCAGAATGCGGGATAACACCCTGAACGCATTCTGGTACGAGGTTCACTGGTACGGATCCAAGGCCGCAAAAACTCGCCGGATGACAAATAAGTACATTCGCAAACCCAAAGACAAGCATGGGTACAACCTGGACGCACTACTCAAATTGGCTCAACCGTGGGAAGCGGACATGGTGCGCGATATCGAGCACGAACTTTTATGCATACGGCGCGAGGCGACATTCATTGGCAAGGCTATCGGGCTGCTTAACCACATCATCAGGAGTGAGGGTAAATAAAAGAAATCAACCCTCATTGGTTGCAAGCAATCCAATCAGGGCGCTACAAAATGTTGGTTGGACAAAGGCTGATCTAGTGCGGGTGTTGCCTGCGACATTGGTGACGGGGTCATGTTTGCCGTGCCCGAGGTGTGCTGCCATCTCGGCTTGCAGGGCGCGTTCGACAACGGCCTTGGTCAGTTGCTTGAGCAGGCCGTGCTCGCCAATCAGGTCTTCGGGTTTCTGGTAGCCGGCCAGCAGTTGGTCGATTAAATCGGGCGGCGGTGCTTTCTTTGCTGCGGTCATGTTCACTCCTTATTGAAGTTAGGCAGTTTCCTGCCAAATGACCGTTTACACAAAAATTCTTACACCCTCGCAGCAGCCTGCGCGCGCAGCATCTCGTAAAGCCCGGCATTGTTCAGCAGTATGTCTTTCATCCCACCCTGTATGGCGGGGGAGTTCAGCGCCTGCGTACTCATGGCGTTGTGCGCGTCCAAGGCGCCCATGATGGCGTTCATGAGTTCCGTCTTCAGGTCAGGTGAATTGGCGAATTGCTCTTTGGTGTTGTTCGTTGCCTGTTGCCGCAGCGTCTCAGACTCCAGCAGCTTGCCCTTGATGACGTTGTTCACATAGACCAATTTGTCCTGATCGGTGAGTTCGCCGTCAAAGAGGTCGTTCACCTTTTCGATGATCTCGGCCATATAAGCCTTCTGCGGTTCCTGCACGCTGCCACTGCCTGCTTCGGTGATGGGATACAGCTTTTCTGCCTCGCCTTCATTCAGTGGCATAGGTTGTTTACCGAGGTTCTTCAGGTGGTGATGCGTCAGTACCACTTTCGAGAGGTCGATGCCCTCGCGCTCGCGGCCAAATTCCAGCAGCGGCAGCAGGCGCTTGTAAAAGATGGCGCGTTTCTCGATGGCGGTGTTGCCGTAGTCGAAGATTTGCGAAAGGAAGGTATAGAGCCGGATGAATGCGCCCATGTCGCTTTTGAACAGGATCAGGGCGTTCAACTCGTCCTGTGCCTCCTTGGTTGCGGCCTCGTCCTCTTTGTCCTGAGCGGCCTTCAATGCGGCCTGCGCGGCCTTGTAGCGCTTCACCACTCGATCTTGCACCGGCTCCAGCGCGGCGACCAGCTCGCTTTGTTTGGCGTGCGGGTTTAACTCCACGGCCACCACGCGATCCACTTCGAAGTCGTCGTAGTGTCCGGCGGCATCCAGCTTGGCGCGCAGGTTGAAAACAAGGTTCGGGTCGGTCGTCGCCGAGAGTTCCGCCGTGGTGTAATAGGCCTTGAAGGAAGCCAGCACTTCATCGGGGTCGTTCACAAAATCCAGCACATAGGTCGTGTCCTTGCCTGGGTAGGCACGGTTCAGGCGCGAGAGGGTTTGCACGGCCTGGATACCTGCCAGCCGCTTGTCCACATACATGCCGCACAACAGCGGCTGATCGAAACCGGTCTGGAACTTGTTGGCCACCAGCAGGATTTGGTATTCGTCACCCTTGAAGGCTTCGCGGATGTCGCGGCCTTTCAGGTTGGGGTTCAGCGCCGGGCTGTTCTCGGTGAAGCCATCGGGGCCGGATTCCCTGTCGTTCACCTCGCCGGAGAAGGCGACGACGGTGCCGATCTTGTAGCCGTGTTCCTTGATGTATTTGTCGATGGCCAGTTGCCAGCGCAC
>CAYGIF010000130.1:0-5934 GCA_964349865.1 uncultured Gallionella sp. | reverse complement strand
AAGGTGGGGCTGGAGTTTGCGGAAGAAGTTGTCCCTGCCTGATCCAACCTACAGGGGGCGCTTCGCCCCCTCACCAACCGGCTCCCTGCATTTTGGCTCACTCGCTGCCGCCGTTGGCAGCTATCTCGACGCAAGACACCATCACGGCATCTGGCTGGTGCGCATGGAAGACCTCGATACGCCGCGTTGCGTGCCGGGCGCGGCGGACGGCATTCTGCATACACTCGAAGCCTTTGGCCTGCACTGGGACGGGGAAGTCATCTACCAGAGCCGGCGCAGCGCCGCCTACGAAGAAGCCCTGCATGAACTGCAAGCCGACGGCGCAGCCTATCCCTGCTGCTGCACGCGCAAGGAAATCGCCGATTCGGCGCTGCACGGCATCGACGGCCCCGTCTATCCCGGCACCTGCCGCAACGGCATTCCGGCCGGGCGCGAGGGCAGGGCATGGCGGGTGCGCACCGGCCAATTCCCTTTACCCTTCTCCCTTCCCCCTTCTCCGATTGAATTTGACGACGCCCTGCAAGGCCATATCACCCAGCACCTCGAAAACGAGATCGGCGACTTCGTGGTGAAGCGCGCCGACGGCCTGTTCGCCTACCAGCTCGCGGTGGTGGTGGACGACGCGTTCCAGAACATCACCCATGTCGTGCGCGGCGCCGACCTGCTGCATTCCACGCCGCGCCAGATCTATTTGCAACGGCTGCTTGGCTATGCCACCCCGGCCTACATGCACCTGCCGGTCGCGGTGAACGCGCAGGGCGAGAAACTCAGCAAGCAGACACTCGCGCCCGCCGTTACGGCGGATGATGTGGTCGCGACGCTGATTGCCGTGCTGGAATTTTTGCGGCAGAAACCGCCTGCTGAATTGCGGCAAGGCAGCGTTGAGGAGGTGTTGGGGTGGGCGGTGGTGAACTGGCAGCCGGAGCGGATGAGGGGTTGCAGGCAGTTACCTGCGCCAACATAATTTTTGTCTGCTCGCCCTGAGGTATCGAAGGGCAGCTGTCATTCCCGCGCAGGCGGGAATCCAGTAAAAACCAAAACCAAAACCAAAACCAAGCCAAAAACAAAACCAAAACCGCCGGGGGCGCCTTCTTTGGGTTACCTTTCTTGGCAAGACAAGAAAGGTAACCAGCCGCCGGGCTACCCCCGGCAATCTTTCCGCACCCGCAAGCACCATGCTAGGATGCTTGTCATCTTTGGAATCATTGGGGTAACAACGATGCATCAGCTTATACTGCAATCCGCTCCGACATATGCGGCATTTTTGCCGCCCATCACACGTTAGGTGGCATTCCAATGTTACGCCCTATCGCTATTGAAACAACAAGCGTTGAAATGTGGAACCATCTTCTTACCCTCGAAATAGAAGGCGTCAGTGTCAGTCGAATAATTCGCCTCAGCGAAGATTCAAAGGTGAAACTCATGGTCGCTTTTGCTTCCGGCGTTGCTATCAACCTGTTTTCCGCTGCCCTCTACGATGCACTGAAAAACTTTCATCCCAATGAAACTACCATAGACGGCAAGCAAGTAACGACCAACGAAGTTCAAATAGGGGTACTCATAAATAGCCAAGTGCAGATAAATCAATCCAGCACCAAAGCTGACTGTAAACCAAACCCGCCAAAGGGTTCTCGTGGCTCTACCCCCTAACATGGGGGTAGACTCGCTTCCTTCGGTCGCTGGAAGCTGCGCGATAAAGCCGTGCAGTGCCGGTCACCTCTACGTTGGTGGGACAGATTTGACGCTCGGAAATTCTGTGCAGAAGGTCACTAAGTGAAGAAGAGCTTCGGAAGCTTTCACTATTGCGCTCACTTTTTCGACAGGATCGTGTCGAAGTCGGCTCGTTCGCCGAGTGATGCCATTGAAGCATTTCGTATTGCTTCGCACCTTCTGAAAGAGCTCGACTCGCTCCAAGAGAAAAATCCACTAGTGACGCTGTCCTTTGCGACCGACTCCCTTCGCGTATATTTTCGTGGGCAGTTGCAGTTTCACATTCAAGCCAGAAAGTGCCGGACAATTATTTGGATTCCATACGCCTATAGTCGAGCTCTTGCTCAAGAGATTCAAAAACGGCCTCGGCTTTTTTCTGACGAGATGACAACCATCTCTTGGGTACTCAGTGAACGGGGAGTGAACTGGTTATTGGACTATCTGCGGTCGAATTGGTGTTCATCCACTGATGGTGAATCGAAGGGGCCGATCACACACTCAAGGCATATACCCGGTGATGTCAGGCAGGCCGTTCTTTCTGAGTTTCTTGCTTCCGGCCGTTGGTGTCCGGGCGTAGTGGGAATGACCAAGCGACACAAAGTAAGTGAAGCCATGCGTGTTGAATTCGATCACATCTTGCCGCATTCGGTCGGCGGTTCAAATGGCTACTGGAATGTCCAAGTCCTTTGCTCCGACTGTAACCAGTTAAAGAGAGCTACTGCGGCATGAGTCCTCCAACGCTCAAGGTGACTGGCGCTGCGCGGCTTTATTGCACAGTGCCAGTGAATTCAAACGTCAAGCCACTCCCCTCACCACTCCCGCAATCCCCTCCGCACACCGCTTAACCAACACCCCATCCTCCCCCTCCACCATCACCCGCAACAACGGCTCCGTGCCAGAGGGCCGCAGCAGCACACGCCCCTTACCGTCCAGCGCAGCTTCGGCTTCCTTCATCGCCGCGCTGACCTTGCTGTTTGCCATACAGGCCTTGGCATCGGTCACGCGCACGTTGATCAGCACTTGCGGATACATCGCGAGGTCTTGCGCGGCCTGCGTCAGCGTTTGACCGGTCGCGCGCAATGCGTGCAGCACCTGCAAAGCCGAGACGATGCCGTCGCCGGTGCTGTGTTTGTCGAGGCAGATGATATGGCCGGAATTCTCGCCGCCGAGCTGCCAGCCTTGCTGCTGCAACAATTCCATCACGTAGCGGTCGCCGACCTTGGCGCGCAGGAACGGGATGCCGAGCCGCTGCATCGCATGTTCGAACGCGAGGTTGGTCATCAGCGTGCCGACCACGCCGCCGTGCAGATTGCCTTGCGCCTGGCGATGCCTGGCGATGATGTAGAGCATCTGGTCGCCGTCGTAGAGTTTGCCTTCCGCATCCGTCATGATGAGGCGGTCGCCGTCGCCGTCGAGCGCGATGCCGAGGTCGGCCTTGTGTTCGACCACGGCTTTTTGCAGGTTGGCCGGCTTGGTCGCGCCGTAGCCGTCGTTGATGTTCTTGCCGTCCGGCTGGGCGCCGATGGCGACGACTTCCGCGCCGAGTTCGTGGAACACGTGGCGCGCGATGTGGTAGGCCGCACCGTGCGCGCTGTCCACCACGATCTTCAGGCCGCGCAGGTCCATCTCGCAGGGGAAGGTGCTCTTGCAGAATTCGATATAGCGCCCGGCCGCGTCGTCGATGCGCTTGGCCTTGCCCAGCCCATCCGAGGCGTTGGTCTGCATCGGTTTGTCCAGTGCGGCCTCGATGGCGCGTTCGGTCTCGTCGGGCAGTTTGGCGCCGCTGCCGGAGAAGAACTTGATGCCGTTGTCCTCGTAGGGGTTGTGCGACGCGGAGATCACGACGCCCGCCTGCAGGCGCAATGCGCGGGTCAGGTAGGCCACCGCCGGGGTCGGCACGGGGCCGGCCAGGTAGACGTCGATGCCCGCCGCGATCAGCCCTGCTTCGAGCGCCGATTCCAGCATGTAGCCGGAGATGCGCGTGTCCTTGCCGATCAGCACACCGGGGCGTTCGCCGCGCATATCGCTGGTGCCTGCCAGCACCTTGCCTGACGCATAGCCCAGGTGCATCACGAATTGCGGCGTGATGGGGTGTTCGCCCACGCATCCGCGTATTCCGTCGGTGCCAAAATATTTTCTGCTCATCTCATCCCTCGTTTACCGCATCCCAAATCTTCAGCGCATCCACCGTCTCGCGCACGTCATGCACACGCACGATGGATGCGCCGCGCTGCACCGCAATCAATGCCGCCGCTACGCTCGCGGACACGCGGTGATTCACATCCTGCCCGGTAATCGCGCCGAGCATCGATTTGCGCGACAGCCCCGCCAGCACCGGCACGCCCAGTTCGCGCAGATTGTCCAGGTGGCGCAACAGGTCGAGATTATGCGCCAGCGTCTTGCCAAAACCAAAGCCCGGATCAATCACGATGCGCTCGCGCCCGATTCCGGCAGCCTCCGCAGCAATGATGCGCCCGCGCAGGAATTCGCCTACCTCGGCGACGACATTGCGGTACTGCGGTTGCCGCTGCATGGTCTGCGGATCGCCCTGCTTGTGCATCAGGCATACCGCGACATTGCCGGCGGCTACCGCATTCATCGCGGCGGCATCCTGCAACGCGTTAATGTCGTTGATCATATGCACGCCGGTGGCGATTGCCGCCTGCATGACCTGCGGCTTGCAGGTATCAATCGAGATCGGCACCGGCGCGCCGCGCAAGCCTTCGATGATGGGCAGTATGCGGTCCAGTTCTTCCTGTGCGCCGACCGGCTGCGCGCCGGGACGGGTGGATTCGCCGCCGATGTCGAGGATGTCTGCGCCCTCGGCGATGAGTTGCCGCGCATGGGCAAGCGCGGCTTCGCGTTGCAGATGCCGCCCGCCGTCCGAGAACGAATCGGGCGTGACATTGACGATGCCCATGACCAGAGGGCGGGAGAGGTCGAGTTGGAAATTGCCGCAGTGAAGGAACATCGGAGAAGGGAGAAGAGAGAAGGGACAAGGGTGCGCGCTTGGGTTTTCACCCTTTCCCCTTCTCCCTTAACCCTTCCCTGTCTTTCAAGTTCCCTGCGCAGGTTGCGTAGGCGTAGTGGCCGGCGCGGTCGGCGCGGCGTCCTGGGGCGGCTGCGGCGCCTGGGCGCTTTGGCTTGGCTTGGGCGGGCGCGGCGGATTGCCGGCCATGATATCGTCGATCTGCTCGGTATCCAGGGTCTCCAATTCCAGCAAGGCCTTGGACATCGCCTCGACTTTGTCGCGGTTTTCCTCGATCAGGCGGCGTGCCAGCGCGTACTGCTGGTCGATGATGCGGCGAATCTCGGCATCCACCTGCTGCATGGTCGCTTCGGAAATATTCTTGTGCGTGGTGACCGAACGCCCGAGAAACACCTCGCCCTCGTTTTCGCCATATACCATGGTTCCCAGCGCGTCCGACATGCCCCATTGGGTCACCATGCGCCGCGCCATGTCGGTGGCGCGTTCGAAATCGTTGGAAGCGCCGGTGGTCATCTGGTGCATGAATATCTCTTCGGCGATCCGTCCGCCGAACAGCACGGCGATCGTATCCAGGATGCGATTCTTGTCCATGCTGTAGCGATCTTCCGCCGGCAACTGCATGGTCAAGCCCAGCGCACGGCCGCGCGGGATGATGGTCACCTTATGCACCGGATCGGTCTTCGGCAACAGCTTGGCGACCACCGTATGGCCGGACTCGTGATAGGCGGTGTTGCGCCGCTCTTCTTCCGGCATCACCATGGAGCGGCGTTCCGCGCCCATCATGATCTTGTCCTTGGCCGACTCGAAATCATCCATCTCGACGAAACGCTTGCCGCGCCGCGCCGCGAACAATGCCGCCTCGTTGACCAGATTCGCCAGGTCGGCGCCGGACATGCCCGGCGTACCGCGCGCCAATATGTCGGCCTTCACATCTTGGGCCACCGGCACCTTGCGCATATGCACCATCAGGATCTGTTCGCGGCCGCGAATATCCGGCAGCGGCACCACCACCTGGCGGTCGAAACGGCCGGGGCGCAACAGCGCCGGGTCGAGCACGTCGGGGCGGTTGGTCGCGGCGATCACGATCACGCCGCTGGCTCCCTCGAAGCCGTCCATTTCCACCAGCAACGCGTTCAGGGTCTGCTCGCGCTCGTCGTTGCCGCCGCCAAGTCCCGCGCCGCGCTGGCGGCCGACCGCGTCGATCTCGTCGATGAACACGATGCACGGCGCATGCT
>CAYGIF010000129.1:0-5960 GCA_964349865.1 uncultured Gallionella sp. | reverse complement strand
TGCCGAGCATGACCAGTTGCGCCGGCAATCCGGTCAGGCGCGGCGCGATTTCCAGCAGCAAGTCCAGCCCCTTCTGGTGGGTGAGGCGGCTGACCACGCCGAGCAGCGGCACATCCGGCTCGAGGTTCAGCCCCATCCTGCTTTGCAGCGCTTCCTTGTCGGCGGCCTTGCCGGCCATGCGCGCGCTGCTGTATTTTTTGGCGAGATGCGGGTCGGTTGCGGGGTTCCACTCATCGGTGTCGATGCCGTTGAGGATGCCGGTAAGGCCGTCGCGGCGCGTGGCCAGCAGGCCTTGCATGCCGAAGCCGAGCGGTTCCTTCTGGATTTCCTGCGCGTAGTTCGGGCTGACGGTGGTGATGTGGTCGGCGTAGAACAGTCCGGCCTTGAGGAACGACAGCTTGCCGTAATACTCCACCCCGTCGATGCCGAAACAGGACGGCGGCAAATGCAGTTTGCCCACCGTTTCGGGCGGAAAATTTCCCTGGAACAGCAGGTTATGAATGGCTAGTATGCTCGGCGCGGCGCCTTGCGCAAAATGCAGGTAGGCGGGCGTCAGGCCGGTTTGCCAGTCATTGCAATGCACCAGGTCTGGATGCCAATCGAGTGGCGACTCGTTGCAGCCCAGCACGGCGGCGACCCTGGAGAGTAGGCCGAAACGTAGCGCATTGTCCGCCCAGTCGTGGCCGCCGGCATCCTGATAAGGGCCGCCGTCGCGCTGGTACAGAACCGGGCAGTCGAGCACCAGCAGCGGCACATCGTGCGCCATCGTGCCGGACAACAGCCGCGCCGGCGGGAAGCCCGGCAGGGCGTCGAAGATCGCGACGGCTTTATGCGACCCCAGTTGCGCGAGGACTTGATTGTATCCCGGCACCAGGATGCGCACGTCCACGCCGATGGCGCGCAACGCGGCGGGCAACGCGCTGCTGACATCGGCCAGACCGCCCGTCTTGATTAACGGCGCGACTTCGGAAGTCGCAAACAGGACTTTCAACGCGGCCATCTGTTACAGCCAGCGCATCATGCCCATCTCAAACGGATGAGTCAGCATCTCATGACATGGGTAGGCGCGAATGCGGTATTCCAGCTTGCCGCATTTCTCCGGCTGCATTTCCAGCGCGAATACGGTTTCGCCCGCTTCGGTCATAGTATCGGTGGCTTCAAAGCGGTAGCGGTGCGAGTTCTGCAACTTTTCGCGTTTGGTAAACAAGCCCAACAGCATCTCCACGACCATGTCGCTGGGCTGGAGGCCATTCAGCCTGACCGCCACTTCAAAACGCAGGCTTTCGCCATAGTTGATTTCCCGCTGCCCGGCATCCAGGCGGTGCAGCGCCACGCTTGGCCAGGCATGGCGGATGCGCGCCTTCCAGTTGGCGATGATTTGCGCATTTTCGTAGTGGTCTTGCTGGTATAAGCGGTGCTGCTTGCTGGCCGGCAGGTAGCATTTGGCGAGATATTCGCCCACCATGCGATTGGAATTGAAGCGCGGCATGATGGTGGACATCGAGCGTTTGGACATCTTCACCCATTCGGGGGATAACCCCATTTTGCTGTGCCCGTAATACAGCGGCACGACTTGGTCTTGCAGCAGTTCGTAGAGGGTGCGGGTTTCTTCGCGCGTGCGGACTTCTTCGCTCAGCGATTCCGATACCGGTTTGATCGCCCAGCCGTTTTTGCCGTCATAGCTCTCGCCCCACCAGCCGTCCAGCACCGATAAGTTAATCGTGCCGTTGATGCCCGCCTTCATGCCGGAAGTGCCGCTGGCTTCCAGCGGATACAGCGGGTTGTTCAGCCAGACGTCCGAACCGGAAACCAGCTTGCGCGCCAGTGCCAGATCGTAGCCTTCCACCATCAATATCTTGCCGACAAATTCGGGCATCTTGGAAATTTGGGTAATGCGGCGGATCAGGTCCTGGCCGGGAATGTCCGCCGGATGCGCCTTGCCGGCAAAGATGAATACGACGGGGCGCTCCGGGTCATTCAGGATTGCGCGCAGCCAATCCAGGTCGCCGAACAGCATGGTCGCGCGCTTGTAAGTCGCAAAGCGGCGCGCGAAGCCGATGGTGAGGATGTTGGGGTTTTCCGGGTTGACGTATTTGAGCAGGCGATCCAGGTGCGCCTCGGAACCGTGATTGCGGAAATGCTGCGCGCTGATGCGTTCGCGCACCATGTTCAGCATTTTCGCCTTCAGCGATTGGCGCGCGCTCCAGAACAAGTGATCCGGGATGCGCCCCACGCCTTCCCAGAATTCCACGTCGTTCATGCGCGCGCTCCATTCCAGCCCGAGCTGGCGCTCGAATACCTCGATCCATTCGGCTGCCAGGAAAGTCGGCGCATGTACGCCGTTGGTGACGTAAGTCATCGGGTTTTCCTTGTGCTCGATTTCCGGCCACATGTCGCCGCAAATAGTCGCCGACACGTCGCCGTGGATGCGCGACACACCGTTATTGAAACGCGTGCAGCGGATGGCCAGCGCCGTCATGTTGAAATCGGGGCTGTCCTTGGCGCGGCCAAGCGCCAGAAACTCCTCGCGGCTCAGCTTGAGTTCCGGGTAATAATGTTCGAAGTACGCCTGCACCATGCCTTCGCTGAAATGGTCATGCCCGGCCGGCACCGGGGTATGCGTGGTAAACACCGTGTTGACCGCCACATATTCGAGCGCGGATGCGAAATCCAGGCCTTCGTTGGCAATTTTCTGGCGGATTCTTTCCAGCGCGAGGAATGCCGCATGCCCCTCGTTGATATGCCATACCGTCGGCCTGATCCCCAATTCCTGCAACGCAAGCACGCCGCCGATGCCGAGCACGATTTCCTGCTCGATGCGCGTCACCTTGTCGCCGCCATACAGGCGGTGCGTGATGTCGCGGTCATGCGTGTTGTTGCTTTCCAGGTCGGTGTCCAGCAGGTACAGCGTGATATGGCCGATCCTGGCCTGCCAGATTTTGATGTCGAGCTTGCGGTTGGGCAAATTCACCGAAGTGTAGGCTTCGGAGCCGTCGGAGCGCCGGGCCGGAACAATGGGCAGGTCCTCGAAATGGGAGTCGTGGTTGGTGGCGATCTGGTTGCCGTCGCCGTCTATGGTCTGGTGAAAATAGCCTTGGCGATACAACAAGCCGACGCCGATGAACGGCAGGCGCAAATCGCTCGCCGCCTTGCAGTGGTCGCCCGCCAGGATGCCCAGGCCGCCCGAATAGATCGGCAGACTTTCGTGAAAGCCAAATTCGGCGCAGAAATAAGCGACCAGGTCGTCTTTGCGCAGCAAATCTGAACCGTTCGGCGGCAAACGATAATCATGATAGGTATCGTAGGCCGCCAGCACGCGGTTGAGATTGCCGATGAACACCTGGTCTTCCGCCGCATCCAGCAGGCGTTGCTCGTCGACGCGCTTCAGGAAGGCTTTCGGGCTTTGCCCGGTGGCTTTCCACAAACCGGGATGCAGGCGCGCGAACAGCGCGCGGGTGGGCCGATCCCAGCTATACCAGAGGTTGTTCGCGAGTTCTTCGAGGCGCTCCAGGCGCGCGGGAATTTTCGGGCGGACTTGCAGAATATATGGGGTGCTTTTATCCATCGTTTTATGCCCAGTCAACAGTCAGAATTGTATTTGCGGGGAGATGCGGATTATAGCGTAACTGCCCTGCCCTCCAGAATTTTACGGTGCTTCCCGGGTGTGATTCAAACTGATGTGGAACTTATGCTGCTTGCCGGATCAATACTGCAATTGCGCAGAATAGGATGCTCGCCCGATTCAACCGGGAGCGCCGACGTCCTCGTTGGCATTCTTGTGGGTTTCACCTTTTGTTGCCGACGAGGACGTCGGCGCTCCCGGTGCTGCTGCAAATGGTCGGCTTACGAAGTTCTCTGCTCCCCAGATACTTCCACATCAGTTTGAATCGTGCTTTCCGCATAAAGCGGAAGTGCTTTTATCACCCCGGTAATGCCGCGCGATCGAGATGCCACTCGGCGGCCGCAACGCGCGCCGCAGGCAGCGATTTCCCCAGCAATACCTGCCCCAGCGCAGCGCGTTTCCCCACCCCGGCCACCAGGAAGATTCGCTGCCGTGCCGCATTCAGCGTACCCATGCCCAGCGAAACCCGTTCGGCGGGTGGCTTGGGTGCGTCGAATACCGGAACGGCTGCCGCCGCGCTGCCCGTTGCCGGATTGCCCGGAAACAGGCTGGCGACATGCCCATCCTCGCCCATGCCCAGCAGCACCAGGTCGAGCGGCGCTGCATTCCCCAGCTCGGCCGCATACCTGATCGCTGCGGCACGCGCGCCCAATTCAGCGGGAATGGCGTGGACGTTGCCCGGCGGGATAGCGACATGCTCCAGCAAGGTTTCGCTGACCATTGTGTGATTGCGCTGGCTATCACCAACAGGCAGGCAACGCTCGTCGCCGAAATAGACCTGCACATGCTCCCAGTCGACAGGCAGATGACGCAGTTTTTCGTAGCAACGGCGCGGCGTTTCGCCGCCGGCTAATGCGACATGAAATACGCCGCGCGCCGCAATCGCCTGTGCGGCCAATTCGGCAATGCGTTGCGCGACCGCAGCGCTCAGATATTCCAAATCGTCATGCACAAAAACGGCCTGCGCATTGGGCAAACTGGTGATATTCATCATGCTATATGAAGAACCTTCTGGTATTTCAACGGGTTATGCCGCTTCTGTAGGTGCGAATTCATTCGCACATAACCAATTGAGCGTGCGAATAAATTCGCACCTACGGACACATCAACCGAGGAAAACAGGATCATGTGCATTGGCCAGTTGCGCGGCGCGCAAAGCCGCGCCAAACAGCGCGGCGCGGTCGTTCAGGATCACCCTGACCGGCATGGCTTCCAGCAATGGGCGCATGCGGCCCTTGTTCAGGAACGCATCGATGAATGCGCCACCCTGCAACAGCGGCAATATTTTCGGCGCGATGCCGCCGCCCAGATACAGCCCGCCTTTACTCATCGCCTTGAGCGCGAGATTGCCCGCTTCCGCTCCATACAGGCGCACAAACCAATCCAGTGTTTCGATGCATATTTTATCGCGGCCGGACAATGCGGCACCGGCAATGGCGGCCGCCGCATCGCCGCTGCGCATTTCTTCGTCCAGCCATTGCGGCATGGCAACACGGCGATAAAGGCACAGGAATTCGTGCAGGCTGAACAAGCCCATGCCGGATACCACGCGCTCCCAACTGATGTGCCGATGCCGTTGCTGAAGGTAGCGCAGCAAGGACATTTCCAGTTCATCGCCCGGGCTGAAACTGGCATGCCCGCCTTCCGTGGCAAACGGATGGTGGCATTGCCCGTCCCAGAACAGGCCCGCCTCACCCAGGCCGGTGCCCGCGGCAATCACTGCGGCATTGCCGCGCGCATCGGGCGCACCGGCCTGCAAGGTCAGCAGGTCATCCGCAACCAATGCCGGCAGCCCATAAGCAGTCGCTTCCAGATCGTTGAGCAGGGTGCAATGCGCAAAGCCGAATTGCCGTTGCAATGCATCGGCATCGATGCGCCAGGGCAAATTGGTGGTTTGCGCCACCCTGCCCCGCACCGGGCCGGCGATGCCGAAAGCCGCGTGGCCGGGAACATCGGCATCAGCCAGGAAATCGCCGAGCAATGCTGCAAACGCGGCGTAGTCGCGGCTCGGGTAAGCGACTTCACGCATAACCCGAACTTGCGCACCATTGACTTCGATGACAGCAAGACGCGTCTTGGTGCCGCCGATGTCGCCTGCAAGAAAATGATTCACGATCTTAATAAGCCTCCAGATTGGCGCCGTCCAGGTTCAGCGAATGACGCCAGAACTGGTCATCGCGGTCGAACAGCCGGTAGGTGCCGCGCGGCCCCCAACTGCCCGCCGGATAACCGTTGATGAAGTCGCGCTCCATCGCCCACACCTTGAGGATCGGATCCACCACACGCCATGCCGCTTCCACTTCGTCGATGCGCAGGAACAGCGAATGGTCGCCCTGGA
>CAYGIF010000128.1:0-5980 GCA_964349865.1 uncultured Gallionella sp. | reverse complement strand
AAGCCAGCCCGAACTGGGGCGTGAAGGTGCTGCGCTACGAGATCAAGGACATCACCCCGCCCGCGCAGGTGCTCGCCTCGATGCAAAAACAGATCACCGCCGAACGCGAAAAGCGCGCCTTGATCGCGCAATCGGAAGGCAAAAAACAGGAAGAAATCAACCTCGCCGAAGGCAAGATGACCGCTTCGATCCGCGAATCGGAAGGCACCCGGCAAGCCGCCATCAACAATGCGCAGGGCGAAGCCGAAGCCCTGCTGCTGGTCGCCAACGCCACCGCCGAATCCCTCAAGGTGGTCGCCGCCGCGATCCAGAGCGAAGGCGGCCTGGTCGCCGTCAATCTCAAGGTCGCCGAAAGATTTGTCGAGGCCTTCGGCAACATCGCCAAACAGGGCAACACCATGATCCTGCCCGGCAACGCCGCCGACATCGCCGGACTGGTCGCCACCGCGATGCAGGTGGTGAAGAAAAGCTGATGTTTTACGATACCAATTTGCAAGGTTTAAGGTGACGAAATGACATCGACCGATTTGCCAAACGACCCTTCTGCTACGACGCAAGAAGGGGGTACGACGCAAGAAGGGGATATTCCGCAAGAAGAATTGATGCTTCCCGGTTTTGTCTCCAGGCGGCCGGAGGGAATAATTATCGACCTGCCGCGCTTGCATGCGGCTGGCGGGTTCGAACTTTTCGTCGACCGGCTGTTTAGCGGAGGGATGCGTTTTTCCGGCCTGGACTATGCCGCTTTTCTCAAGCTGCTTTATGACGCCGAATGGCTGGCGGCGATGCAGGGCAAATGCGCCGAAGCAAAAATTGCCGCCGAAATCAGCCGGTTTTTGCCGCAGCGCCAGGCGCTCTACCGGACAGTGAAGTTGCTGGAGGGCGGGAATCGCGCCGAATATGTTTTTGAGCCGGCCAGCATCGAGGAGACTTATGAAGAGCCGGTTTATGGCGAGCCGGGCGAAGATGGCGCACCAACGGTTACCGGGCAGGTGAGTAAAACTAGGCAGGTGCCGACCAAACTGGATTTCGATGAGTTTGTCGCCGCCATGTGGTTGAAAGGGGTGAAATTCGGCATCGACGCGGATGCCGTGCGCCAGGCCATCGCAAGCGGCGCGCCTGCGCGCATAAAGATTGCCCGGTATCTTGAGCCTACGGAGGGGCGCGACGCCGAAATTCTGGAGGTATATTCCGGTTTGCACCGCGATAATTCCCCGAAGATTTTGCGGGATGGCAAGGCTGACTTGAGGGTATTCAAGAATCGCTTCCCGCAGGTCGCCAAAGGGAAGCGCCTGCTCAAAAAAGTTCCAAGAGTGCTGGGAAAACAGGGTTACAAGGTGACCGGCGAAGTCATCGAGCCGAAAATGCCGAAAGACCTCGACTTGTATGCGCTGGCATCGGTGGGGACATCCGTGGAGCAGGCGGCCGATGGCGAATATATCGCGTCCACGCTGGACGGTTTCATCATGATCGACGAGCATTCGAACAGGATTTCAGTCACCGAAAAAATCGAAACCAAAGGGGGGGTCAGTGCCAGGGGGACCGGCGATCTGGAACTGAGCGCAGACGAATTTGTCGAGCATGGCGAGGTGGATGGAGGATGCACGGTAAAGGGCAAGCACATGACTTTCCTTTCCGATGTCTTCGGTAATGTGATTTCGCAAGGCGGCAACATCTTCATTGCCGGCAACGTGGCGGGCGGCCGGATAGAGTCGCAGGGCGGAAATGTCACCTTGAGCAAGCATGTCTCGCGCGCTACGGTTCGCGCCCGCGACGGGGAGGTGACGATCCATCGCTGCGAGCACAGCACAGTTATTGGCAAAATTGTCCATATCGAACATGCGGTGAACTGCGAAATTATCGCCGATGAAGTGTTTGCCGATGTCGTCGAGGGATGCATGATTGCGGCCGAGAAGATCAAGATCGCCTCTTCCGACGAACGTCGTGGGAAGGAGACCCTCGTGACGATGCTGATCCCCGACTTGTCGGCATTTGACCAGAGTATCGCAGCATCGGAAAAGAAAATTGCCGAGGCGCAGGAAAGCAGCAAAGCCAAGAAACTGGAAATCGAATTGCTGAAATCTGACCAGGAGTTCGCGAAATATCTGGCGTTGCATGAGAGGATCAAAAGCGGCGCAATCAAGCTGACGGAGGAACAGGCCGGCAACTGGCGGAAGCTGGTGGAAAAAAACGCCAAGGTGGCCAATCAGGCAGCGAAGATTGATGCGGAAATAAGCGCGCTCGACCTTTCGGTCAAGGAATCCGGGGAAGAGATTGCCTGTGTCATGCGTGACCGGGACGCAACGGGCGAGGGTGTCTCCTGCGTCATCGATAAAATTATCGGCCATACCATCGGGCAAACAATGAAATCCACTAACGGCGCGAATATTTTTAACGGCATGCCGGGTAACGACATCAGGGCCATCCTGCAGAAAGTGGATAGCAATAAGGCGCGGATTTTCTCCGAGGATTCGGGTTCGGTCGGCTGGAAATTCAAGGAATAACCTTGGCCGAAGCGGGATTGAGCAAGAGGGCGCTGTGGACTTGAAAGAAACCTGCCTGGATACGGCCTTGATGTACGACGGCAGTTTCATCAAGGTGCGCAAGGATCATGCGCGCCTGCCGGACGGCCAGGTGCACACCCGCGAATACATCGTCCATCCCGGCGCGGTCGCGGTGCTGGCGCTGCTGGACAACGGCAATCTGGTGATGGAGCGCCAGTTCCGCTATGCGCCGCAGCGCGAATTCATCGAAATTCCGGCGGGCAAGATTGATCCCAGCGAAGATATCCTACGCACCGCGCAGCGCGAGTTGCTGGAAGAAACCGGCTATGCCGCCAGTGAGTGGACGCATCTTGCCACCACTTGGCCGTGCATCGGCTATGCCGACGAACACATCGAGTATTTCCTGGCGCGCGGCCTCGCTCATCGAGGCCGCCAACTCGACGACGGCGAATTTCTCGAAGTGTTCGAGCTGTCGCTTGCCGAAGCGATAGCGTGGATCAGGCAAGGCAAAATCAACGACAGCAAAACCATCGTCGGCCTGTTCTGGCTGGAGAAACATCTCAGCGGCTGGCGCTAACGCACCGCGCTGGTGCCAAACTGTGGTGCATCGCCAATAAAGCGCACCAATTCCTCTTGCGCGAAGCGGTCTCGGGTTGGCGCGTTTTTGATTTACCCTTAACTATCAATCGCTTAGTATTGTGGAACGCATCTTGCGTATCTCCTGTAGTTCGTACCAAAGGAGAGAGGCATGGAAAATCTGAAATTCGGCAACGATGTTCTGTTTGTGTTGCTCGGCGCGATCATGGTATTGGCGATGCACGCCGGCTTTGCTTTTCTGGAGCTGGGCACGGTGCGCAAGAAAAACCAGGTAAACGCGCTGGTCAAAATCTTGGCCGACTTTGCGGTTTCTACCCTGGCGTATTTTTTCATCGGCTACAGCCTTGCTTACGGCGTGCATTTTTTCACCGGCGCGGAGCAGCTTGCGCAAAAGAGCGGCTACGACCTGGTGAAATTTTTCTTTCTGCTCACCTTCGCTGCCGCGATTCCCGCGATCGTTTCCGGCGGCATCGCCGAGCGCGCCCGCTTCAACCCGCAACTCGCCGCCACCTTCATGCTGGTCGGCTTTATCTATCCGATTTTCGAGGGCATCGCCTGGAATGGCCGCTTCGGCGTGCAGGAATGGCTGGCCGCGTCATTCGGCGCGCCGTTCCACGACTTCGCCGGTTCGGTGGTGGTGCATGCGGCAGGCGGCTGGATAGCGCTGGCGGCGGTGCTGCTGCTCGGCGCGCGGCGCGGGCGCTACAGCAAGGAAGGGCGCATCGCCGCGCATCCGCCCTCCAGCATCCCGTTCCTCGCGTTGGGCGCATGGATACTCACGGTCGGCTGGTTCGGCTTCAACGTCATGTCGGCGCAGGAAATCACCAAGATCAGCGGCCTGGTCGCGGTCAATTCGCTGATGGCGATGGCGGGCGGCACGCTGGCCGCGCTATGGGCCGGCAAGAACGACCCCGGTTTCGTGCATAACGGCCCGCTGGCCGGGCTGGTGGCGATCTGCGCCGGTTCCGACCTGATGCACCCGATCGGCGCATTGCTGGTCGGCGGCGCGGCGGGCGCATTGTTCGTGGTGATGTTCACGCTGACGCAAAACCGCTGGAAGATCGACGACGTGCTCGGCGTGTGGCCGCTGCACGGCCTATGCGGCGCGTGGGGCGGCATCGCCGCCGGTATCTTCGGCCTCAAGGCATTCGGCGGCATCGGCGGCGTCAGCTTCATGGCGCAATTGCTCGGCACATTGCTCGGCGTGGCGATCGCCTTTGCGGGCGGCTATCTGGTGTATGGCGCGCTGAAAAAACTGGTCGGCATCCGCCTCGATGCGGAAGAAGAATTCAACGGCGCCGACCTTTCCATCCACAAGATCACCGCGACGCCGGAAAGAGAATCGGGCTGGTAAACCCTTAAGCCCAGTTCTGCTTCGGGCTTTGGTACGCATTTTTGCCGGTGCTGCATCAAACTTTGGCGTGGTATATTCTCCCGGCCAGGAGAGTAGAATTCAAAACCCTGGCGATTGCCACAAGGAGAGCGTGATGGAAACAGCATGGACAAAGCAACTGAGCGTCGGTAATGCCTTTATCGATTCCGAACACCAAAATCTGGTAGTCATGATCGACCGCATAGAATCCATGATTAAAGCGAAGGACACTTCCTCGCTGCCGCAAGAACTTGAACAGTTCGAGCATTGTTTATGCGCCCATTTCATAAATGAGGAAAGGCTTGCGCGGGCGGTCAATTTTCCTTTTGCCAAAAACAAGCAGGAACATATTCTTGTGCTGAAGGAGTTTCAGCGCATGAAAGATGAACTGTTGGCCAAGAAGGGCGTATGGGCGGATAGCACGGTAAAGCATTACTCGAATTTCCTGAGCGATTGGTTGACCGACCATGTCGTCAGGGAAGACATGCTGATGAAGCCAGTGCTGCAAACTTATGACTACAAATTCTGGCCGGGATGCAGGGAGGGTGAAACCAACTACGCCGCCGGGTCTACCGCAAGCCTTTACCTGCAACTTTTCGGCACACCTGCGCCATAACCTGTTTGCAGGCTCGTCGAGCCTGCAGATTCGAGACGATCAGGCTGCCACCGGAAGCGACCATCATGGCGGAAACGGGTAGACTGCGTTTGCAGGGATAAACGGAAAAACAAGAAGACAACAAGGGGAAGGCAATGCACTACACCGGGCAGGACATGCTATGGCTGATCGGTGGCCTGTCCAAGGTATTCCGCATCCCGTTCGACCCGCAGCTCGTCCGCCAGCAATTCCCGCCGCCGTATTCCCGCACCGCGTTGCTCAACGCGCTGCAAGCGCTGGACTTCAAGGTCGGCGAGATGGAACTGGACGAAGAGGGCATCGCCACCCTTGAGCGCATCCCGTTTCCCGTGGTGGCGTTTGTGAGGGAAGATGAAGCGGAAGCGAATGTAGGTCGGGCTATGCCCGACATGGTGGGCACAGCCCACCCTACGGCTGCCGGGATTGAACAGGGCTCTTCTCGTTTGCCCCCTCTCCCGCAAGCGGGAGAAGGTTGGGGAGAGGGTAATCCCGAGCCGCCACCCAAGCCCGCCCGCCCCGCGCTGCTGGTCAAGGCCGACGAAGAACGCGTGCTGTTCTTCCGCGCCGGGGCAGAGCAGCCGGAAACCTTGCCGCTGGCCGAATTCGCCCGGCGCTTCCGCAACGACATCCTGCTGGTCGCGCGCGATACCGCGCAGTCGGCGGCAGACCTCGAAGAAGAGCAGTCCGCATCAGCGCCTCAACCTCCTGCTCCCGGCCACACCCCGTTCGGCTTCCGCTGGTTCGTCCCGGAACTGATGAAACACAAGCGCATCTGGCGCGACATCCTGATCGCCTCGCTCGTGATCCAGTTGGTCGGCCTCGTCACCCCGCTGTTCACCCAGGTCATCATCGACAAGGTCATCGTCCACCAGACGC
>CAYGIF010000127.1:0-5984 GCA_964349865.1 uncultured Gallionella sp. | reverse complement strand
ACACGCCGCAACTGGTGAGCTGGAACGGCGGCGGCTTCGACCTGCCGGTGCTGCATTACCGCGGGCTGATCCACGGCGTGCAGTGCCCGCGCTACTGGGATATGGGCGAGGACGACCGCGATTTCAAATGGAACAACTACATCAGCCGCTACCATACGCGCCACCTCGACCTGATGGACCTGCTGGCGCTCTACACCGGGCGCGCCAACGCGCCGCTGGACGAACTGGCGAAGCTGATCGGTTTTCCCGGCAAGCTGGGCATGGACGGCAGCAAGGTGTGGGAAGCATACCGGCAGGGCAGGCTCGCCGAAATCCGCAACTACTGCGAGACCGATGTGGTGAACACCTGGCTGGTGTTCGCGCGCTTCCAGTTGATGCGCGGCCAGTTCACCAAGGCGCGCTACGAGCAGGAATGCGAACTGGTGCGCAGCACGCTCGCTAAATCAGATGAACCGCACTGGCGCGAATTCCTCGCGCAGTGGCCTGACAAGAAAACCGCATGAACCCCGTAATTGTTGAATCGCTCGACCAGGAAGGTCGCGGCATCGCGCATGCCGACGGCAAGGTGATTTTCATCGAGGGCGCGCTGACCGGCGAGCTTGTCACTTTTTCCTCTTACCGCAAGAAGCCAAGCTTCGAGAATGCGCAGGTAACCGCCATTCTCAAGCCGTCGTTCATGCGCATCGAGCCGAAATGCATCCACTTCGGCGTGTGCGGCGGCTGCTCGATGCAGCATCTCGAGTCGCGCGCGCAGGTCGCCGCCAAGCAGCGCGCGCTGGAAGACAACCTCGAACGCATCGGCAAGGTCAAACCCGAGACCATCCTGCCGCCGATCTACGGCCTGCCTTGGGGCTACCGTCAGCGCGCGCGGCTGTCGGTGCGCCATGTGCTGAAGAAGGGCAAGACGCTGGTCGGTTTTCGCGAAAAGCGCGGCAGCTACGTGGCGGACATGTCGCGCTGCGAAATCCTGCCACCGAAAATTTCCCGATTGATCCCGCTGCTGGCGCAGTTGATCGATGGGCTCTCGATCCGCGAGCTCCTGCCGCAGATCGAGGTGGCGTGCGGCGATAACGTGGACGTGCTGGTGCTGCGCGTGATGGAGCCGCCCACCGCCGGCGACGAGGCCGCGTTGCGCGCCTTCGCCGACGCGCACGGCATCCAGTTCTGGCTGCAACCGAAAGGGCTTGACAGCATCTATCCTTTCCATCCTCTCGATGCGCCGGCGTTGACCTACACGCTGCCGGAATTCGGCATCGAGATGCCGTTCGCGCCGACCGAATTTACCCAGGTCAACAGCGCGCTCAACCGCGTGATGGTGCATCGTGCGATCCGGCTGCTCGACCCGCAGCCGGGCGAGCGCATCGCCGATTTCTTTTGCGGGCTGGGCAATTTCACCTTGCCCATCGCGCGCAGCGGCGTGCAAGCGCTGGGCATCGAAGGCAGCGCCGCGCTGGTGAAACGCGCCGCGCAGAACGCCGCGCACAACGGCTTGTCCGGCAATACCGAATTTAGGACGATGAACCTATTCGAGATGGACGAGGCGGCTCTCGCTCAGCTTGGGCATTTCGACAAATGGCTGATCGACCCGCCGCGCGATGGTGCGGCGGAACTGGTGAAAGCCATCATACCGAAGACCGCGCCTCGGCGTATCGTCTATGTGAGTTGCAGCCCCGCCACGCTGGCGCGCGATGCGGCGGAACTGGTGCAGGCGCATGGCTATGCGCTCAAGGCTGCGGGCGTGATGAACATGTTCCCGCAGACTTCGCATGTCGAGTCGATTGCGGTGTTTGAGAAGATGTAAAGCGGAAGCCCCGCAGGGGCGTTCCGCTCTACATTTGCTGCTGTAAAAATGTGAGCGTAAAAAAGGCGACCAAGCGGTCGCCTTTTTTGTTGCCGCGAAATGGTTAATCCCGTTCGCCGCCGAACGCCATCAGCAGTTGCAGCAGGCTGATAAACAGGTTGTAGATGCTCAGGAACAGCCCCAGCGTCGCCATTACGTAGTTGGTTTCGCCGCCATGCACGATCCGGCTGACATCGAACAGGATGTAGGCCGAGAAAATCAGCACGCCAATCGCGGAAATGGTCAGCGACAGCGCGGGAATCTGGAAGAACAGGTTCGCCAGCGACGCGACGATCAGCAGGATCAGCCCGATGAACAGGAACTTGCCCATGAAGCTGAAATCCTTCTTGGTCACGGTGGCGATGGTCGCCAGCGAGAAGAAGATGATGCCGGTGCCGCCTGCTGCCATGCCGATCAGTTGCGCGCCGTTCTTCAGGTGCAAAGCCACTTGCAGGATCGGGCCGAGGAATACGCCTGCCACGAAGGTGAAGCCGAGCAGCGCGGCGATGCCCCACACGCTGTTGCGCAGCGCGCTGACGGCGAACAGCATGCCCATCATCGCGCCGAACATCAGCAGCGCGCCCATGATCGGGCTTTCCGCCAGGAACGAGAAGTTCATCGACATGCCGGTAAACGCGCCGATGACGGTCGGGATCATGGTCAGCGCCAGCATCATGTAGGTGTTGCGCAGCACCTTGTTCTGTTCGGTTGCGATTGCGCCGACTTGCGTTGCGGTTTGGTATTGCATGTGTGGCCTCCTAAGTTGAACGTTTAAACGGTTGCGGGCATAAGACTATCGAAATACCGGAAAAGTTTCAATCGCAAATGATGACGTGCGCCGCCGATCCTGAAATGGGCATTTACCGGTTGGCCTTGCCTTCCCGTTCCTTGCGGCGGCGATCTATCCACCACGCAAACAGCGGGGGCACCAAAACGCCGCCGGGCATGAGGATCGGGATCAGGTAAGGGCTCAGGTTGGACAGGGCGCGCAAGTCGCGCAGCAACAGCTTGCGTTCTTTCCTGCTCCATTGCCCGCCATTGCGGTGTTTCATCAGGATCGGGATCAAGCCGCGCGCCTGGGAAAGCTCGTTGTGGATATACAAGCGGGCGTGTCAGTCGAAGAGTTGCTTAAAAGCGGCATCAATGCTGCATCCCAGAAAATCTTGTTTTTTTGATACCCCCAATTATACCCCCAGATATCCAATGCTTGGCCTAGTATTCAGCCGCTAGGCGCTTTGGCTCAGGGACTGTTGCCAGGCAATCACGTCGGATTGCCGCCAGCGCACTGAGCCTGTACCGATGGATAATGGGCGTGGAAACTTCCCTGATTTTATCAAACGGTAGATTGTTGCCCTGCTGAGGCCGGACAATTTTTCAACGGTCTTGCGCGGCAGGAGATAGTCAATAACCGGTTGTTGAGGTGGGGCGGCTTCTTCAAGATCAAGCGCCTCCATTATCCCCATTCTTTGCGTGCTGGTAGGCCGCTGCAAATGCTTCCGCCTTGGTTAATTCAGAAGGGAGCGGCTGCGCATTCCGCACCGTGTTGTAGCGGCGATTCTTGGCCTTTACCTTGCGGCCGACATAACGCTCCATCCCGTCGTGCTTAAAGCCGGAGCGTTTGACATGATATTCCTTGGCTTGATGCAAATACTCGCCGATACCTTCGCCGATATCCTCGATGCCACGGCTGGCCATAAACGAAGTAATGCCGCCCAGACCATGCACGAACAGCCGCTCATCTTCCGGCAAGCGGGCTGGATTGAAGCGTTGCAGCTTGACTTGGTCATCCTCGGTGTCGAATGCAGCGGCGATGAAATCCCACAGCGGATGGTTGTCCCAGCGTGCGCGGTTGCTGTCTGGTTCTGCAGGCACGGTGAGGCGCAGCCAGTTCTCGGTAAGGTAATGCCAGAGTGCGGCTTGATTCGGCAATAATTGCTCAAGTTTCGGCAGTTGCAGGCTCACCAAGGCGTTGCGCTTGGCCTCAAACTCCATGCGCCACACTTGGCTGTTGCCATCCCAGCCGGCTACTTTCCACAGATCATGCAGATAGAATTTGTGCGACTTCTTTTCGACTTCAAGGGTCTTATCGTAGAGGCGCGCAACAATATCGCCGCCCGAGCCGAAGCTCCACCCGGAGAAACGCCCGTAGCTGTAATGCAGCGACAGGGTTTCCACGCGCGTCACCCAGTCGCGCAGCGGCTCGAACGCATCCATCTCACAATCGGCGCAGAAATCGGCGAACAAGTCCACGCGGCTGACATTGGCGGGCTCGTCCACCACGCCCAGCGTGTTGACGATATGGTTCAAGGCTTCTTCGGCATTTTCAATCCCGGCATGGGTCAGGTATTCGCTGGAAATCTGCACATATGCGAGCGGTAGGGAGGTTGAGCGGGAGTTACTGGCCTGGATACGGTAGGCGTTATCCACCAGCACATAGGAAACCTTTTTTGGAAAATATATCGGCTGAAGTATCGCCGCAGATTGGCACGGCCAGACTGCAGATGCTTATGTGCGGTTGACGATAGGTTAAAGTTGAGCTACAATGTAGCCCAAATATAAGGAGGTGTCCAAATGGCTACTAATGCAGTTGTACGTGCGCGCATCGACGAGCACACCAAGGAAGAAGCTGCCGCAGTGCTGGCGGCGATGGGGCTGACCGTCTCCGATGCGTTCCGCATCATGTTGACCCGTGTTGCCCGCGAAAAAGCCCTGCCGTTCGAGCCACTGATCCCGAACGAGAAAACCATCAAGGCGATGAAGCAAGCGCGCAGCGGCAAGGGGCTTGAGCGCGTAACGCTTGAACAGCTTACGGATGAGTGGCATAAGGCATGAGGGAGATTTTCCAGCAATCACCGTTCAAAGCCGATTTCAAACGGGTTAGCCGTTCGGGCAGATACAAAGCGGAGGATGTGCTGGGCATCATCGCCATGCTGGCGAATGATGAGCCGTTGCCGGAACGATGTCGCGATCATGCGCTGATTGGCGAGTGGAAAGATTTCCGCGATTGCCATATCAAGCCCGACCTGGTGCTGATCTATCAGAAACCGGACAAGGAGCGCCTGATTCTGGCGCGGATTGGTTCGCATAGCGAACTCGGATTGTAATAGCCACAAATGCTCACGCAATTGTGTGGGTGTTGATGCAGACTGGCTACGCCAGACTGCAACGGATTTTTAGTCCATTGTGTCGCGCTCACGTTGGGCGAGATGCGAGTGAGATTTGATGCAGTTGTGATGCAAAAATGGCAAGCGCTGCAAGTGGCTATTTGTCAATAAAAACAGTTAGTTAAAAGCGACCCCTACGAACCAAGGGGGCGGACTAGATGTGTAACCGTTTTATGCGCGTAGCGGTATTACTTTTGCACCGGCTTCAACCTTGTCGAGATAATCCGCCCACTGTTGCATAATGCCGCGCCGCTCTTCAAAGTAAGTGGTGCGCACGTAGGCCGCTGCCGTCTGGTTTACCAGCGCATGAGACAGCATCGCCTCCAACACTTCCCAGCGATGCCCCATTTCACCGAGTATCGAGCGGGCGAGGCTTCTAAAGCCGTGGCCTGTCATCCGGCCTTTGTAGCCGATGGTTTCGATGATCTTCAATACTGTGTTTTCGCTGATAACCCGTCCCGCGCTGTTGCGGTTCGGGAATACATATTCGCCCTGTCCGGTTATCGGATACAGGTCGCGCAGAATCTTGACGGCTTGGGTGCTTAGCGGCACTGCATGGGGGTTGCGCCTGCCCATTTTGCCCTTGCGCCCGGTTTGCTCTTCGGGGATTACCCAACATCCTGCATCCAGGTCAAAGTCCGCCCACTTGGAAAAGCGCACTTCACCGGTTCGGGTGGTGGTCAGCATCAGCAGGCGAAAAGCCGAGATTGCAACCGGTGAGACCTTGTCCAAGTTTTGATAGCCGGTGACTGCGCGCAGGAATTCGGGCAACTCGGCAGGGGTGATGCAGGCGAAGTGTTCCACTTTTGGGCGATCTGCCAGTGCCATGCGAATTTCAGCCGGATTATATTTGGCGCGGCCTGTGGCGATTGCATACTTGAACACTGCGCCGATGGTTTGCAGCAATCTATCCCTTGTCTCAAATGTGACCTTCCCCCGGTTTTTCGTCTTCCAAGAGGTGGGTTTCATGCTACCAGTTT
>CAYGIF010000126.1:0-6016 GCA_964349865.1 uncultured Gallionella sp. | reverse complement strand
ATGATGCGCAAGTGCCACCTCAACACCTGCCCGGTCGGCGTGGCGACGCAAGACCCCGAGTTGCGCAAGAAATTTACCGGACAGCCGGAGCATGTGGTGAACTTCTTCTTTTTCATCGCCGGTGAAGTGCGCGAATACATGGCGCAACTCGGCATCCGCAAATTCGAAGACCTGATCGGGCGCAGCGATTTGCTCGACGTCAAGCAGGGTATCGCGCACTGGAAATCGCAGGGGCTGGATTTCTCCAGGATATTTCAGCAGCCGGTCGCGCCGGCCAACGTGGCTCGTCGCCACGCCGAACAGCAGGATCACGAGCTGGAAAAAGCGCTGGACAACATCCTGATCGCCAAGGCGCAAGCCGCGCTGAACAACAAGCAGCGTGTGGATATCGAGAGCGTGATCCGGAACGTCAACCGCACCGTCGGCACGATGCTGTCGCATGAAGTCGCCAGACGTTATGGCCAAACGGGATTGCCCACCGACACCATCAGCGTGAAATTTAACGGCACGGCGGGACAGAGTTTCGGCGCGTTCCTCGCGCACGGCATCTCGTTCGAGTTGCGCGGCGAAGGCAACGACTATGTGGGCAAGGGGTTGTGCGGCGGGCGTATCGCCATCATGCCGCCTGCCGATGCCAAACTGATTTCGCATGAAAATATCATCGTCGGCAATACCGTGCTGTATGGCGCGACCTCCGGCGAATGCTATTTCAGCGGCGTGGCCGGCGAGCGTTTCGCGGTGCGCAACTCGGGCGCGGTCGCGGTGGTGGAAGGCGTGGGCGACCACGGTTGCGAATACATGACCGGCGGCCTGATCATTGTGCTGGGGCAGACCGGGCGCAACTTCGCCGCAGGCATGTCCGGCGGCGTGGCCTATGTGCTGGATGAAGACGGCGGCTTCGAGAAGCGCTGCAACCTGGCGATGGTGGAGATTGAACCGGTGCCGGAAGAAATTGCCGCGCTGGACAGCACCGACAGCATGCCGGAAAGTCACGGCCGCGTGCATTTCAACCACCTCGGCAAGGCGGACGAGCAGGTGCTGCGCGAATTTATCGGGAATCATTGGCGTCATACAGGCAGCGCGCGCGCAAGGGAAATTCTGGACAACTGGGGGCAATACCTGCCGAAATTCATCAAGGTGATGCCGACCGAATACCGCCGCGCGTTGCAGGAGATCGCGGCGCAGCAGAAGGAGGCCGCGTAATGGGTAAGCCAACCGGATTCATGGAATTCCAGCGCCAGAGCGAAGCCAGCCTGCCGGTGGCGAAACGGCTGAAAAATTATCGCGAGTTCACGCTGCATCTGAGCGAAGAGCAGGCCAAGATACAGGGCGCGCGCTGCATGGATTGCGGCATTCCTTTTTGCACTTCGGGCTGCCCGGTCAACAACATCATCCCGGACTGGAACGATCTGGTGTACCGCGGCAACTGGCGCGAGGCGCTGGACGTACTGCATTCCACCAACAACTTCCCCGAGTTCACCGGGCGCATCTGCCCCGCGCCATGCGAGGCGGCCTGCACGGTGAATATCGACGACGATGCGGTGGGCATCAAGTCCATCGAACATTTCATCATCGACAAGGGCGGCGAGAATGGCTGGGTCGTGCCGCAACCGGCGGCGAAGAAGACCGGCAAGAAAGTGGCCGTAGTCGGTTCCGGCCCGGCAGGGCTGGCGGCGGCGCAGCAACTGGCGCGCGCCGGCCATGCGGTCACCGTGTTCGAGAAGAACAACCGCGCCGGCGGCCTGCTGCGCTACGGCATCCCGGACTTCAAGCTCGACAAGCGGCTGATCGAATGGCGCATGGCGCAGCTCGAGGCCGAGGGCGTAAAATTCCGCACCGGCGTTTTCGTCGGCAAGAAAAAGCCGGGCAAGGGCATCGCAAACGATGCGAAGAAAACTGTTGCGCCGGACGAATTGCTGAAGAAATTCGACGCGGTGATCCTGGCGGGCGGCTCGGAACAGCCGCGCGACCTGCCGCTGCTGGGGCGCGAGCTGGACGGCGTGCATTACGCGCTGGAATTCCTGATCCCGCAAAACAAACAGGTGGCCGGGGACGGCAAAAATCCGATCAGCGCCAAGGGCAAGCATGTGGTGGTGATCGGCGGCGGCGACACCGGTTCCGACTGCGTCGGCACTTCTAACCGCCACGGCGCGTTGTCGGTGACGCAGATCGAGGTGATGCCGCGCCCGCCCGAAAAAGAGGATAAGTATCTGGTGTGGCCGAACTGGCCGCTCAAGCTGCGTACTTCCAGTTCGCACGAAGAAGGCTGCCAGCGCGACTGGGCGATCGCCACCAGGGAGTTCGCCGGCGAGAACGGCAGAGTCGAGAAGATCCGCGCGGTGCGCGTCGAATGGAAGGACGGCAGGATGAGCGAAATCGCGGGCAGCGAGTTCGATCTGAAGGCCGATCTGGTGCTGCTGGCAATGGGCTTCACCAATCCGCTGCAACAGGTGCTGGATGCGTTCGGCGTGGAGAAGGACGGTCGCGGCAACGTCAAGGCCGACACCGGGAACTACCGCACCAGCAGGGACAAGGTGTTTGCCGCCGGCGACATGCGCCGCGGCCAGTCGCTGGTGGTGTGGGCGATCCGCGAAGGCCGCCAGTGCGCAAGGGCGGTGGATGAGTTTTTGATGGGCAGTACCGTTTTGCCGCGCTAACCCCTCCAGGCCTCCCCTGATCAGGGGAGGCCTGGAGGGGTTAGGTTTTTAGAATTTAATTAAATGAAAGACAACCATGAACTTCAAACTGAAAAATGACACCTTCCTGCGCGCGCTGTTGCGCCAGCCGACCGATTACACGCCGCTGTGGATGATGCGCCAGGCCGGACGCTACCTGCCGGAATACCGCGCCACGCGACAGCGCGCCGGCAGCTTTCTCGGCCTGTGCAAGAGTCCGGACTACGCCACCGAAGTGACGCTGCAACCGCTGGATCGCTTTCCGCTGGATGCCGCGATCCTGTTTTCGGATATTCTCACCGTGCCGGACGCGATGGGGCTAGGGCTGTATTTCATCGAAGGCGAAGGCCCGAAGTTCGAGCGCCCATTGCGCGATGAGGCGGCGATCAAGGCGTTGCGCGTGCCGGACATCGGCAATGACTTGAAATACGTCACCGATGCCGTGACGCAAATCCGCAAGGCGCTGGATGGCCGCGTGCCGCTGATCGGCTTCTCCGGCAGCCCGTTCACGCTATCCTGCTACATGGTCGAGGGCGGCGGCAGCGACGACTACGCCAGGGTGAAGACCCTGATGTACAACGAACCGAAGCTGATGCACCACATCCTGAATGTCACCGCGCAGGCTGTGATCGCTTACCTGAATGCGCAGATCGAAGCCGGCGCGCAGGCGGTGATGATTTTCGATTCCTGGGGCGGCGTGCTGTCGCATGCGGCGTTCCACGAATTCTCGCTGGCCTACACACAGCGCATCGTCGACGGCCTGATCAAGGAAAAGGACGGCGTGCGCATACCCAGCATCGTATTCACCAAGGGCGGCGGCCTGTGGATCGAAAGCATCGCCGACACCGGCTGCGATGCGGTCGGGCTGGACTGGACCATGGACATCGGCATCGCCCGGCAGAAGGTCGGCAACAAGGTCGCGCTGCAGGGCAACATGGACCCCGCCGTGCTGTTCGCCTCGCCGGATGCGATTCGCACGGAAGTCGAGCGCATCCTCGGCAGCTACGGCTACGGCAGCGGCCACGTGTTCAACCTCGGCCACGGCATCTCGCAGCATTCCAATCCGGATCATGCGGCAGCGCTGGTTGCGGCGGTACATGAGCTGAGCAGGAAGTACCACTAAGCTGGTTGAGTAGATTGAGCAAAAGCCGCGGGCATATCCTGCGGCTTTTGTACTTTGTACCGCAGGAACATGCTTGTTATTCCATTTCGCAAAAAACAGCGAAATAACGTAGGGTGCGCTCTGCGCACCGTTTTTGATACAACGATGGTGTGGGGCCGTACCCCTACAAAACCATCGTTGCCCGGATTCACCCGCAGTATTACAATGGCCATTCACGTAATACAAATGCGAGGATTGCTATGACCACAACACTCACCAGCAAAGGCCAAATCACCATTCCCAAGCAGATTCGCGACGCGCTCAACATGGCGCCGGGTTGCTCGGTGCAGTTCGCCGTCAATCGGGAAGGCGATGTGGTAATCCATAAAGTCGGCGCACGCGCCGGCCGCAAGCCGGATCGCTTCGAGGCCGCTCGCGGCAAGGCGGATATTAAATGGCGTACCGATGATTTGATGGCACTGCTGCGCGGCAATAGTTAATGCTGCTCGTCGATACCAATTGTGCTGATCGACGTTTTGGAAGATGATCCGGAATGGGCAGACTGGTCAATCGCACAATTGCGCGCGCAATCAAAAGTGCACCCGCTAACAATCAACCCCATCATCTACGCTGAACTGTCACTGACATTTTCAAAAGTGGAAGTGCTGGATGAGACCATCGAAAACCTCGCTCTGACGATATCGGAACTGCCCCGCCCCGCCTTGTTTCTGGCGGGCAAAGCCTTCGCGCAATACCGGCGACAGGGCGGAAAAGCTAATAACGTACTGGCCGATTTCTTCATCGGCGCGCACGCCGCCGTACTCGGCTGTCCGCTGCTGACGCGGGATGCGCGGCGCTACCAGACCTATTTCCCTAGTGTGGAATTGATTGTGCCGTGATTGAATGCCCATAGTCCGCGTCGCCCTAGATGTTCCGCTGCCCACCCTGTTCGATTACACGGTGGCGGAAGGCATTGCGGTGGCGATCGGCCAGCGCGTGATCGTGCCGTTCGGCAAGCGGCAGATGGTCGGGGTGGTGATGGAAACATCTGCCACGACGGACATGGCGCCGGAGCGCATCAAGCCGGTGAAGCAGGTGCTGCACGACAGCGCGCCGCTGTCGGCGGAGTTGCTCGATCTGCTGCGCTTTTGCAGCGATTATTACCGTTTTCCGATCGGGCAGACGGTGCTGTCCGCGTTGCCGGCGCGGATGCGCTCCGATAAGCCGGTCATCAGCAGGCAGATTCTGTCGTATCGCCTGAGTGCAAGCGGTGCGGCGCTCGATCTTGCGTCATTCCCGAAACGCAAGGTGGTGCAGCGGCGCATCCTAGCGAAGCTGGCGGAGCAGCCGTGCAATCTGGCGCAGCTCAAGGCGTTGTCGGCGACGGCGGGGGCGCAGTTGAAGGTGTTGGTGGCGGAGTGTTGGGTCGAGAGCTTTTCGGGTGCTCTCTCCCCTTCGACAGGCCCAGGGCGAACGGGTAATAGCATTCAAGAGCACACCTTCGACAATGCACATACGCTGACCGGCGAACAGCAGCAGGCGGTGGGTGCGGTCAACGAAGCAAAGGGCTATGCCTGCTTCCTGCTGCATGGCATCACCGGCAGCGGCAAGACCGAGGTGTATGTGCATCTGATGCACGAGGTGCTGCAACGCGGCGGACAGGTGTTGCTGCTGGTGCCGGAAATCAACCTGACGCCGCAACTGGAAAATTATTTCCGCAGCCGCTTCCCGGAGGTGAATCTGATCAGTTTGCATAGCGGCCTGAGCGAAGGCGAGCGGCTGCACAACTGGCAGCTGGCGCAAGCCGGCGTCGCGCAGATCGTGCTCGGCACTCGGCTGGCGGTGTTCGCCGAATTGCCCGGACTTGCGCTGATCATCGTGGACGAGGAGCACGACAGTTCGTTCAAGCAGCAGGACGGGCTGCGCTATTCGGCGCGCGATGTGGCGATCTTCCGCGCCAATCAAAACAAGGTTCCGATCGTGCTGGGGTCGGCGACGCCGTCGCTGGAGAGTTATCACAACGCGCAGAGCGGGCGCTACCGGATGCTCAGGCTGACCGGGCGCGCGCTTGCCGAGGCGCGCCTGCCTGCGGTGCGCTGCATCAACATCAACCAGACCGTGATGCACCACGGCATCAGCGAGAACCTGCTACGCGAGATCGGGCAGCGCATCGCGCGCCGCGAACAGAGCCTGCTGTTCATCAACCGGCGCGGCTATGCGCCGGTGCTGATGTGCGGCG
>CAYGIF010000125.1:0-6056 GCA_964349865.1 uncultured Gallionella sp. | reverse complement strand
GGCGCGGCAACCACGAGGTGATGATGCGCGGCACCTTCGCCAACGTGCGCATCAAAAACCTGATGCTGCCCGCGAAGGCCGACGGCAGCCGCGTCGAGGGCGGCTACACGCTGTATCACGGCGAACAGATGGCGATCTACGATGCGGCGATCAAATACATTCATGATGGCACGCCGACGCTGATTTTCGCCGGCGAAGAATACGGCACCGGTTCGAGCCGCGACTGGGCGGCGAAAGGCACGCAACTGCTCGGCGTGAAGGCGGTCATTGCGAAATCCTACGAGCGCATCCACCGCAGCAACCTGGTCGGCATGGGCGTGCTGCCGTTGCAGTTCAAGGGCGACACCGATCTCACCGCGCTGCGCCTGACCGGCGACGAAACCTTCGACATCGGCGGCATCGGCGAAAACCTGAAACCGCAGCAGGACGTGACGCTCACCATCACGCGCCGCGACGGCAGCATGCAACAAGTGCCGCTGCTGCTGCGCATCGACACGCCGATCGAAGTGGACTACTACCGGCACGGCGGGATATTGCCGTATGTGCTGCGCGAGCTGGTGTCGGAATAAGGCGAAGGGAGGAAACACCATGACCACCAGAACAGAACGCGACTCCTTCGGCCCCATCGAAGTTCCGGCGGAACGCCTGTGGGGCGCGCAGACGCAGCGCTCGTTGCAATACTTTCATATCTCGACCGAGCGGATGCCGGAAGAAATCATCATGGCGCTCGCCAAAGTCAAACGCGCCTGCGCGCTGGCCAACCGCGACCTGGGATTGCTCAACGAAGAAAAGACCACCGCCATCGTGCAGGCGGCGGACGAAGTGCTGGCCGGCCAGCATGACAGTGAGTTCGCGCTGTCGGTGTGGCAGACCGGCTCTGGCACGCAGAGCAACATGAACATGAATGAAGTGCTCGCCAACCGCGCTTCTGAATTGCTCGGCGGCGCGCGCGGTGAGGAGTGCAAGGTGCAGTCGGGAGCGCGGACGGGGACGTCGGCGCTCCCAGTCAGTAAGGTGCGGCCACGACACGGTGCGGCGGAGCTGGCTGGTGCGGGAGTGGCCGCATCGCACCCTCTCCCGCAAACGGCCGACTTTGTCGGTAACGTGTCGAAGGTGCACCCCAACGACGAGGTCAATCTCGGCCAGTCGTCCAACGACGTCTTCCCCAGCGCGATGCATGTCGCGGCAGTCACCGGCATTGTCCGTCAACTATTGCCATCGCTGCGCGCGCTGCGCGCGACGCTGGAGAAAAAATCCACCGCGTTCGGCGGCATCGTCAAGATCGGCCGCACCCATTTGCAGGACGCCACCCCGCTGACCCTGGGACAGGAATTTTCCGGCTATGCGGCGCAACTGCAACACGCGGAAGAGGCGCTCCTCGCCACGCTTGCGCCGCTCCACCAGTTGGCGGCCGGCGGCACCGCCGTCGGCACCGGGCTGAACACCCATGCCGAATTCGGCGAGCGCGTCGCCGCCGAACTGGCGCGCGGCACCGGCCTGCCGTTCAGGAGCGCCGCCAACAAGTTCGCCGCGCTGGCCGCGAACGACGAGCTGGTCGCGGCGCACGGCGCGCTCAAGACGCTGGCCGCCGCGCTGATGAAGATCGCCAACGACGTGCGCTGGCTCGCTTCCGGCCCGCGTTCCGGGCTGGGCGAGATCAGCATCCCGGAGAACGAGCCGGGCAGCTCGATCATGCCGGGCAAGGTGAACCCGACCCAGTGCGAGGCGCTGACCATGCTGTGCTGCCAGGTGTTCGGCAACGACGTCGCGATCAATATCGGCGGCGCGTCCGGCAATTTCGAGTTGAACGTGTACCGCCCGCTGATCGCGCACAACTTCCTGCAAAGCGTGCGCCTGCTCGCCGACGGCATGGCGAGCTTCGAGGAGTATTGCGTGCGCGGCATCGAGGCCAATCGCGAGCGCATCGCGGAACTGCTGGAACGCTCGCTGATGCTGGTGGCCGCGCTGACGCCGCATATCGGCTACGACCGCGCCGCCGAAATCGCCAAACGCGCGCACCGCGACGGCAGCACGCTGAAGCAGGTGGCGCTGGCATTGGGCTATGTCACGGAAGCCGAATTCGACCTATGGGTGCGGGCGGCGGAGATGACCCATCCAAAGACAACCTGATTTCAGGTGCCTTTCAAAACAGCAATAACGATGTGCATTCCATGCACCAACGGCAATGGCGCATGGCAAGTAGCCCGTTTGAAGCGCAGCGGAATGCGGGGCGTACCACCACCCGGATTCAACAAAACTCCATTCGGGAGCGGTAGAGTAAAAAACATGCCGGGGTTCTTTATGCGCTCCCGCACTCGCAAAGGTTGACAGCCTTTAACCCTGACCCTACATTGCCCATCCTTCTTCGTATCGTCCGAATCAATATCATGAAGCGCAGTATCCTGTTACTCGTCCTTGTGCCCATGTTTGCCGGGTGCGGCAAGGAACCTGCCCCGGCGGCAAAAATCGAGCGCCCGGCCCTGACCCTGGTGACGGGCTCTGCCGCAACCGCTGGCGGCAACACCTATAGCGGCGAGGTTCGCGCGCGCTATGAGACGCAACTGGCTTTTCGCATCGGCGGAAAAATCGTCGAGCGGCTGGTGGACGCGGGCGCGCAGGTCAGGGCGGGGCAGGCGCTGATGCGTCTGGATCCGGGCGATACGGGCTTGCAGCTCGGTTCGGCCGAGGCGCAGTACCAGTTGGCCGAGGCCGATGCGAAACGCTACCGCGAACTGCGCGCCAAGGGCTTTGTCAGCCAGTCGGCGCTGGATGCCAAAGAAGCCGCGCTCAGGGCCGCCGCCGCCCAGGCCGGGCTGGCGCGCAACCAGTCCGCCTACACCACGCTGCATGCCGACCGCGCGGGCGTGATCGCCGCAACCCTGGCGGAGACAGGACAGGTGGTCACTGCCGGGCAGCCGGTGCTGCGCCTGGCGCCGGATGGCGAGCGCGAAGTGGCGATTGCGATACCGGAATCGCAACTGGTCAATCTTAAAGTGGGTGCTGCCGCCGAGATTACCCTGTTGACCGCTGGTGACAGCATGACACCGCTGGCCGGTCGCCTGCGCGAGCTGGCTCCGGCGGCCGACCCGGCCAGCCGCACTTATGCGGCGCGTGTTGCGCTGACCCAAGCCAGCACGGGCGTCGCGCTGGGCATGACGGCGCGGGTGCGTTTCGCAGCAGACAAGAAGAGCGACGGCCTGCTGATCCCGCTGAGCGCGGTTTTCCAGCAGGGCAAGCAGGCGGCGGTTTGGATCGTCGCAGCCGACCGCACCATCAGCCTGCGGCAGGTAGAGGTGGCCGCATACCGCGATGACGGCGCTGTCATCGCCGGCGGGCTCGCGGCGGGCGAGCGCATCGTCAGCAACGGGGTGCACCGGCTGGCGGCTGGGGAAAAAATCCGCAGCATCGAGAGCGGCAGCGCGCAATGAAGGGGACGAATCTTTCCGCCTGGGCGCTGGCGCATCAGCAGATGGTGCTGTTCCTGATCGTCGTGCTGATGGGGGCGGGGGTGATTTCCTACCTCAATCTGGGGCGCGCCGAAGACCCGGACTTTACCTTCAAGGTCATGGTGGTGCGCACCCTGTGGCCGGGGGCGACGGCGCAGGAAGTCGAGCGGGAAGTGACCGAGCGCATCGAAAAGAAATTGCAGGAAACGCCCTGGGTGGATACGCTGCGCTCCGCCTCCAAGCCGGGCGACTCGATGGTCTTTGTGCTGCTCAAGGATTACACGCCGAAGAAGGAAGTCCCCGAGGCGTGGCGGCAGGTGCGCAAAAAACTGGACGACATCCGCCACACCTTGCCGGAAGGCGTGCAAGGCCCGTTTCCCAACGATGAGTTCGGCGACGTGCAAATCAACATCTTCGCGCTGACCGGCGACGGCTTCGACCTGGCGGCGTTGCGCCGCTATGCCGACCGGGTCACGCTGGACTTGAAGCAGGTGCCGGATGTGCGGCGCGTCGAGCTGTTCGGCGTGCAGGACGAGAAAATCTATCTTGAGGTTTCCCCGCACCGTCTGGCGAATCTGGGCATCACGCCCGGCCAGATCGGCGAGGCCTTGCAGAAGCAGAACATGGTGAACCCGTCCGGTTTTGTCGATACCGCGACCGACCGGGTGCAACTGCGCGTATCCGGCGGTTTCGACAGCGTCGAGCGGGTGCGCAATGCCGACTTGCTGGTGAACGGGCGGCACTTCCGCCTCGGCGACATCGCCAAAGTATCGCGCGGCTTTGCCGACCCGCCCAGCCCGCAGATGCGCGTCGGCGGGCAGCCCGCCATCGGCATCGGCATCGTGATGGACAAGGGCGGGGATGTGATCCACCTCGGCGAAAACCTGAAGCTGGCGATGAAAAAAATCGCGGCGGATCTGCCGGCGGGCGTGGATTTGCATGTGGTCGCGAACCAGCCGGAAGTGGTGAAAGGCTCCATCCGCCTGTTCGAGAACTCGCTGGCCGAGGCGGTCCTGATCGTGCTCGCGGTGTCGTTCCTGAGTTTAGGGTGGCGCACCGGCACGGTGGTGGCGCTGTCCATCCCGCTGGTGCTGGCGATCACCTTCTTTCTGATGAAAGTGTTCGGCATCGACCTGCAGCGCATCTCGCTCGGCGCGCTGGTGATCGCACTCGGCCTGCTGGTGGACGACGCGATCATCGCCGTGGAAATGATGGTGGTGAAAATGGAGCAGGGCTGGGATCGCTTCAAGGCCGCGACTTTCGCCTATACCTCGACCGCGTTCCCGATGCTCACCGGCACGCTGATCACCGCCGCCGCGTTCACGCCGGTGGGTTTTTCCAAATCGGCGGCCAGCGAATACACCTTCTCGATTTTCGCGGTGGTGACGATCGCGCTGCTGGTGTCATGGATCGTCGCGGTGGTGTTCACGCCGTACCTCGGCTACAAATTGCTCGATCCGAAAAAGCTGCTGGAAAAAGCGCAGAAGCATGGCGCGGACATTTATGACACGCCGTTCTACCGCCGCTTCCGCGCGCTGGTGACCTGGTGTTTGCGCAACCGCTGGAAGGTGATCGGCGCCACGGTGGGAATATTTATATTATCCATCGCCGCGTTCAACATCGGGGTGCAGAAGCAGTTTTTCCCCTCCGCCAGCCGCGTCGAGTTGATCGTCGATGTCTGGCTGCCGCAGGGCGCGTCGCTCAAGGCGACCGAGGCCGAGACCAAACGCATCGAGCGGATACTGGCCGGCGATCTGGCGGTGGCGTCCTATTCCTCCTATATCGGCAACGGCGCGCCGCGCTTTTTCCTGTCGCTCGACGTGCGTTTGTTCAGCGACAACTACGCGCAAGTCGTGATCGTCACCAAGGGTCTGCAAGAGCGCGAGGAACTCAAGCGCAAACTGACGAACCTGTTCACCTCGGCGGAAGGCGGCTTCTCGCATATCCACGCGCGCGTGTCGCGCCTGGAGAACGGCCCGCCGATCGGCTATCCGGTGCAGTTCCGCGTGATGGGTGAGGATGTCGAGCAGGTGCGCGCGATTGCCGCCAAGGTAGCCGACCTGATGCGCGCCAACACGCATCTGCAGGATGTCAGTTTCGACTGGAACGAAAAAGTAAAGGCGCTGCGCGTCGAAGTGGATCAGGATCGTGCGCGCCAGCTCGGCACCTCCAGCCGCGAGATTTCGCAGGCCCTGCAAGGCTGGCTGAACGGCGTCGCTTTGGCGCAGTATCGCGAGGGCGACCAGTTGATCGATGTGGTATGGCGCGGCGCTGACGAATTGGAAACCCGTTCGCTGGACAGGTTATCCGAACTGGATATTCCGCTGCCGGGCGGACGCCATGTGCCGCTGGCGCAGGTCGCGAAACTGGTGCCGGTGCTGGAAGAAGGCCTGGTGTGGCGGCGCAACCGCCTGCCGACTATGACCGTGCTCGGCGACATGGCCGACAAGACCCAGCCCGCCACCGTGTCGGCGGAACTGAATGTGCAGCTCGATACGCTGCGCGCCGCGCTGCCGATCGGCTATCGCGTCGAAATGGGCGGCAGCATCGAGGAGTCCGCCAAGGGCGAGACCGCGATCAAGGCGGTGGTGCCGCTGATGCTGGTCGGCG
>CAYGIF010000124.1:0-6061 GCA_964349865.1 uncultured Gallionella sp. | reverse complement strand
GGATCATCAGCAAGGTGCGGGCGCGGCTGCCGCGCAGGCTGCCGGAGGCAAACTGCACGACATCGACCAGCCTCATGCGCCCGCCGACCGGCCAGCCTCGCCGGTGATCTGGCCGTCCACCATGCGCACCTGGCGCGTCGCGCGCCCGCCGATGGCAGGGTCATGGGTCACGACGATCAGCGTGACTTGCTGCGCGACCAGTTCCTCGAGCAAGTTCATCACCTCCTTGCCGGTGGTCTGGTCGAGATTGCCGGTCGGCTCATCGGCCAGCAGCACCGCAGGGTGCATGCTGGTGGCGCGCGCAATCGCCACGCGCTGGCGCTGCCCGCCGGAAAGCTGGTCGGGGCGATGTTCGGCGCGATCCGCCAGGCCGTAATTTTCCAGCAACTGCGCCACGCGCGCCTTGCGTTCGGCGGCGGGAATGCCCGCCAGGATCAGCGGCAGCTCGATGTTCATTGCGGCAGTCAGGCGCGGCACCAGATGAAACGCCTGGAACACGAAACCGACTTTTTCGCTGCGCACCCTGGCCTGCTGCTCGTCGTTCAAATCGGTGACGTCCCCGCCATCCAGCCGGTAAGTGCCGGAACTCGGGCGATCCAACAAGCCGATCAGATTGAGCAAAGTGGATTTGCCGGAGCCGGACGGCCCCATGATCGAAACATAATCCCCCGCCGCGATGTTCAGATCGATGCCGCGCAGCGCGGCGACCTGCTGATCGCCGACGGTGAAGATGCGGCTGACGTTCTCCAGTCGGATCATCTTGTGAAAAAAGTATGTGAAAGGTGAAAGGTAAAATGAAAGACGTCAAAGCCAAACCCCTCCCGGCCTCCCCTTATCAGGGGAGGAGCTGCCAGCCTCCCCCCTGACAAGGGGGGATTGAGGGGGGTTGATTTTGACGTATCACCTTTCACAGTTCACATTTCACTTCCCAGCTTCCGGCTGCACGCGCGCACCGGCCTTCACACCTTCCTGGTCGAGCGACATCACGACGCGGTCGCCTTCGTTCAGCCCGGAGGTGATCTCGGTGTATTCCCAGTTAGCCAGGCCGGTCTCCACCTTGCGCTCCTCAAGGATGCCGTCCGCCCGATAAAGCAGCACGCGCTTGCCTTCCAGCAAGGTTTGCGTGGGGATGCGCAGCACTTTTTCATGCGCGGCATGGACGATTTCGACATCCGCGCTATAGCCGACCAGCAGATTTTCCGCCGTGGGAGGTTCAACGAATTCCACCTCCACCTCCACGGTGCGCGCCTGCTTCTCCAGCTCCAGCACATACGGCGCGACGCGCTTGACCTTGCCCGCGAACGATTTGCCCTTGATGGCATCCAGCACGATGCGGCTCGCCTGCCCCGCCTTGATGTTGGCCGCATCCACCTCATCGATCGGCGCGCTGACGAACATGCAGCGGTCATCGATCAGGTCGATCGCGGGCGGCGTCGGAATGCCGGGCGGCGAAGGCGTGGCGTATTCGCCCAGCTCGCCGCTGATGTCGGCCACGACGCCGTCGAACGGCGCGCGCAGCACCATGCGCCGCAAACCGGCCTGGGCCACATCGATGCGCGAACGGCTTTGCGCGATCTCGCTGCGCGCCGCCGTGCAGGATGCCTGCCTGGCTTTCGCGTCCGCCTCGGCGCGCTCCAGCCCCTCCGGCGAAATAAAGCCGCGCTCGCGCAACTGCCGCGCGCGCACCGCTTCCTTGCTGCTCATCTCCGCGACGGCACACACCTCATCGACGCGCGTGTTTGTCGTTTTAAGCTGCTGCTCCGCGAGCCGCGCCTGCGCCTGCAAATCGTCGTTCCACAATTCCAGCAATACCTGGTCGGCCTTGACCCGCTCGCCCTTCTTCACCAGCAGATGCGCGATCTGTCCGCCCACCGTCGGCGCCAGCTTGGCGCGGCGACACGCCTTGACCGTTCCCGCGCGGGTATTGCTCACCGTCGCCTCCACCGTCCCGCGCTCGACCTTGACCAACTGCACGCGAACCGGTTCGGGGCGGGTGAAATACCAAGCCGCAAGTGCAAGCAGCAGCAAAGCCGCGAGATAAGGGAGGTATTTCAAGAGGCGGTTTTGTTCACGTTGCCGGGACAATGCCATGCGAATTCCCCAAGTACTGGGTCAGCCATGCTGACAAGATAATCGAGGTAGGTTCTCGACTTGTAGATGGTGCTGGAGAGAGGGATCATATTCCACCTCAAAAACCGCACCGTTGTTTACTATTTTGATTTTACTAATTTAATGTACCGTCAAATACACCGTCAGCTATTAGCAGTTATTCGGCTTTGGTTCTAATCGGCTTGAGTTCCATTGTCATACTTTTATGCGGCCTTGCGCATTTCTTCCCGGATCGTTTTGCGCACCACTGCTTCCAGATTTTCCGCCTGCACTGCTTGCTTGAGAGTTTCGTTTATCAAGGTTTGGTAGCCGCGCCCGCCTGCTTTGGCCTTGAAGTATTCCAGCGTAGCGCTGTCCAAGAAAATGTTGATCCGGCGTTTGGCTGGCAGCACTGCTCCGGTCGCCCCGCGCTTGCGCAGCACCAGCCGCCCACTGTTAATATCAGCTTGCGTAATCGGTGCATCGTCAGCAATTTTCATAGTAGATTTTTTGCTCATGTTTATCCGCCTTTCGCATGGAAATAATGCGTATCGTTTTGTCAGTTTCCGCTGTGGTGATTATCACCACCACGCCATGCAGCAATCCCAGCGTGAGGTAGCGTGCCTCGCCGTAATCAAAGCGCATATCCTCGAAGGTAACGGTTTGGGCACTTTCGATCACGCCACGTGCATCGTCAAAATCCAGACCGTGTTTTTTCTGGTTTGCGGCTTTCTTTTCCGGATCGTAGCTGTATCGCATGGCAGGCTTAATATACACACTTAAATGGATATATACAACATGCTATCACGACCCCTAACCCATAAATCGGGGAGCCCCTTGGGGGTTGAGCAGGGATTGTTATGGACAATAATAAACCCGCAAGCGTTTATTCATGCGGGTTTAATGGACTTTCCTGGACTACTTAAAACTATCAAATGGTGCTGGAGAGAGGAATCGAACCTCCGACCTACGCGTTACGAGTGCGTTGCTCTACCAACTGAGCTACTCCAGCGCAAACGGGGATAATTATAGAGGACGCGCTACAACAAGGGAATATTTAAGGTCCTTCAGGGCTGCAATGTCCTGGGCAGCGGAAACACGACGTTTTCCCGGATGCCTTGCAACTCGGTGACGCTGTCCGCGCCCATCTCGCGCAGGCGAGCGACCACGCCCTGCACCAGCAGTTCGGGAGCGGATGCGCCGGCGCTGATGCCGACACGTTTTTTGCCGGCAAACCATTCCGGCTGCAATCCGCCGGCATCGTCCACCAGATAGGCCGGCACGCCTACATTCGCCGCGACTTCGCGCAGGCGGTTGGAATTGGAGCTGTTCGGCGAACCCACCACGACCACGACGTCGCATTGCCTGACCAGCAGCTTGACCGCATCCTGGCGGTTTTGCGTGGCATAACAGATATCGTCTTTTCTGGGGCCGGTGATGAGCGGGAAGCGTTTCTTGAGCGCGTTAATGATGTCGCTGGCATCGTCCACCGACAGCGTGGTTTGCGTGACAAAGGCGAGATTGCATTCGTCATTTACCTTGAGATCGGCGACCTGTGCGGGCGATTCGACCAGGTATATGCCGCCCTCGCTCTGCCCCATCGTGCCTTCCACTTCCGGGTGTCCCGCGTGGCCGATCATGATGATTTCCTTGCCCTGCCCGCGCATCCGCAACACTTCGACATGCACCTTGGTCACCAGCGGACAGGTCGCGTCGAATACTGTCAGGCCGCGCACTTCTGCCTCGCGGCGCACCGACTGCGGCACGCCATGCGCGCTGAAAACCAGGATGCTGCCGGACGGTACATCGGCCAAATCCTCGATGAACACCGCGCCTTTGCGGCGCAAACCATCCACCACGAACTTGTTGTGCACCACCTCGTGGCGCACATAAACCGGCGCGCCGTGCAATGCCAGCGCGCGCTCGACGATGGTGATGGCGCGATCCACGCCGGCGCAGAAGCCGCGCGGATTAGCCAGCAGCAGATCCATGCTTGTGCCCCTTGAAACTGTCCAGAATCAATAAAAACGCGCCGCAGGTAATCGCCGAATCGGCGACATTGAAGGCGGGGAAATAATATTCATCCCAATGGAAATGCAAAAAATCCACCACATAGCCGTAGGCGATGCGGTCAATCAGATTGCCCAACGCGCCGCCGAGGATCAGGCTCAACGCCAGCGCGAACAGCGTTTGCGCGCTGTGCCTGCGCAACAGCCAGACGATCCATACCGATGCGACGGCTGCGATGATGCTGAACAGCCAGCGCTGCATCCCGCCCGCATCGTGCAGGAAGCTGAACGCCGCGCCGGTGTTATGCGCCAGCACCAGGTCGAACACGCTGAGGACGTATAGCTTTTCGCCGTAGACAAAATGGCTGGTGATCCACATCTTGCTCAACTGGTCGAGCACGATGACCAGCGCACTCAAGCCGAGCCAGCGACTAAGCATACCGCCGCGCCTCGCCGCCGCCGAACAGGTTGCTCACGCAACGGCCGCAAATTACCGGATGTCCGGCATCGCTGCCAACGTCTTCGCGGTAATGCCAGCAACGTTCGCACTTGTCATGCAAGCTTGCGGAAACATCGATATGTTGCTCGGCTTCTGTCGCAACGCGATGCACCATGGCGCGCGAGGTGATGAACACGAAGCGCAAGTCGTCGCCGAGGCGCGTCAGCACATCGTAATCCTGCCCTGCGGCATACACATCCACTTCGGCGGCCAATGCCGAGCCGATCAGCCCGACGCTACGCGCTTCTTCCAACTGCTTGTTCACCCTGGCGCGCCAGGCTCCGATCTTCAGCCATGCGGCAACCGCCTCGCCATCCAGTTGCGCATCGGGCAAGCCATACCATTCTTCGACAAAAATACTGCAATCATCCCTGCCGCCCAACACCTCCCACGCCTCTTCTGCGGTAAAGCTGAGAATCGGCGCCATCAGCCGCACCAGGCTGTGGGTGATGTGATACAGCGCGTTCTGCGCAGAGCGGCGTGCCCTGGAATTTTCCCCGGCGGTGTACAGGCGGTCTTTTAAAATATCGAGATAAAAACCGCCCAAATCCTCGGAACAGAAGGCCTGCAATTTTTGCGCGATCTGATGAAATTCATAACGCGCGTAATCCGCGACGATTTCATCCTGCAAACGTTTAACCAGCGCCAGCGCGTAACGGTCGATTTCCAGCCACTGCTCCGCCGGCAGGGCATGACGCTGCGGTGCGAAATCCGAAATATTGGCCAGCAGAAAACGCAGCGTGTTGCGGATGCGCCGGTAGCTTTCCACCACGCGCTTGAGGATTTCGTCGGAGATGGTCAGCTCGCCGGAGTAGTCGGTCGAGGCCGCCCACAGGCGCAGGATATCGGCGCCGAGCGTGTCGAAAACCTTCTGCGGCGCGATCACGTTGCCCTTGGATTTCGACATCTTGTGGCCGTGCCCATCGACGACGAAGCCATGCGTCAGCAAGGCCTTGAAAGGCGCGCGGCCATTGATCGCGCAGCCGGTCAGCAGCGATGACTGGAACCAGCCGCGGTGCTGGTCTGAACCTTCCAGATACAGGTCAGCGGGCGAATACAAATCTGTGCGGCGCTGCAACACGGATACATGGGTGACACCGGAATCGAACCACACGTCCAGCGTGTCGGAAAGCTTCCTGTAATGCGCCGCCTCCTCGCCCAGCAAGTCCACCGAGTTCAGGCTGAACCAGGCCTCGATGCCGTCGCGCTCGACCAGCTTGGCGACCTGCTCCAGCAATTCGGAAGTGCGCGGATGGAGCTGCATCGTCTCCTTGTGCACGAAAAACGGCATCGGCACGCCCCAGTTGCGCTGGCGCGACACGCACCAGTCGGGGCGGTTCTTGATCATCGCCTCCAGACGGGCGCGCCCCCAGCTCGGGAAGAACTCGGTCTGCTCAACCGCACGGTTGGCGAGGTCGCGCAAGGTTGCGCCGTCATGCGTTGCCTGGGAGCGTCCTTCCCGCAC
>CAYGIF010000123.1:0-6102 GCA_964349865.1 uncultured Gallionella sp. | reverse complement strand
ATGTGTTGAGCGCAATCGATACCCATCAGACAAAAGCTGAAAAGCAGTTGATGCATAACAGGGGAGACCCCTTCGTCAGGCTCAGGACAGGCTTCGGTTCCTCCTGTTTTTTTGCGGCAAGAATTTCCCGTAGTTGCCCTGTCTGGTATCCCCCATTTTTCGTGGCACACCTTGCGATTGCTTGCGGTAAACTGCCGGGAAAATCAGAGAGTAATTTTATGGATGCCGCCGAAAGTTCAATACTGTCCCGCCTGAAAATCGGCAATCGCCTGCCCACGCCGAAAGGGGTGGCGTTGGAGGTGATTAACCTGACGCAGCGCGAGGATGCTTCCAATCACGATATCGTCCGGCTGATCGGTGCCGATCCGGCGTTGAGTGCGCGGGTCATCAAGGCGGCCAATGTGCTGCTCACCAATCCTTCCAGGCCGATTGTCACCATCGCCGATGCCGTGACGGTGCTGGGGGTGCGCGCGTTGCGCCAATTGGTGCTGGGCATCGCGCTGATCGTGGATTATCGCCACGGCCCCTGCAAGCAGTTCAACTACCCGCATTTCTGGGCGCATTCGCTGTTGACCGGCATCGCCGCGAAGCATCTGGCGGAGCGCGCGCGGCTGGCCGTCGCCGAGGAAATTTTTGTGCTCGGCCTGCTTGGCAATATCGGGCAGCTGGCGCTGGCCACGGCATATCCCGGGGAGTATGGCGATATGCTGGAGCAGGCGAAGGGCAAGACCCTGGATGAGCTGTGCCGGCAGGAGCACGATAAATTCGGTTGCGACGAGATGGAGCTGAGTGAGGCGATACTCGCCGATATGCATTTCCCCAAGATTTTCCAGGCGCTGGCGCATGATTTTCAGCAGCCCGAATCCAGCAAAATGGCCGAGGGTTCGCGCGAGTGGCGGCTGCTGCATTTGTTGCATGTGGCATCGCTGGTAGCGGATGCGTGTCTGGCAAGCCCTGCGGGGCGCGGCAAGCTGGTGGCGAAACTGAGGCTGCATGCCGCGCGCGTGGCAATCGAGACGGGCCATCTCATCGAGATCGGCGATGCGTGCGTGCGCGACTGGCTGGATTGGTTGGAATTGTTGAACATGGGGATGGTTCATATTCCGCCGTTTGCGGAGTTATTGAACCAGTCCGATGCGGCAGATCCTGCGGTCGAGATGCCGCAATGGGCGCATGCCGATCAAGCCGATTACAGGATGCGCGTGCTGCTGGTCGAGGATGACCGCGCCATGCTGGTGCTGCTGGAAGCCATGCTGAAGGCGGCCAGCCACGAGGTGCTGGTCGCGCGCGACGGCGCGGAGGCGATGCGGATTATCGGGCAGCAGCATCCGCAACTGGTGATTACCGGATGGGCGATGCCGGAGATGGACGGCATCACGCTATGCCGCAAGCTGCGCGAAATCCCGGAACGGCGCGATATTTACGTGATCATCCTCACCATGCAGGAAAGCGTGGAAAGGCTGGTCGAGGCCTTCGAGGCGGGCGCGGACGATTATCTGGTCAAGCCGGTCGCGCAAAAAGTTTTTTTTGCGCGCCTGCGCGCCGCGCAGCGGGTGGTGCAACTGCAGGAGGAATTGGCCTTCGAACGCGAGCAGTTGCTGCGTTTTTCCAAAGATCTGGCGGCCTCCAATGAGCGCTTGCAGCAGCTGGCATTGACCGACGCGCTGACCGAACTGCCCAACCGCCGTTTTGCGATGGAACGCCTCGAGCAGGAGTGGGCATTGTCCGCGCGCGGCAACCGGCCATTGTCGTGCATGATGGTGGATATCGATTACTTCAAGCCGATCAATGACAAGTTTGGCCATCAGGCGGGCGACGAGGCGCTGAAAAGTGTCTCCAATATCTTGCGCCAGTCGGCGCGCACACAGGATGTGGTGTGCCGCTACGGCGGGGAAGAGTTTGTGGTGATCTGTCCGGATACCGGCATCGATGCGGCATACCAGTGCGCCGAGCGGTTGCGCCTGAATGTCGCCGCGATGAAGTTCAAGTATCAGGGGGCCGGCATCAGGCTGACCGTCAGCGTCGGCGTGATGCAGAAAAAAGAGGGCATCGCATCGATAGAGGATTTGCTGAGCCGCGCCGATGAATGCCTGTATGCGGCAAAGCAGGGCGGGCGGGATCGGACAGTTTTTGAAAAATAATCCGCCGGAAATTGCGATGCGCTGATCCTGAAAAAAGCCGTTGGCAGGCACGAACGAATCAATTGACCCTCCGCGCTTACTCAGGTGCGGAGGGTTTATTTTTGTAAGAATAAATCCTACAGGGGCTGTCTTTGGATGCTTACAAAAAAATCGGCGGGTTTCCAATTTTATCCTCGCGCGCTGCCCATAATAATGCGAGCACTGAAATTCGGCAGGCGGGGCTTGCGAAAAGCAGGAATCGAATGCACCGAGGGTTCAGTCGCTACACTGGCACAAGGAGGTTACATGAGCACCATGCAATTGCAAGAAGGCATTCGTGACATCAATCTGACTTATTTGATGCTGGCCCAGCAAATGATCAAGGAGGATCGGCCGGCCGCAATTTTCCGTTTGGGTATCGGCCAGGATCTGGTGGATATAATCGCCGGCCTGACGCCCGCGCAGATCATCAAGATGGCGGCTTCCAACATGCTGCTGTGCCGTTTTCGTTTTGACGAAAACCTGCTGCTCAATATGGTGACCGGCTACAGCAAGGATCGCATGATGTCGCAGGCGCATGCGGCGATCCTGATGTCGGCGCAGCCCGTTGAAGAGCTGGTGTAGAAAGGCGGTTGATCTGACTGTCAAAACCGTAGCGGGCGAGGCGCGGCAAGTCAGGATTGCGATTGACCTGATCGAGCTGGGCGCGCGCTTGCAGTTGTTGCAGGAAGAAACCTCGCTGAGCCGCGAGCGCTTGCTCAGGCTCTACAAGGAGGTCAAGGGCGAATCGCCATCCAAGGGAATGCTGCCTTACTCGACCGACTGGTTCATAAGCTGGCAGCCGAACATCCACTCGTCCCTGTTCATGGATGTTTACCGGTTCCTGGTCATAAATGCCGGAATTGACGGCGTGCAGGCGCTGATTACCGCCTATCGTTTATACCTCGACCAGGTGCAAGGCATCGAAGACGCCGAACCCGCACTGAGCATTACCCGCGCATGGTTTCTGGTGCGCTTTTTCAAGGCGGGGATGATGCAGCTCTCTCCCTGCAAGGAATGCGGCGGATACTTTGTGACTCATGCGAATGAGCTGCACGACAACTATGTGTGCGGCATCTGCCATCCACCCGCACGCGCCGGCAAGACCAAGGCGGCCAAACAGGCCTCGATTGCCGCTCTGCAAGCCGCTTATTGATTTAGGCTCAGACCGTAAAGTTGGCAGGCCGGCACGGCCTTGCGGCCCGGCATAGCCAAAAACTGCGCAAATGCGCAATTCATCTGCTCCCAATCCTGCCGAATTAATCTAGAATGCGCATATGGCCTTGCCGGCGCGGTCAAAGTCGCCGCGAGAGCGGCGGGGTATCCACCGGCCTCCCCCTTGCGGGGAGAGCGAAAGGGTGATGCCGAAGGCATCGGGACCATACGGCCTCCCCCTTGCGGGGATAAACAACAACAGGGAACGCGAGCATGTTGGTAATCATCGGTTATGTGGTGGTGTGTTTGTCGGTATTCGGCGGCTTTGCCCTGGCCGGCGGGCATCTGGCCGCATTGTTTCAGCCGGTCGAGCTGTTGATGATCGGCGGCGCCGCGACCGGCGCGTTTCTTGTCGGCAATACCGGCAAGGTAATCAAGGCGACGCTCAAGAATTTGCCGAAGACCCTGAAGGGACCCAAATACAACAAGGAAGTCTATATGGAGTTGATGGCCCTGTTGTACGAATTGCTGAACAAGGTACGCAAGGAAGGCCTGATGTCCATCGAAGGCGATGTGGAAGTCCCGGCAGAAAGCGCGCTCTTCGCCAAGTATCCAAAAGTGGTTGCCGATCATCATGTGGTCGAATTCATGACCGACTATTTGCGCATCATGGTCAGCGGCAACCTGAACGCGATGGAAATCGAAAACCTGATGGACATCGAAATCGACACCCATCACCACGAGGAGATGGTGCCTTCCCATGTGATTGCCAAGCTGGGCGACGGGATGCCGGCCTTCGGCATCGTCGCGGCGGTGATGGGTGTGGTGCACACCATGGAATCGGTCGGCCTTCCGCCTGCCGAACTGGGGATATTGATCGCGCATGCGCTGGTAGGCACCTTCCTCGGCATCCTGCTGGCCTACGGTTTTGTCGGTCCGTTGGCCACGCTACTGGAGCAGAAAGCCGAAGAGGGCACCAGGATATTCAACGTCATCAAGGTGACGCTGCTGGCCAATCTTAACGGCTATGCGCCGGCGATGGCGGTCGAGTTCGGCCGCAAGGTGCTGAGTTCCACCGAGCGTCCGGGTTTTGCCGAACTGGAAGAGCATGTCAAGACAAAGCGCTAGCCAGGAATCAGGTATCAGGTATCGGTGGTTTTGTTGCGGCTGCGCCGCGCCCTTGATATAACGTGCCGCGTAGCGGCACACAACAATCTGATCCCTGATTCCTGATAACTGATTCCCGATCATGGCCGAAGACAAAAACAAAAAACCCATTGTCGTAAAGCGCATCAAGAAAGTGGTGGGCATGGCGCACGGCGGCGCTTGGAAGATTGCCTATGCCGATTTCGTCACGGCGATGATGGCGTTCTTCCTGCTGATGTGGCTGCTCGGATCGACATCAAGGGGTGAGTTGCAGGGGATTGCCGAGTATTTCAAGAGACCGCTTGCGGTCGTGTTGGGCGGAGGCACGACCGCCGGCGATACCACCAGCATTCTCCAGGGCGGCGGCCAGGATCTCACGCGCGCCGAAGGGCAAGTGAACAAGGGCGAGGCGGCCGCCGAAAAGAAAATCACCAATCTCAAGGCAGCCCAACTGGAATTCATGCGCAAACAGCGCGAGAAGGAAGCCGAAAAGCTCAAACAGTTGAAAGCCAGCATCGAAAAAGCGATCGAGAGCAGCCCCAGATTGCGACAATTCAAAAGCCAGATACTGCTGGACATCACCAGCGAAGGTTTGCGCATCCAGATCGTGGATGAGAAGAATCGCCCGATGTTCCAGATCGGCAGCGCGCAACTGGAGTCCTATACCAAGGAAATCCTGCATGAAATCGGCAAGATGCTGAACGAAGTGCCCAACAAGGTGAGCATTTCCGGGCACACCGACGCGGCTCTTTATTTCGGGGGCGCCACGGGCTACAGCAATTGGGAGTTGTCCGCGGACCGCGCCAATGCCTCGCGCCGCGAATTGATCGCGGGCGGCATGGCGGCGGAAAAAATCGTCCGCGTGGTGGGCTTGTCTTCTGCGGTGCTGTTCAAAAAAGAGGAGCCGCTCAATCCGGTCAATCGCCGCATCAGCATGATCGTGATGAACAAGAAGGCCGAAGAGGCGGCCAGCCGTGACGGCGGCACGGTCGGGGAGGATGCCGCCGCGGATGACGCGGAATCCGGCGATGCCGGTGCAGAAGCGGTTCAAGCAGGGATGGCGCAAAGCGCCAATTTGCAAAACACCGGGGCGACGCCCGCCGCTTCTGCTGTTCCCGCCGCGCCGGCAGCGCGTCGGCCTTAATCCCGCGAATTGGCGGGTGTTTATTTCGCTGTTCCCCCGAAGAAACTTGATTCCTGTCATTTAAAGTGCCGATCGTGACAGGCTTGCCTCATAATGTCAGGAGGCGGTAGGGAAGCGGACTTTACGATATCTGTCGGGCCGGCTTCCAGACAGCGTATTCACGCCTTTGGTATTGGCTGAATGACCGGCATCGATACGGCGGCGGAAGCATAAGCGTATAAATTTGATAGGTAGGGAGTCAATGATGTTAGATGACATGAAAATCAGCACGTGCTTGACAATGTTCCTGGCTTCGCCGGGGGATGCTTACTGGAAGGAGCTATGATGTTCAGAAACTTACGTATCGGAGTGCGGCTAGGGATCGGCTTCACGACCGTGGTCGGACTGTTCGCAGTGACTTTGCTGTCGGTTGGGATGTCGCTCTCCCATCTCACGCAGGATGTCAGGCAGATCAATGAGAAAACCCTGCCATACATTCTGGTGGTGGATGAAATGGAC
>CAYGIF010000122.1:0-6348 GCA_964349865.1 uncultured Gallionella sp. | reverse complement strand
TCAAACGCATCCGCCTCGATGGCGGCGCGGATTTCGCCCATCAACTGCTGGTAATAATGCAGGTTGTGGATGGTATTCAGGCGCGCGCCGAGGATCTCGCCGAGCCGGTGCAGATGGTTCAGGTAGGCGCGGCTGAAGTTGCGGCAGGTGTAGCATGCGCACTGATCGTCCAGCGGGCGCGTGTCCAGGCGGTATTGCGCATTCTTGATCCGGATATCACCATGCCGCGTAAATAAATGGCCGTTGCGCGCATTGCGCGTCGGCATCACGCAGTCGAACATATCGATGCCCCGCGCGACCGCCGCCACGATATCTTCCGGCGTACCCACGCCCATCAGGTAGCGCGGCTGAAGCTGCGGCAGTTGCGGCGCGGTATGCGCGAGGATGCGCAGCATGTCTTCCTTGGGCTCGCCCACCGACAGCCCGCCGATGGCGTAGCCGTCGAAGCCGATATTCACCAGTTCGCGCAGCGACTCGTCGCGCAGATTCTCGTACATGCCGCCCTGCACGATGCCGAACAGCGCGTTCGGATTGCTTTCATGCGCCGCCCCCCCATCATGAGCCACACGGGAGCGCGCCGCCCAGCGCAACGACAGGCGCATCGAGTCCGCCGCCTCGCGCTCGGTCGCCGGATACGGCGTGCATTCGTCGAAGATCATCGCGATGTCGGAATTCAGCACGCGCTGGATGCGCATCGATTCTTCCGGGGTGAGGAACAGCTTGTCGCCGTTCACCGGCGACTGGAACTTCACGCCCTCCTCGGTGATCTTGCGCAACGCGCCGAGGCTGAACACCTGGAACCCCCCCGAGTCGGTGAGGATCGGCCCGTCCCAGCCCATGAAACGGTGCAACCCGCCATGCGCCGCGATCACCTCCAGGCCGGGGCGCAACCACAGGTGAAAGGTGTTGCCCAGCACGATCTGCGCGCCGATCTCGTGCAGCTCGGCGGGCGACATCGCCTTCACCGTGCCATAGGTGCCGACCGGCATGAAGGCGGGGGTTTCGACCGTGCCGTGCGCCAGCGTCAACTGGCCGCGCCGCGCCATACCTGAGGTTGTTTTCAATTCAAACTGCATAATTGTTCCGCTCGATAAACATCGCATCGCCATAACTGAAAAACCGGTATTCTTTTCCCACCGCATGGCGATACGCCGCCAGCATTTGCTCCATCCCGCCGAACGCGCACACCAGCATCAGCAGCGTGGACTTGGGCAGATGGAAATTGGTCAGCAGCATATCCACCACCTTGAAACGATAGCCCGGCGTGATGAAGATGCGCGTCTCGCCCGCACCAGCCTGCAATTCGCCATCCTGCGCCGCACTCTCCAGCGCGCGCAGGCTGGTCGTCCCCACCGCAATCACCCGCCCGCCGGCATTGCGCGCCCGGGCTATCGCATCCACGGTGGCCTGCGGAATCTCGTAGCATTCGCTGTGCATGGCGTGTTCGCGGATATATTCGGCGCGCACCGGCTGGAACGTTCCGGCGCCGACATGCAGCGTGACATAGGCGATCTGCACCCCCTTGGCGCGCAAGGCTTGCAGCATGGCATCGTCGAAATGCAGCCCAGCCGTGGGCGCCGCCACCGCGCCCGCCGCGCGCGCGAACACCGTCTGGTAGCGCTGCTCGTCCTCGGCATCCGCCTCGTGGCTGATGTAAGGCGGCAACGGCAAACTGCCGTAGCGTTCCAGCAATTCAAACACCGATGCTTCGCTGGGAAAGCGCAGATGATAAAACTCCCCATCGCGCCCCAGCACCTCAACCGCCAACACATCGGCCAACACCAGCCTGCTGCCCGCCCTGGGCGACTTGCTGGCGCGCACTTGCGCCAGCGCCTCATGCTCGTTCAGCACGCGTTCGATCAATACCTCCACCTTGCCGCCGCTGTCCTTGCCGCCGAACAGGCGCGCCTTGATGACGCGCGTGTCGTTCAACACGAGCACATCGCCCGGTTCGATGAGCCGCAACAAATCGGCAAAACGGCAATCTTCAAGTACACCATCGTGCGCATACAGCAGGCGGCTCGTACCGCGCCGTTCCGGCGGGTGCTGCGCGATCAGCCGTTCCGGCAGCGCAAAATCGAATTCATCAGTTCGCATGAACGGCAACGAGAGTTTTACAAAGGCAGGATTGTAGTTGATGTGACGCGCCGCTTCATGGATAATGCGCCCCGCTTAGCCGGGGTGATGGAACTGGTAGACGTGCCGGACTCAAAATCCGGTGCCGCAAGGCGTGGGGGTTCGAGTCCCCCCCCCGGCACCAACAAAGCAAGAAGGCAGGATTTCCTGCCTTTTTCTTTTTGGCCTATCTTATATTTCGGGGATCGACACATGATCTGGAAACCGAACGTCACCGTCGCCGCCGTCATCGAACGCGATGGGAAATTCTTGCTGGTCGAGGAAGAAACCTCGCAGGGGGTGCGCTTCAACCAGCCTGCCGGGCATCTCGAGGCCGACGAATCGCTGCTCGCCGGAGTGGCGCGCGAAGTGCTGGAGGAATCGGCGTATTCCTTCACCCCGCAGCATCTGCTCGGCGTTTACCGCTGGCATTCGCCGGAATCGGATACCACCTACCTGCGCTTTGCCTTCACCGGCTCCATCACCGGACATGATGCGTCCCGGAAGCTCGATGCAGGGATCATCCAGGCCGTGTGGCTCACATTCGACGAAATACGCGCCTTGCAGGAACGTCACCGCAGCCCGCTGGTATTGCGCTGCATCGAAGATTACCTCGCCGGCAAACGCTATCCGCTCGACCTATTAGTTCACTATGAATAAAAGAATTGTCGTCGGCATGTCCGGCGGCGTGGATTCCTCGGTTGCCGCGTTGCTGTTGAAGCAGCAGGGCTACGACGTGATCGGCCTGTTCATGAAAAACTGGGAAGACGACGACAGCGACGAGTACTGCTCGTCGCGCCAGGACCTGCTGGATGCGGTGTCGGTCGCCGACACCATCGGCATTCCCATCGAGGCGGTGAATTTCGCCAAGGAATACAGGGAGCGCGTATTCGGCTATTTCCTGCGCGAATACCAGGCCGGGCGCACGCCAAACCCGGACATCCTGTGCAATTCGGAAATCAAGTTCAAGGCGTTTCTCGACCACGCCATTCAACTCGGCGCGGATGTCATCGCCACCGGCCACTATGCGCAGGTGCGCGAAGCGGATGGTCTGTTTCAATTGCTCAAGGCTGCCGACGACGGCAAGGACCAAAGCTACTTCCTGCATCGCCTGAACCAGTCGCAACTGGGCCATGCGATGTTTCCGCTCGGCAAGTTGCTGAAATCCGAAGTGCGCGCGATTGCCGAGCAACACGGCCTTTCCAACTACGCCAAGAAAGACAGCACCGGCATCTGCTTCATCGGCGAACGCCCGTTCCGCGAATTCCTCAATCGCTACCTGCCGACCCAGCCGGGCGAGATGCGCACGCCGGAAGACAAGGTAATCGGCAAACACATAGGCTTGTCGTTCTATACCATCGGCCAGCGCCAGGGGCTGGGCATCGGCGGAGCGAAAGATGCGTCCGGCGAACCCTGGTTTGTGGCGGGCAAGGACATGGCGAACAACCGACTGATCGTGGTGCAGGGGCACGACCACCCGGCGCTGCTGAGCAAGCGTCTGACCGCGCTGGATAGTCACTGGATCAGCGGCACTGCGCCGCTGCTCTACCATCCCTACGCCGCCAAGACGCGCTACCGGCAGGCCGATGCACCATGCCATATCACGGCACAAGATGGCGGTCGTTGTTCGTTCGAATTCGACCAGCCACAATGGGCGGTCACGCCGGGACAATCGGTAGTTGTTTATGACGGCGAAATCTGTCTGGGCGGCGCAATCATCGAACAGGGAATTGGTTGATTCGCGTAAAATACGCGCTTTCGCATCAGGGCTACGCCATGACCACACTCACCAAACTCACCGCCCTCTCCCCGCTGGACGGGCGCTACCACGGCAAGGTGGATGCGTTGCGCGGTTACTTCAGCGAATTCGGCCTGATCCGTTTCCGCGTGCTGATCGAAATCGAATGGCTCGAGGCGCTCAGCGCACAGGCCGACATTCCTGAAATTGCGCCATTTTCCGCCGCGACCATCGCGCAACTGGATGCGCTCAATGCAAACTTTTGCGAAGCCGACGCCGCCGCGATCAAGGCCATCGAAGCAACCACCAACCACGACGTCAAGGCGGTGGAATACTGGCTGCGCGACAAACTGTCCGGCAATCCCGAAACCGTGAAGGCGCTGGAATTCATCCACTTCGCCTGCACCTCGGAAGATATCAACAACCTCAGCCACGCGCTGATGCTCAAAGGTTCGCGCGAAGCGGTGCTGCTGCCCGCCCTGCGAGCATTGATTGAGCGCCTGAGAAACCTCGCGCACCAGCATGCCGACCTGCCAATGCTGTGCCGCACCCACGGGCAGACCGCCACGCCGAGCACGCTGGGCAAAGAGATGGCGAACGTCGCATACCGCCTGCAACGCGCCGAACAGCGTCTTGCCGCAACGGTAATCCTCGGCAAGATCAACGGCGCGGTGGGCAACTACAACGCGCATCTGGCGGCTTATCCCGACGTGGATTGGGAAGTTTTTGCAAAGAAATTCGTCGAGGCGCGCGGCATCGCCTTCAACCCCTACACCATCCAGATCGAGCCGCACGATTGCATGGCGGAGTTGTTCGACGCCTATGCGCGCATCAACACTATCCTGATCGACCTGAACCGCGATATCTGGGGTTATATCTCGCTCGGTTATTTCAAGCAGAAAGTGGTCAAGGGCGAAGTCGGCTCTTCCACGATGCCGCACAAAGTGAACCCGATAGACTTCGAGAATTCGGAAGGCAACCTCGGGCTGGCGAACGCGCTGCTGAAACATCTTTCCGAGAAATTGCCGGTGTCACGCTGGCAGCGCGACCTGACCGATTCCACCGTGTTGCGCAACATGGGCGTGGCGCTCGGCTATACGCTGCTCGGCTACGAATCCTGCCTGAAGGGCCTGCACAAGCTGGAAGCCAATCCGCAGCGCGTGGCGGATGACCTGAATGCCAGTTGGGAAGTGATGGCCGAGCCGATCCAGACCGTGATGCGCCGCTACGGCATCGAAAATGCGTATGACAAGCTCAAGGAACTGACGCGCGGCCAGAGCGGCATCACCCGCGCCTCGCTGCAAGCCTTCATCGCAACGCTGGAGATTCCCGCAGCAGAAAAACAGCGCCTGCTGCAGCTCAGCCCGGACACTTATACCGGCAAGGCGGCGGAGCTGGCGAAACGCATCTGAGAGCCCCTTTGGATCATGGGAAATTTGCCCGCGAATATCAATTGCGGGGAAGCAATATTTCAAAAAACCCATGTCATTATCGCAAAATACAAAGTATCCTAGCCTCTGAAGCAGGTACGGGTGGCTCTAAACATGCATCTTGAATGTCAGGGCCGTTGGTTGATTTATCTTTAGGGAGGGTAGTCATGTCAGGTGGTTTGGGATTTGCGTTGTTAAGTGCAATTGCGGCACTCTTGTATGGTGCGGCTTCAATTAAATGGATTCTGGGTAAATCGACCGGCAGCGCGAGAATGCAGGAAATCGCCGCTGCGGTGCAGGAAGGCGCTTCCGCCTACCTGAACCGTCAATACACCACCATTGCCATGGTTGGCGCGGCATTGTTCGTCGTTATCCTCCTCACATTGGGCTGGCAAACGGCTATCGGTTTTCTGATCGGCGCGGTGCTCTCTGGCGCGGCAGGTTTCATCGGCATGCATGTGTCGGTGCGCGCCAATGTGCGCACCGCCGAAGCGGCCAAGGAAAGCCTGAACGCGGCACTGAACGTATCGTTCAAAGGCGGCGCGATCACCGGCATGCTGGTAGTGGGCCTGGGACTGCTGGGCGTGGCGGGCTATTACGCTTTCCTGACCGCCACCGGCGCGACCCCTGCCGAAGCGACCCACGCTCTGGTCGGACTGGCCTTCGGCGGATCGTTGATCTCCATCTTCGCCCGTCTCGGCGGCGGCATTTTCACCAAGGGCGCAGACGTCGGCGCCGACCTGGTGGGCAAGGTCGAAGCCGGTATTCCCGAGGACGACCCGCGCAACCCGGCGGTAATCGCCGATAACGTCGGCGACAACGTCGGCGACTGCGCCGGCATGGCGGCCGACCTGTTCGAAACTTATGCGGTCACCATCATTGCCACCATGTTGCTGGGCGGCCTGCTGATGGCGAATGCCGGTCCGAACGCGGTGATCTACCCGCTGGTGCTGGGCGGCTTCTCCATCTTCGCCTCCATCGCCGGCACCTTCTTCGTCAAGGCGCGCGCGGGCGGCAAGATCATGAACGCGCTGTATCGCGGCCTGGCGGTCTCCGCCGTGCTGG
>CAYGIF010000121.1:0-6396 GCA_964349865.1 uncultured Gallionella sp. | reverse complement strand
TTCCGTCTCCACCCCTTCCGCGATGACGCGCAGGCCGAGGTTTCTGGACAGGCTGATAATCGCCCGCGTGATGGCCTCGTCGTCGGCATCCTTGGTAACGCCGCGTACAAACGATTGGTCGATCTTGAGTTTGTCTATGGGAAAACGCTTCAGGTAGCTCAGGGACGAATAACCGGTGCCGAAATCGTCCAGCGACAGGCTGATGCCCAGCAACTGGAAATCGTCCATCATGGCGATCACGCCTTCAACGCTCTGCATAATCATGCTTTCGGTGATTTCCAGTTCGAGAAAGCGCGCATCCAGTTCGTGGCGCGCCAATATCTCCGCCACCAGGCGTGGCAGCGTCGGGCGGAACTGTTTGGCGGAAATGTTCACCGCCAGCTTGACGATGGGCAGCCCGGCACGCTGCCATTCCTTGTTGCGCGCGCAGACGGTTTCCAGTATCCACTCGCCGATGGGAATGATCAACCCGGTTTCTTCCGCCAGCGGGATGAACGTGGCCGGGGAAATCATGCCTGTGCCGGGGTGGTCCCAGCGCAACAGCACTTCCGCGCCGACGATCTTGCCGCTTTGCAGGTTCTGTTGCGGCTGGTAGTGAAGCATCAGTTCGTTCCGCTCCAGCGCGCGGCGCAGGTTGCTTTCCAGCTTGAGGCGCTCCAGGGCGCGCTTGTTCATGTCGTGCGAGAAAAACAGGTAGCTGTCATGCGCCTCGCCTTGCTTGGCGCGGGCCATCGCAATATCGGCATTCTTGATCAGGGTTTCGGCATCATCGCCATCGTCTGGATAGATGCTGATGCCGATGCTCGCTGAAATTTGCAATTCGTGCCCTTCCACCATGATCGGCATGGACAGATTGTCGAGAATTCTTTGCGCGACGAAGGAGGCATCTTCGTGCCTTGCAATATTCACCAGAGCCACGACGAATTCATCGCCGCCGATGCGGGCGATAATATCCCCGCCGCGCAGGCTGGCGGGCAGCCGTGCGGCCACTTCCTTGAGCAGGATATCGCCGTGCGCGTGGCCGAGAGAATCGTTGATCTGCTTGAAACGGTCGAGGTCGATGAACAATATCGCGCCATGCGTCCTGTTGCGCCGCGCCTCGAGCAAGGTCTGGCGCAGCAGGGTATACAGCCTGGCGCGGTTCGGCAGGCCGGTGAGCGTGTCGTAATAGGCCAGGCGATAGATCTGCTGCTCCGCATTCTTGCGTTCGGTCAAATCGGTGAATACGGAGAAGTAATGGGTAATCGCGCCCTCCTGGTTATGCACCCCGCTGATCGACATCCATACCGGGAAGTTTTCGCCGTTCTTGCGCCGGTTCCACAGTTCGCCGATCCACAGCCCGTTATCGGTGATCGAGGCGTTCATCTCATTGTAAAAAGCCCGGTCATGCAGCCCCGATTTCAGCATTGACGGAAACTGCCCGACGGCCTCGTGCGCTTCGTAACCGGTGATTTTGGTGAAGGAGCGGTTCACCGAAAGGATGCGCTTGGCCACATCGGTGACGATGATGCCTTCGTCGCTGTATTCGAAGATGGCCGCCTGCAGGCGCAACTCCGCTTCCGCCTTGAGGCGTTCGGTGATATCCACCAGGTAGCCGAGGATCGCGGTGGGATTGCCGCGCGCATCGCGCGACAGAGAAAGGCTCAGGCTGGCCCAGAACACCTCGCCGGATTTCTTGCGGCGTTTGACCACCATCTCCCGCCCGCCGTGCTCGAGGAAGGCTTCGTGAAACAGCGCATCTTCGTCTTCGTCGGCATACAGGAACAGGATGTTTTTTCCGATCGCCTCCTCGGCGGTGTAACCGAACTGCTGTTCCGCCCCCTTGTTCCATCCGGTGATATAGCCGCTCAAGTCCATCGCGATGACGGAATCGTGGATATGGTCGAGTATCTGTTGTTGCCGCACCAGTTTATCCTCGCTGTGCAGCAGGTCGCGCTTGCGCTCGTCGAACTGCAAGCGATCGAGCAAGGTTGTCGCGATCAGCCCGGCCAGCGACTGCAAGGTCGGCAAGAAGGCCAGCGGCGCCCGCACGCACAGTGCGCCGACCGCCTCGCCCCGGGCAAGCAAAGGGCAGCCCAGCGGTATCGGCTCATCCTCGTTGCCGCCGGCCGGTAACCAGGCCGTCTGGCTGTCGTGTTCGATTCGTTCCGCAAGGCTGCGCCAGTCTTCCGGCAACTTGCGCCGGCCAGCCAGATGTGCCGCCTTCCCGGTGAAATGGCAATAGGCATCGGGCCAGTTAAAAGCATCCCGGATCGCTTCACCGAGTATTTGTGCGAAATCCCTTTCGCCGGTGTGCAGCACGTTATGCACGATGCTGCCCGCCACGGCAAAAGCATGGCGGTTATCGGTGTTGCCATGGCTATTACCGGTATTGGAAGCGGAGCCGGTTTGCGGTTTCATTTGGTTCCGGCGACTTTCAAGGCCCAGAAAATGGCATCAAGCTGGAACCGGCTCAGCATCTCCGGCGCTATCCCCAGATTGGGTAGCAGCCGCTTTACTCCGGCAAAGTCGCGTTGCTCGGTTGCGCATATCAGGTCGAGCAAAGCGCCGAGCCGTCCTTCACGCTCGAGCAACGCCTGCTCCACCGGTTGCGGCAAGGAAACCGATTCGAGCAAGTCCGCCAGCGGGGTAGCCATCAGCACATCCAGCACGGAAAATACCCCCACCATGAAGGCCTGTTCCCGGTCGATTTTTTCGTTGCCTTCCCGGGACAGGAGCTCCATCATTTTCCCCCGCTCGGCGGCGCGCTGCATCAGGATGTTGGGGCTGCCGCCACCTTCTTTCTGCAGGGAGAACATCAGCAGTTGCAGCCAGCGCTGCAACTGGCGCCGCCCCAGCACCATTATCGCCTGGGCAAAACTGGTGATCTCCTTGCCGGCGCCGAAAGAGGCGGAATTGACCAGGCGCAATAATTCAAAAGCCAATTTCGGGTCGAGCTTGAAAACTTCCTCCATGGTCGCCGCATCCGCATCCGTGGCGACCATGGAAAGCAGGCGCATCAACGGCAGGCGGGAAGAATCCTTCGATTGGTCTCCATATTCCGGAGCATCCAATCCGCCAAAGGTGAAATAGCTGAACCCCGCCTTGGCGCACCATTCGAATAATTCCATCGAGCCGACGCCATGAACAAATAATTTTGCGCCGGAACGGCTGGCATCCAGCGAAATTATTTCGCTGAACGATTTGCGCACCGTCGCGGCATCGAAAACATGCATGGCGACCATGTCGCGGGAAAGCCCGGTGGGGACAGCCAGGCCGGTCACGGCCAGGCGCACTTTTTTGCTGTGCCAGGCGCGGAAAATAGCCATGCTCGCCTCGGCCGACAGAAAATGTTCGCTGAGCACGGCCACCAGCCGGGATGGCGAAAAAGGCAATTTCAGCGGTTGTTTGCATGCACCTAAGACATCCGCGCCCACGAAAAACAATTTGCCGTCGACCCCATCGACCGCCAGCGCTTCGCTGCTCATCTGGTCAAAGAAATCCTGCGGCACAAATATCGACGTATCCGTCTCCAGGCTCACACCAACCCACGCGAGGTGGCGATCATAAACTGGATACCACAATCCGATTGCCGACATAATTTCCATCCCTGAAAAATTACCGCCCCTGGAATTTGATCAGGGCGGGTTGATAACATGATCCGCATTGAGCAGTCCGCATTCTATATCAGCAGGCGGTATTTTTTTGCCACACGGCAACAGCCGGGGCAAAAATAAACAAGCGAAAGGCCGCACAACATATGTCTATATTGCCCCATAATGAAATGCCAAAAATCAGGAATGCTGCCTCACAACTGAGGCAGCTTCGGCCATTGGGAAATTGGCGCGTAAACCGGGAAAATTGCCGCAATGAAGGATAAGGTTTCTGTCGTTTTTGTCTGCATGGGCAACATCTGCCGCTCGCCCACGGCGGAGGCGGTGTTCCGCCGCTATGTCGAGAATGCCGGCTTGGCCGGACACATCCTGATCGACTCGGCGGGAACGCATGATTACCACATCGGCGCTGCGCCGGATGCGCGCGCGCAGCGGGCGGCATGGCAGCGCGACTATGACATGAGCGGCTTGCGCGGGCGTCAGGTGGAGGAGGGCGACTTTCAACGTTCCGATTATGTGCTGGCGATGGACCAGGCCAACCTTGCCATTCTGCAACGTCTTGCGCCACCAGCCAGCGATGCGCAAGTGCGGCTGTTTCTCGAATACGCGCGGCATCATGCCGAGCGCGAAGTCCCCGACCCTTACTACGGCGGCGCGGATGGTTTCGAGCGCGTGCTGGACATGGCGGAAGACGCGGCGGAGGGGTTGTTGCAGCATATCAGGAAACGGCATTTCAACACCCTGTTAAACGGTTGAAATCCCGTTGTGTTCAAGGCAGAATGAAAACGGTAGCTGCTTTTCAGTTTCGTCAGGAGGCGCAAATGGAACTTCGCAAAAAAAGTGACGATACGAAAATAATCGCTGCAATCGTCTGCCTGTTTATCGGTTTTCTTTTTATCTGGAATATCGCGGCGCATATTTCGAATGTTTATGAACTGCGTCTCGACGCGGAAACATGCAACCGGGTGAAGACGCTCGGGCTGATGCCATCCGCAGATTGCTCCGTTACCGCGCCGTTCCGCCAAGCCGGGGCCGGTATTCCGGTTGGCTTCCTGACGCTGCCGGATGGCAGTGAGATTCAAATCTCGCCAGTCGCGGCAAACCGGACTAACAGGAGCGCGGAATGGTCGACTTCGATGAAGGTGCAATTTTTGATGGCCTTGCTGTTCTGGGTCGCAACGCTGGCGCTGCTGCTAAGCGCATTCCGCAACAGGGAATGATTCCGGGCCGAGTCCGGTGAAGCAAAAGATTGGCAATAAAAAAGCCGCACGACTTTTATTCGTGCGGCTTCGTTTTTTGCCTGAGCGAAATTATGCTTGCGGGCGTTGCGTTTCGACCTGCATCAGCGGTTCATTCTCAACATACACTTCATGCTGGCGCGTGCGGCGGCGCGTTGCCGGTTTGTCAGCGTAACCGGCGGGAATGTTCGCTATAGGTTGCAGCTTGCCCGGGTCGGTCTCGATTTGCACCAGGCCTTCGCCGCTGCTTGCCGCAACGGGCGCGGTAATTTCATTCGCCGCCACTGCCGCCACATCCTGCTGCATTGCGGTTGTCGGTATGGCGATGTATTCGCTCGGCGTCACGGGTGGCGTCCAGCCTTCGGGGTAGGCGATGTACTCGGAAGGCTTCGACTTCGCCGGCGCAGTATCGGCCGGTGCAGCGGCTGCGACAAATTGTTCCGCGGCGGCAGTTTCGCCGTTGCCTGCCGGTATTTCGCCGCCCGGTACGGCATTCTCGCGGCGTTGGCGTTCGCGCTGGCCGCCACGGCGGCCGCGGCGGCGGCCGCTTTCGCGTGCGCTGCCTTCTTCGGTTTGTTCGGCGGCAGGTGCGGCAATCTGGCTTTCCAGCACGGATTTTTCTTCGGGTTGCGGCGCCGGCGCTGCACGCGGCTGGCGCGGTGGCCGAGGCTGGCGCGGTTCGCGTTCGCCCTGCTGGCGCGGCTCTTGAGGTTTAGCTGCGGCTTCGGCCGGTGCCGGCTTCTCGCCGCGTTCGCGGCGGGCACTGCCCCCCTCGCTGCGTTCTCCGCGCTCGCGACGCTTGCCCCCTTCACTCCGCTCGCCACGCTCGCCGCGTTCACGGCGCGGCTGGTTGCGTGTCGCGCTTGCCGCCGGTTTGGCCTTGGGCGGTTCCTCCGCACCCAGCGTTTTGATCCAGCCGAATAGTTTGCCGAAAATCGAAGGCTTGGCCTCCTCAACCTTCATCGGCGCGGGTTGCGCCGGGGTGATGCCTTGCACCACGGCTTGCGCGCGCGTGGCTTTTTGCTGCTCCTGCGCGGCGGTCAGCGGCTTTTCTTCAACCGGCTTTTCCACCAGCTTGTAGCTGGCCTGCAGCACTTCGCCGGTCATGTCGTCCTGGCGCAGGCGGCTGATGCTGTAGTTGGGCGTTTCCAGATGCGGATTGGGGATCAGCGTGATCGCCACTTTCAGGCGCGATTCGATGCGATGGATGTCGGAACGTTTTTCGTTGAGCAGGAAGGTGGCGACATCCACCGGCACCTGCACGTGTATCGCCGCGCTGCTTTCCTTCATCGCCTCTTCCTGGATGATGCGCAGGATATGCAGCGCGGAGGACTCGGTGCCGCGGATGTGGCCGATGCCGCTGCAACGCGGGCAAGGGATGTAGTTGCTTTCGCCCAGGCTGGGCGCCAAACGCTGGCGCGACAGTTCCAGCAGGCCGAAGCGCGAGATCTTGGCCGTCTGCACGCGGGCGCGGTCATGGTGCAGCGAATCGCGCAAACGATTCTCCACGTCGCGCTGGTTGCGGCTGCTTTCCATGTCGATGAAGTCGATCACGATCAGCCCGC
>CAYGIF010000120.1:0-6471 GCA_964349865.1 uncultured Gallionella sp. | reverse complement strand
ATGTGGTGGACATGGGGCCGGGCGCGGGCGAGCACGGCGGGCTGGTCGTCGCGCAAGGCACGGCAGCGGAAATCTGTGCGAGCAAGCAGTCGCTCACCGGCGATTACCTGTCCGGTAGGCTCAGCATCCCGATGCCGGAAAAATCTCTCAAGCCCGACCCGGAACGCATGCTGCGCATCGCCGGCGCTTCGGGCAACAACCTGAAAGGCATCACGCTGAACCTGCCGGTCGGCCTCTTGGTGTGCGTCACCGGCGTGTCCGGCTCGGGCAAGTCCACGCTGATTAACGACACGCTGTATCCCGCCGTGGCGCAGCATCTGTACGGCAGCAACGCCGAACCCGCGCCCTACGCCGAAATCGGCGGGCTGGAATTTTTCGACAAGGTGATCAACGTCGATCAAAGCCCGATCGGGCGCACGCCGCGCTCCAACCCGGCGACCTACACCGGCCTGTTCACGCCGATCCGCGAGCTGTTCGCCGGCGTGCCGTCGGCGCGCGAACGCGGTTACGGGCCGGGGCGCTTCTCGTTCAACGTCAAGGGCGGACGCTGCGAATCCTGCCAGGGCGACGGCATGATCAAGGTGGAGATGCATTTCCTGCCGGACGTGTATGTGCCGTGCGACGTGTGCCACAGCCAGCGCTACAACCGCGAGACGCTGGAGATCAACTACAAGGGCAAGAACATCCACCAGATTTTGCAGATGACCGTCGAGCAGGCGCATGAATTCTTCAAACCCGTGCCGGTCATCGCGCGCAAACTGCAAACCCTGCTCGACGTCGGCCTCGGCTATATCACGCTGGGGCAATCCGCCACCACGCTGTCCGGCGGCGAAGCGCAGCGCGTCAAGCTGTCCCTCGAATTATCCAAACGCGACACCGGGCGCACGCTGTACATCCTCGACGAACCCACCACCGGCCTGCACTTCCACGATATCGCGCTGCTGCTCAAGGTGATCCACAAACTGCGCGACCAGGGCAACACCGTGGTGGTGATCGAACACAACCTCGATGTAATCAAGACCGCCGACTGGGTGATTGACCTCGGCCCCGAAGGCGGCGAAGGCGGCGGCCGCATCATCGCGCAAGGCTCGCCGAAGGACATCGCAAAAGACAAAAACAGCGTGACGGGAAAGTATTTGAAGCAGGCGCTGGGATTTGCGGGAACTGCGCGAAATGGTTGAGGCGCATCCTCGAAAGTAGCTGCTCTTTTCATGCAACCATTATTGCGGCAAACCCCCTAATTTTTTGCAGCCGGACTGCCAACCCAGTTGGCAGCTTGCGGCAAAATCCTCCCGTGCAGCCTGTAAGTTTCCCAGCAACAGATATCCCTCGCCACGCCCGTAGTACGCCCGCACGTGTTGCGGCTCCAGTCCAATCGCCTTGCCAAATTCGTCAATCGCCCTGGCGTAGTCGCCTGCATCCAGATAAGCGATAGCGATACCATGATGGTAATTGGCATAATTGGGGCGCAATGAGATCGCCACCCGATAATCGGCTATCGCTTCCCGATAGCGTCCCAACTCTCTAAGGCTTTTCCCCCGATTAGCATAGATTCGGTCGGCAGCATACAGGTGTTGCTTATCCTGTATGAGTATTGCCGCGTCATTCCAGAGCAGGAAACGTTGTGAAAATGTAGTCAGACGGCCTACCGCCAGGGCTGCCAGAACCAGTGCCAGCGCCCCCGCTACCCAGGCAGCCTTGCGAGCCTCAAGCCGCCCGAATAAGACTGGTGCAGCAATAAAAATTCCAGCCATCCATAAATAGCTGCGATACAGGACAAACGGCTCCTGAATTCGCACCGCCGAGAACTCGGTAAAAAACAGCAGCCAGGGAAACAACAGCGCAAAGCCCAGCAACCCTGTTTTTCCGCGCTTTAGCATCAGTCTGACGGCCAACACCCCATAGCCGACAAACCCCAATGCTGCGAACCAGTAGGGAGACATCAGGCTATCTGCAAAGGGATCACGCATGTCAACCGAGAACCAGGCAGTATTGGGGAACACCCATAGCCCAAGATACTTGAAGAACAACCAGCACTGGGTCAGGATACTCAGCGGGTAGGCGTGCTCCACCTTGATTTCCTGCAACATCTCGGGAGCTAGTTTTTCATAAACGCCACCCAATATTGCGTACTTCTGGAATACCACAAAGATCGCAATGCCCAAGCACGCAAGATAAATTTTCCACAGACGGCCGAATTCTGTTCTGAATGTTCCGCCCAGCAAAACCGTCATTGCCAGCATGACGGCAGGCAGCATGATGGCATGTTCTTTTGACAGCACTGCCAATAAATATAGCGCGACACTCAGCCACAGCCAGATAGCACGTTTTTCTTTCAAACCGCGCAGATACGCCAGCAGTGCCAGCAGGCTAAACAGCGTGGCCATCACGATGGTGCGCTGTACCAGATAGGCTGCTCCATACACGGCGGCCGGATGCAACACAAACAACAATGCAGCAACGCAAGCCAACCCGCCTGCCGACAAGCCCCTGTCGCCGTCCGGGTTCCTGACTGCTACCTGCTGATGCAACCTCTGAATAAAAAAGAACAGTGCCACGCCCGATGCACTGTGCAGTACCAGCGCCTCGAGCCGCAACCAGAACATTCCCTCGCCCGACACCCCGACCGTCCAGGCAATTGTCGCATAGGGCAACCAGCGTATCTGAAGTGGCGAGAATGCGGCCAGATGCTCAAGGCCGCCAAAGAAGCGAATATCATCAAACACCAGCGGGTTCGACAAAAACTGACCGTACACCAGCGCAACCGCAGCCACTACCAGCACGGCATAAATCCAATTTTCAGAGGTTGACTTTTTCATGGGTATTCCTGACTGCAACTGTTGGCGAAACAGGCCTGCGGGAGTTTTTATCAAATCTCCATGATAAGAGTGATTTGCGCGAGGTGGCAAACGCGCTCAAAAAAGTACGGAATGCCAAGGAAACGCAGATTTATTCGTCATCCCCGCGAAGGCGGGGATGACGAATAAATCCGCGTTTCCCTAATTTTTTCCGATTAGTTCCAGCTTATCACACGCAACACGGCGACCAGCCTTGCAGACTACGGACAAGTCATCAAGCGCCGCGTCCCTGTTCCCCAGCAGCATGTGAGCCAATCCTCTGCCATAGCGCGCCTGATCATAGCGGCCGTCAATCTCCAATGCCCGCCCAAAGCTCGCTAGCGCCTCGGCATATCTGCCGTCCTGGAAATAGGCCGCACCCAGCCCTTGGTAGAGATACTTCTGTCCCGAGGGGGGCGCCAGCGACAGGGCCAACTGGTAATCCTGATAAGCCGGTTGCGTCCGCTTCAACTGCAAAAAAGCTATCGCCCGGTTCTCATAAATGCGCCACACGCCCGGCAGTTCATGCTTCTTCCCCACCAGCTTGGCCGCATCATCCCACAATAACAGCGGGTCCGAAAAAGTGGTCAAGCGATTCACGGCGCCTATGCCAAAAGCGAGTATCACAACCAGCGTGACCGGGATCGCAATACCTGTTTTGATCTTCCCCAATAACAGCGGCAAGACAATAAAAATTCCCGTCATCCACAAATAGCTGCGGTACAACACAAACGACTCCTGAATCCTGACCGCAGAAAACTCGGTAAAGAACAGCAGCCAGGGAAATAACATGGCGAAACCCACCACCCCCATCGCCCCGCGCCGGAACAGCAGCCGGATCGCGGCCATGCCATAGCCGATAAATGCCAGCGTTGACAATCCGAAGATTGAGAAAAGGCCGGTTGCAAACGGCTCGCGCATATCCGCCGACATCCACGCCGGATTGGGCACCAGCCACAACCAGATATATTTGAAAAACAAGGCGCACTGCGTCAGGACGCTGAGCGGATAGGCGTGTCCCAAGTCTATCCCTTCCAGCATTTCTCCTGCCTTAGGCTCGTACACGCTGCCCAGAATGCCTAATTTTTGAAACACCACAAACAAAGCGATTAACAGGAAAGCCAGATAAATCCAGCGCAGCCGCCTGAATAAATTTGCCGACAAGCCGGATAACAATACCGTCAATGCCAGCATCACGCCCGGCAGCATGACGGCATGTTCCTTTGCCAGCACGGCAAGCCCATAAAAAAGGACGCTCACCCAGAGCCAGACACTGCGGTTGCCGGTCAGCCCGCGCAAATAGGCCAGCAATGCGAGCAAGCCGAACAGGGTAGCCATGACAATGGTGCGCTGAATCAGATAGCCCGCGCCATATACCGCCACCGGATGCAGCACGAACAAACACGCCGAGCAGAAGGCCAGCAGCCGGATCTCTTTCTCGCTACGCCCTGAAATTGGCAACCATTGATATAAATTCTGCAACAGAAAAAACAGTGCTATGCCGACGGCGGCATGCAACAAGAGCGCCTCCAGCCGCAGCCAGGGCATATTCTCGTCCACCGCACCCACCGTCCAGGCCATCGTCGCATAAGGCAACCAGCGTATCTGCAGCGGGGAAAATGCGCCTAATTGGCCGACATCGCCCGAGCCATGCATAAAGAGAATCGTGTCGTCGAATACCGGTGGATTAAACAAGAACTGCCCGTACACCACCGCGACGAGGACAAACAGCAACACGGCAAAAAGCCAATTCTCCGGGATGGTTTTTTTCATGGTGATTTCTGAATAATTTCAAATAAAAAACCCGGCAAGCTGTACTTGCCGGGTTCCAGGCAGCAGTAAAACCAGTTCTTTACTTCACATAGCCAGCTGTCTTGCACGCGCCAGAGAAAGTCCAGTCCACGCGGTTAGCCGTCGTGTTCGTGGCTGGCGTCATGACGCAAGTCTCGGATGCCAAGATTCCCTTGTAGGCATTTGGCGTAGCGGTAATCGCACCGTTTGTCACTGCGACCGCATTCAATGCGCCGGTCGTATTGCCGGTAACCGCAGGCGGAACGCCGCTGGCGCCCGCATCACAAGAAGCAAAGCTGGAATCGTCCGCCCAGCAATCTTCCACGCCCAGCTTGAACGGGGTCATCGCCGACGTCACTTCGGTGTAGGCCGCCTTCTTGATGTAGTTTTGGTAAGCAGGAATCGCTACCGCAGCCAGGATACCGATAATCGCGACCACGATCATCAATTCGATCAGGGTAAAGCCTTTTTGTACGTTTTTCATGTAAAGCTCCTTTTGTGTTAAACACACACGACGTGTGTCGCTGGTTAATGCAGCAATAGCCGTGCCAATATCGTAACCTCCTGTTTTATTTACATAATCAAAATATCAAACCCTTGCTTTTCCGCCAACTTTCACCCCAAACTCGTCAGCGGAGTGACGATTTCCGGCAGTTGTTTGTGCCTATTCTGAGCCGCGCAATATCAACCTAGAAAACGCAGTTAGGAGGTATGTAGGTGCGAATTTATTCGCACGAACAACAGGTTATGTGCGAATAAATTCGCACATACGAGAACAGCATAATCCGTCAAAATATCAAAATGTTTTTCGTTAACTGCGGTTTTTAGGATCAATCAGATATGGTACGGGGCACGTATTCCTGGCTCGTCAGGTAAAAAAACCTTCGTGTTGCGCGTGACAAGCAGGCATCTATTCACTTGAGCTGTTGCCCACACGATCGCATCAGGCAGTTTGATTTTATGTTGTTTGCGGAGCGCTACGGCCACGGCCGCCACTCGCTCATCAATAGGCAAATTGACGAAACTGCTTAAAAAGCCTCTCATGATTTCCTCTGTTTCTGGAGTTGCACCAACCATCACTTCCATCCAGGTGATGAGACTGATAGCCTTATCGGAATATCTATCCAGTTCGGTTTTTGCCTGTTCGATCCCATTTAGATAATCGACCAGAATATTGGTATCAATTAGAACGCTTACCATTCGGAGCGCACCTGCTCTTGATACGCCAACCCATCTGCCTTGCGATCCTTCCAAAGGCCAAATGCTTCAACGGTTGCAGGCTTTTTCTTTTCAATATACGAGGCAATCGCCTGCCGGATTACTTCGGCGCGAGACACTTTCTCGGTCTCACAAATAGCCGTTAAATCTTTGATTTGTCTGTCTGGAATATCTACCAATGTTCGCATAGCGGCCTCCTAATATATGATATATGCAATATATATCATACTAACGGACATGGCAAGAAACCGCCTCCCTGATTGTGGGAACCTCTAAAAATCCGTCACGCCGGTGAAGGCCGAAATCCAGTATTTTCAATAGGCTGGACACTGGTCTTCACCGGTGTGACGCCCCCGGTAACTGCCAATAGGTATCTGTCATGATTCCAAGTTCACGCCCGGAATCTTGCTCAAATCGACCTCGTCGATCTGCTCGGGCGCGAGAAATTGCCGGGCGTAATCGAGATAGACTTTTTCGCGGATGAAGACATCGAACAGGTCGGGGTCGATATGCCCGTCCAGCTTGAATTTTCCGAGAATGGTCAGCGATTCGGTCAGCGTCTTGCCTTCCTTGTAGGGGCGGTCTTTGGCGGTGAGCGCCTCGAAAATATCGGCGATGCCCATCA
>CAYGIF010000119.1:0-6482 GCA_964349865.1 uncultured Gallionella sp. | reverse complement strand
CCACCCGCCCCGCCGGCAGCACGCACACCGGGCAGCCGGGGCCGTGGATCATGCGCACATTGGCGGGCAGCAGGTCGGCAATGCCGTAGCGCGAGATCGCGTGAGTATGTCCGCCGCAGAATTCCATCAGGTGATAGCGGCGACATGGATCGGCTTCGCGCGCGATGTTGGCGGCGATATTTTTCGCCAGCGCGCCGTCGCGAAACTCGTCCACATATTTCATTCTGGCGCGGCTTTGCTGATTTCCGCGAACAGCGCGAGCGTCTGCGCCGCCTCTTCCGGGTCGAGCTTCTGCAACGCGAATCCGACATGCACGATCACGTAATCGCCGACCGCGACATCTTCGACCAGCGCCAGCGATATTTCCTTGCGCACCCCGCCGAGGCTGACGATGGCGCTGTCTTTGCCAATAAGCTGCTCGACGCAAGCGGGAATCGCGAGGCACATATTTAAATCCCCTGTTTGATAGATTGCAGCGCGACCCACGCCTGTCCGAGCGAGATCGCGCTGTCGTTGGGTTGCATCCGTTGCGCGGTCAGCACCCGCAGCCCTTGCGCGGCAAGTCTGTCAGATAATGTTCGCAACAGAATATCATTGTGGAAGCAGCCGCCGCCCAACGCGACAGCGGCGATGTTGTGCTGGTGAGCGGCGCGCTCCACCCACTTGGATAGACCTGCGACCAGCGTGGCATGGAACAGCGCCGCGCCATAGCCTGCGCCAATGTTTGCTTTCGGGCAATCGGCCAGCACCGCGAGTAACGGCGAAAAATCCAGCACGCCTTTTTCATCGATTCGCCAGCCCCCCTCCAGCGGCGCGACCTCTCCGTGGCGCTGCGCCAGTTCCTGCAACTGAATCGCGGCCTGCGCCTCGAAAGCCTGTATCTCGTTTACGCCCAGCAATCCTGCGGCGGCATCGAACAGCCTCCCCGTGCTGGAAGTGATCGGGCAGTTCAGGTTGCGTTGCAGCATCGTTGCAACCGTATGCGCCCCCGGCTGACCGGGAAAACGCTGCACAATCTCGTTGCTGCGGCCCAACTGGAACAGCACCGCCGCCGCCATGCGCCAAGGTTCGCGCGCGGCGCGGTCGCCGCCGGGCAGGCGCAGCGGAGCCAGATGTCCAATGCGATCAAAATCCGCGCCTTCCGCACGCAGCAGCTCACCGCCCCAAGGCGTGTCATCGGTGCCCAGCCCCACGCCATCCAGCGCCAGGCCGAGCACCGCTTCGCCGATGCGGTGTTCGGCGCAGATTGCGGCGATGTGCGCGTGATGATGCTGCACGGCGATAACCGGCAGGCCGTGCTGTGCGGCATAGGTTTGGGCGAACCGGGTGCTGTAAAAATCGGGATGCAGGTCGTGCGCCACGATCTCGGGCTGCACATCGAGTTCGTCGCACAGGCGCGCAACGGTAGCGTCCAGCATCTGCCGCGCTTCGGCGCTGTCCAGATCGCCGATCAGTTGCGAGACGTATGCCTCGTTGCCGCGCGTGACGCAGACGGTGTTTTTCAGCCATGCTCCGCAGGCCAGAACGGACGGCCCGGAAAACGGCAAAGCAATGGTTTTATCCAAGCGACACTTCCAGTTTCGCAGCAGCCGCATTGCAGCAACCATCCCTGATCCACTCCAGCCATTCCGGCATTCCTGCGCCGCTGGTTGCCGAGATACGGATCACCTGCAGTTTGGGGTTGATACGGCGCGCGTATTCGATGGCGAGGTCGGTATCGAAGGTCAGGTGCGGCAGCAGGTCGCATTTATTGAGCAGCATCAGATCTGCCGCGCTAAACATGTCAGGGTATTTGAGCGGCTTATCCTCGCCCTCGGTCACCGACAGGATCACCACCTTGTGCGCCTCGCCCAGATCGAAGCTTGCCGGGCAAACCAGGTTGCCGACATTTTCGATCAGCAGCAGGCTGCCGTCCTGCAAACCAAGTTGTTGCATGGCCTGTCCGACCATCTGCGCATCCAGGTGACAGCCCTTGCCGGTGTTGATCTGGATTGCCGGCGCCCCGGCGGCGCGGATGCGCGCGGCATCGTTTTCGGTCTGCTGGTCGCCCTCGATGACCGCGAGCGGCTGCGTTCCATTCAGGGCAACGATGGTCTTCACCAGCAGCGTGGTCTTGCCCGAGCCGGGACTCGACATCAGGTTAAGCGCAAAAATGCCTCGCGCGGACAAATAGCGGCGGTTCGCCTCGGCGTAGCCGTTGTTCTTGGCGAGAAGATCCTGTTCGAGCTTCACGATGCGGGAATCGCTCACGTCCGGGGTATGAGTATCCGCTTCGCGCGCACGGAAGCGCATCGGCCCCTCCGGTTTGCGCTGCTGCCGGAGCGCATGCCCGCCGATGAGCGTCTGACCATTCCCACATCCGCATGTTGTACACATCATTCCACCTCAAGTTCCTTGATGCGCATCCCGTCCCCGCCAATCACCTTGACATCATAGCTCCCGCACTCCGGGCACGCCTCGTAAAGTGCGGCAAGCGGAAAGCTCAACTCGCATTTTTCGCACCTGCCCTGCCCCGCCGTCTCGACGATTTCCAGCCGCGCCTGTTCCGCAATACTGCCGCGCGTCACCACATCGAAGCCGAAACGCAAGGATTCCTGCTCCACGCAGGCCAGTTGGCCGATTTCCAGCCACACCGTCCTGACCCGCGTGAACCCCTGCTGATGCGCCGCATCTTTGATGATTTGCAGCATATTTTCGGCTAGCGACATCTCATGCACGGACACCTCCATAAATCCATTTTGCGGGCAAATCGCGGCGTCGCGTGCTCGTTCGCTCCTCGCCTATCTACTCGATATGTCTCGTCGCTCACTGCGCGACTCCTTGCGCTTCATCCCGCAAAAGTGAATTTCTAGAGGCGCCCGTATGACTGTTTTTCCGCCGGAACACATAGACGGCGGATTCCAGTTCGGGCGGCAACAGCAACGCGCCCAGATTCTTGTCCTCTTCAAGCTCGAAAGCGGATTGCTGCCGGTAGTCTTTCCAGTTGCCGAACGCAAACTGGTGGCGGCTGCCGATGACGATATAGAGCTGCACGCTGGGCGTGGTGAATACGTAACGCTCGAAATCGTTCTGCGCCGGCGGCCACGAACAGATGACCACCTCCGGCGCGTAGGCGGCCAAAGCCTCGCGCGCATCGAGCTTGACGACCCATTCCGGATATTCCACCGAATTTTTCCAGCCATGATTGTCCGTTGCGGTGAGCGCCACGCCGCTATCCTTCAGGAACCGCGTCAGGGTCCCGTCTCCCGCGCCGATTTCCAGGCAGCTTCTGGAAGCGATCATCCCGGCCAGCGCCTCGACCAGTTCGCGCGAATAGAAACAATATATTCCCCTCGGTTGCACCAGCGGCATCAGCCGCTTTTTCTGCCAGACCAGCGGCCATAACAGGCGGAACCAGAACAGCGAAACCGGCTTGCGCTCCAGCCCCCTGGAGAACAGCAGCTTCTGGGCGATATAGCCGTTGAGCAGGTTGAAGCGCAGCTTGCCTTTCGTTACGCCCGCATCGGCGGCCAGCGTGGACAGACAAAGCTTCTTGACAGACTCATGCGCCATGCGGCTGCGGATAAATTGCGACAGGGCGGCTTCCCGGTTTTTCTGCGCCTTCCCGGGCGATGCAACAGGCGCGGACAGGCGCTCCAGGTAGGCCTTCAACTCTTCCGCGATGCCGCGCTCGACGATGGCGGAAATCTCCTGTTGCACCGCTGTCCATTCTGCGGGGTATTTGGCGCAAAGCTCATCCAAGGGGGGATTCGTCTTCAACCACTCCAGGGTTTTTGCGTAACCTTCTTTCATGGAAATTTTTTCGACATTGCGGGATTGAGCTTCGGGCGAAGCTTACTATACATGGCGTCAGGCATTTACCGAGCGCTGCCGCCAGCGTTGCAGATCGCCATCCGCGCACAATGCGCGCATCAGCTTGGTTGCCCTCTCCAGATTGGCCGCTGCCCAGCCGCTCAACGGGTTGCCCAACTCGAAATCGTAACCGCGAATGCGCATCAGGAAAGCGGGCGGCGCATCGGTTCCATACACCTGACGGTAGGTATGCAGCAACGCGAACGGCGTCATCACATGGCTGGTGTAGCTGCTGTCCTTTTCGGCGGCGATTTCGGAGAAATGGAACGGCTCGGTACAGGACACATCGGCATCGACGAACAACACCGCGCTGCGGTCCAGCAGGTCGGTGACATGCTCGACCTGCAACTGGTAATCCTCGATCAGCTCGACCCGCCCTGCCGCCTCCGCCCAGCCTTCCAGGTCGCGCAGCAGCAGCGGCGCAAGCGCATCGTCGCCGCGCGATTCGTTGCCGATGGCGAAGATAAGGACAGGTGCAGTCATCAGCCCGGCGAACAGAACGTCCCATCTGACGCGCGCGCCAGTGTATCAACTGTGCCGCCCGACGCATCCAGCAGTTCCACTTCCAGCGGCATCTTGCCCAGCGCATGGGTGGCGCAGGACAGGCAGGGGTCGAAGGCGCGGATCGCGACCTCGATGTGGTTGAGCAGGCCTTCGGTAAGCTTGCGCCCGTCGATATATTGCCGCGCCACCTGGCGGATCGCCTCGTTCATCGCCTGGTTGTTGTGCGTGGTGGAGACGATCAGGTTGCAGCGCGTGATCTGGTCGTGCTCGTCCACCTTGTAGTGGTGGATCAACGTGCCGCGCGGCGCTTCGATCACGCCGACGCCGCGTTCCTGGCGTTCGCCGGTATTGACCAATTCGTTGCCCTGCAGATCAGGATCAAGCAGCAACTCCTGAATGACCTCGGCGGCATGCAGCATCTCGATCATGCGCGCCCAGTGGAAGCCCAATGTTGCGCCCGTAGCCGAGCCGCCATTAAACACCATGAACGCCTTGCGCTGTGCTTCTGCCAAAGGTGTGGGAATGAAGTCGCACTGCGTCACGCGGCTCAACGGCCCGACGCGATACCAGCCAGTCTCCGGCCCGAGGCTGCGCAGAAACGGAAACTTCATGTACGACCACGGCTTCACGTCCTCGAAGATCACGTCCCAATAGTGTGAGTAATCGTAGTGATCGAACAGCGTGCCGCCGTTCAGGTCGCGCGCGCGCAACCCGCCGTGGTACAAGTCCAGCGCGCCGTCGGCTCGCACCAGATTTAGCGTGTGCGTCTTGAAAGTTCCAAAGTTGTTGTAAAGGTCGAGGTTCTGTTCGAACAGTTTGCGCGCGATGTTGACCGCCTCGCGGCTCCAGGCGATGGTGCGCTCGATATCCAGCAGCAGATAATTGCGCTCCTCGATGCTGACGTTCTTGTTCACGCCGCCGGGTATCGAGCCGGTGCCGTGGATACGCTTGCCCGCCGTGACGCGGATCACCTCCTGCCCGTATTTGCGCAGCAGCACGCCCTGCTTGGCTATTTCCGGATAGGCGGCGGCGATGCCGGCGATGTTGCGTTTCGCCACATCGGAATCGAAGCCGAACAGCAGATCGGGCGAACACAGATGAAAGAAATGCAGCGCATGCGATTGCAATATCTGCCCGTAGTGCATCAGCCGCCGCACCTTCTCCGCCGTCGGCGTGAGCGTTGCCCCGACGATCATGTCCATCGCCTTGGATGCGGCGATATGGTGGCTCACCGGGCAGATGCCGCACAGCCGCTGCACCATCACCGGCGCTTCCCAGAATGGCCGCCCCTGGATAAATTTCTCGAAGCCGCGAAACTCGACGATGTGCAGCCGCACCTGGTGCACGCGGTCGTTCTCGTCCAACAGCAGCGTGACCTTGCCGTGCCCCTCGACGCGCGATACCGGGTCGATGGCGACGCGGCGCAATTTCTCCGGGTGCGCGGCAGTTTCCAGATTGTTTGTCATGTCAGTCATATTTAATCAATCCATGTCCGAGTTCTGGCGTCTTGCCCGCGATCAGGTCGGTGAGGAATTTCCAGATGGCGTCGCCCGAGGGCGGGCAGCCGGGGATGAAGTAATCGATCTTCACCACTTCGTGCAGCGGATGCACCTTGTCCAGCGGTAGCGGCAATTCCGGGTCGTTCGGAATGTGGCCGTGCGCCAGCCCCGGCTCGGTCAGGTACACCTCGGTCAGGCAGCTTCCCAGATCGAGATGGTTGCGCTGCGCGGGCAGGCCGCCGGTGATGGCGCAGGAGCCGATGGCGATCAGTATCTTGCAGTTCTTGCGGAACTCGCGCAGCACATGCACGTTCTCCGCGTTGCAGATGCCGCCTTCGATCATGCCTATGTCGCACGGTCCGCAATGCTTGATGTCGGTGAGCGGCGAGCGGTCGAATTCAACGAGTTCGAGCAACGGAAACAGGCGCTCGTCGATGTCGAGCAAAGACATGTGGCAGCCGAAGCAGCCGGCCAGCGAGGTGGTGGCGACGCGAAGTTTGGATTTGGCTGAAGTTTGCATGTTATTCCCGCGTGATGGAACGCTTAACCCCAACCCCCCTCAATCCCCCCTTGCCAGGGGGGAAGCTGGCTCCTCCCCTGACAAGGGGAGGCTGGGAGGGGTTGAGG
>CAYGIF010000118.1:0-6513 GCA_964349865.1 uncultured Gallionella sp. | reverse complement strand
CCGCTGCGCGCCGCATCCAGCGCGGAGCCGATCTTGGGCAGCATGCCGCCGGACAAGGTACCGTCCGCGACCAGGTCGTCGATGTTCTTCGGCGTCAGCCCGGACAGCAGGTTGCCGTCCTTGTCCAGCACGCCCGGCGTGTTGGTCAGCAGCACCAGCTTCTCGGCGTGCAACACTTCGGCCAGCCTGCCTGCCACCAGGTCGGCGTTGATGTTCAGCGTTTCGCCATCGGGCCCCACGCCGATCGGCGCGATCACCGGGATGAAATCGCCGGAATCGAGAAAGGAAATAATGGACGGATCGATCTTTTCGATCTCGCCGACCAGCCCGATGTCCAGCATCTTGCCCGGTTCATCCCTGCTTTCCAGCAACAATTTCTTGGCGCGGATGAACGCGCCGTCCTGTCCGGTCAGCCCGACCGCCTTGCCGCCGTGCTTGTTGATCAGGTTAACGATATCCTTGTTGACCTTGCCCAGCACCATCTCGACCACGTCCATGGTCTCCTCGTCGGTCACGCGCATACCCTGAATGAATTCGCCCTGCTTGCCGACACGCTTGAGCATTTCATTGATCTGCGGCCCGCCGCCATGCACCACCACCGGATTCATGCCGACCAGCTTCAGCAGCACCACATCGCGCGCAAAACTCTCCTGCAACGCGGGATCGGTCATCGCGTTGCCGCCGTATTTGATCACGATGGTCTTGTCGAAGAAGCGCTGGATGTAGGGCATCGCCTCGGAAAGCGTGCGCGCTTTCTTGTCGGCGGCGGAAGGCGTAAGGGACATATGGTTTTTCCTCAAAAAATGGATAGGCGAAAGCCTGCAAATTTGCCGCGAATTCTACACCAGAAGAAAATTTGAATGGCCGAAAATAAATCGGGCGGCATGTGCCGCCTGCTTTTGCGACGAAGCTAAGGCTTACTCAATATTGAGGTGTCTTGCCCGAGCGGCAACCTGTTTGGGCAGTCTCGCCTATTGAGGATTACATAATTGAAGACGGAGTATTCACATTCTGTAGGTCGGGCTACGCCCGACGCGGCGGGCAAAGCCCGCCCTACGGTAAACTCACCTAAATGTCATGAATTATGTAAAGCTCAATAATGCGAAACTTCGACCATCACCGCATCGTCCGACAGCCCCTGTCCGCCGCAGTAGGCATCCAGTTCCTGCCAGATGATCTCCAGCGGCAGTTGCTCGCGGCGAATGCGCGACACCAGCGCCTCCAGCCGCGCCTGTCCGTACAGCTCCCGCTCAACCGACATGGCTTCGGTGATGCCATCCGAATACAGGTAGATGTGCGTGCCGGATTCCATCCCGGCCTGCGCGTGCGGTTCAAAGGTATTGGTCGATTCGCTGATGCCCAGCGGCAGCCCGCAGGAGTTGATCCGGTTGATGCCGTGCGCGGCATCCAAACAAAGCACGGGCGGCATGCCGCAATTCCATACCAGCGCCTGCTTCCGGTCGGGCGACAGTTCCAGCGCGCCGGCTGCCATATAGAGCTGGGTGGGAAGCTGGCGGCACAGGATGCGGTTCACCTCTTCGAGGATCTGGCGCATGGCGCAACCTTCGGCGGTCAGGCGGTAGAAAATGTACGACACCAGCGGGCCGCCAAACGCGGCCGGCAGGCCGTGGCCGGAAAAGTCGCCGACCAGCACATGCTGGGCGCCGTCCGGGCGGTAGGCGGACAGGACGATATCGCCGCACGTCTTGTCCAACGATGACTGGATATGCCGCATCTTGCGCCCATCGAACGGGCTTGCCGAACGCATTCTTGAAACGATGTCCTCCAGCAATTCTTTTTCGTCGCTGAGGATCAGGTTTTTCTCTTCCAGTTCGCGGCGCGCCTGCCGCAGCGCAAGCTGGGTCTGCACGCGCGCCTTCACGATGGCAGGAACAACCGGCTTGGTCAGGTAGTCCGCCGCGCCGAGCACCAGCCCCTGCACCTCATCCTCGGTTTCCGCTTTGGCGGTAATGAAGATAACCGGGGTAGCGCAAGTGTGCGGATTGGCTTTGAGCTGCCTGCACACTTCATAGCCGTCAATGCCGGGCATCATGACATCGAGCAGGATTAAATCGGGAGGCTGCGCTGCCGCTATTTTCAGCGCCAACTGGCCGCTGTTGGCAACCTTTATCGCATAGTCCGCGCCCAATATCGCGCGCAGCACATCGATGTTCTCCGGCGTGTCATCCACCACCAGAATGGTCGACCTCACACTGGAGGGCTGGCTCATGCAGGCACCCCGTTATTTTCGTCCGGCCCATTGGCAGCATCGCTATATTCGGTCGCAATCCGCCGCACTTCCGTTTCCATGCCCAGAAACAGCCTGGCCAGTTCCGGGTCGAAGTGCTGCCCTGCCTCCTTGGCGATCAGCTCCAGGGCCTTTTCCACCGGCCACGCGGCTTTATAGGGGCGCACACAGGTCAGCGCATCGAACACATCGACGATCGCCACGATGCGCCCGACAATCGGAATATCCGTTCCGCTCAAGCCGTGGGGATAGCCCTGCCCGTTCCATTTTTCGTGATGCCCCAGCGCGATCTGTTTCGCCATTTTCAGCACTTCGGCATCGTGGTCGCCGATGATCTCCGCGCCGATTTCCGGGTGTTTTTTGATGACTTCAAATTCCTCCGTCGTCAGCTTGCCCGGCTTGAGCAGGATATGATCCGGCACGCCGATCTTGCCGATGTCGTGCATCATGGAGGCGTACATCAGCAATTCCGCCTGCGACTCCAGGAAACCGGATGCCAAGCCCAGCAGTTTGCTGAAGTTCCCCACCCGCACGATATGCATTCCCGTCTCATTGTCGCGATAGTCGGCCGCGCGGCCCAGTTGCTGGAGCATGTCGAGATGCGTCCGCTTCAGTTGCTGGTTGCTGCGTTCCAGTTCGCCGGTGCGCTCCGCCACCAGTTGTTGCAGATAGCGGCGCTGATCGGCCAAGGCCAGATGCGCCCGGACACGGGCGCGCACGATGGGAAGACTGACCGGTTTGGTGATGTAGTCTGCCGCACCCAGTTCGAAACCCAGCGTTTCATCCGCCACTTCGCCGCGAGCGGTGATGAAAATAATCGGGATATGCCGGGTAGCCTCGTTTCCCTTGAGCTGGCGGCAGACCTCATAGCCGTCCATGCCGGGCATTATGACATCGAGCAGGATCAAATCGGGAGGCTGCGTCGCGGCTATTTTCAGCGCCAACTGGCCGCTGTTGGCGACCTTTATCGCGTAGTCCGCGCCCAATATCCCGCGCAGCACATCGATGTTCTCGGGAGTATCGTCCACTACCAGCAGGGTATTTTTTTCGGTGTTGTTCATGTCTGTTCCATGGTAATGCGCTGCACTTCAGCCAGCGCGTTTTCGTAATCGTAATCGTTTATATACCGCTCCAGCCGGGCAAACTGCACAGCGGTTGCCGTGCCCTTGATCTGCCGGTTGATCTGGCGCATGGTATCCCCCGCATCGGAATCGAAGGCTTTCAGTTGCGCGGTCAATTGCTCCAGCAGCGCGCCAAGCTGCGCAATATCCGGCTGCGCCCGGTCAACCGCAGTTGCGTCAGCCTCCGCCGCATGGGCTTGCAAATAGGCCTCGGCCGAAGCGGTCACCCGAGCCAGCTCGGTTGCCGCAGCGGCAATCGACTGCGGATAGTTTTCGGCGTTCCCTTCCCGGATGGCGTTCTCCAGCTGGCGCGCGGATTCCGCCAGAGTTGCCGCCCCGATGGTCGCGGCGATGCCCTTCAGCGTATGCGCAAGACGCCCCGCCGCCTGCCGGTCGCCGGCATCGAGCGCATCCTGTATGGACTGCACGGCCTGGCCCTGGTTGGGAATAAACTTCCCGAGCACGGTCAGGTAAGTGGCCTCTCCCCCCATGCCGGCTATCGCCTTGTCCGGGTCGAGGGCGGGAAATATCCCGGGTACACGCCGTGTCGTGGTTGCTGTGCCTTGGATTGCAGCGCCTCGGGTTGCAGCCGGCCCGGCGAGCCGCGCATCGCGTTTTGTCTGGCGGGCGAGGGTGGCGTACAGCACATCGTGCTGGATCGGCTTGGCAATATAATCGTTCATGCCAGCGGCAAGGCACTGTTCGCGGTCGCCTGCCATCGCGTTGGCGGTCATCGCGATGATCGGCAATCTGGCAAGGGCGGGATTTTTCCTGATATTGCGCGTTGCCTCAAAACCGTCCATGTTCGGCATCTGGATATCCATCAGCACCGCATCGAACTCCTGTTGCTGCACTGCCTTCACCGCTTCGATCCCGTCATGGGCCAGACTGACTTCTATCCCGGCGCGCGTCAGCAGCGCGATGGCCAGTTGCCGGTTGAATTCGTTGTCTTCCGCCAGCAGGACGCGCAGGCCGGACAGGCCGGACAGGCCGGCGATGCTGGCGGGCGCAGCTTCCGCTGCGCCCGCCTCCGGGACGGCATCTTCGGGCGGGCAGGCAAAGGGCAGGTTGAAGGCGAAAACGCTGCCTTTTCCCGGCGCGCTTTCCACCCACATCGTCCCGCCCATCAGTTCCACGAGCTGTTTGGAAATCGCCAGCCCCAGCCCCGTTCCGCCGTATTTGCGCGTGGTGGACGCATCCGCCTGGCTAAACGACTGGAACAGCTTGCCGACTTGTTCGGGCGTCAGGCCGATGCCGGTATCGCGCACCGTAAAGCCCAATACAACGTGGCCGGGAGACTGGCTTTCTATTTTGACCTGAACCGCAACTTCGCCCGCCTCGGTGAACTTGATGGCGTTGCCGACCAGATTGTTCAGTACCTGCCCCAGTCGCAGCGGATCGCCAACCAATGAACGCGGGATCTCGCGCCCGCTTTTGAACAGAAACTCCAGCCCTTTTTCTTCCGCGCGAATACTGACGACATCGGACACGCCGCGCAGCACTTCATCGAGATGGAAAGATACTTTTTCCACTTCCAGCTTGCCCGCCTCGACCTTTGAAAAATCCAGGATGTCGTTGATGATGCCCAGCAGGGAGTTCGCAGAACGGTACACCTTCTCCAGATAATCCCGCTGTGCGGCTTGCAATTCGGATTGCAGGCACAAATGCGAGAAGCCGATGATCGCGTTCATCGGGGTGCGGATTTCGTGGCTCATGTTGGCGAGGAACTCGCTCTTGGCGCGGTTGGCGGCTTCGGCGGTCGCCGTGGATTTTTTCAGCTCCTGCTCGGTGCGTTTCCGTTCGGTGACATCTTCCTTGACGGCCACGAAATGGGAGATTACTCCCTTATCGTCGCGGATCGGGGATATGAAGGCTTGCTCTATATACAGTTCGCCGCTCTTCTTCTTGTTGGTTATTTCTCCTTGCCATTCACTTCCGGAAGCGATCGTGCCCCATAGCTTCTTGTAAAACTCATCCGGTTGCTCGCCGGACTTGAGTATGCGCGGGTTCTGGCCGATGGCATCTTCCGCCGTGTAGCCGGTCACCTCGGTGAATTTCAGGTTGACGTATTCGATCGCGCCATTCGGGTCGGTGATGACCACGCTGGCCGGGCTGTTTTCCACGGCCTTGGAGAGTGTGAGCAGCTTTTCCTGCGCCAGGATGCGTTCGGTGATATCGCTGTGCGTCCCGATCATCCGCACGGGCTGTCCGCCCGCATCGCGCTTGACCACCATGCCGCGGCAAAGCATCCATTTCCAACTGCCGTCCTTGCAGCGCAGGCGCAATTCGACGATGTAATCTGGCAGTTGGCCGCCCAGATACTGCCGGAGGATTGCCTGCACGCGGGGCAGATCGTCCGGATGCACCGATCTGGCCCACCCGTCGATGCTGCGTTCCATCTCATTTTCGCCATACCCGAGCATTTCCTCGTAACGCTTCGAGAGCAGCATTTCACCGGACTGCATATACCAGTCCCATACGCCCTCGGCGGCGCCCTCCAGCGCAAAGCTCCAGCGTTCCTCGCTTGCGCGCAACGCCTGCTCCGCCTGCTGGCGCTCGATCTCCACGCCCGCCCTGGCGGCGATGATTTCCATGACCTCTTTGCGCATCGGTTGCGGGCCGAGCTTGTGCCGGAAGATGGCGCAGAGTATGCCGTTGACGTGGCCGTCATTACTCCGTGTAGGCACGCCGATATAGGCTTCCGCGCCCATATCCGCCAGATCCTTGTCCAGCGGAAACAACTGGCGGGCATTCTCGGGGTACTCGCGGTAGCCTTCGCGGGTGACGATCTCGCATGGAGCGCCGTGCAACGCATATTCGAAGCCCGCTATCGGCTTGCCGTCAAGCTGCATGGCCAATGCCTGTATCTGGCCTCCCTCCGCCTGTTTGCCGACGATGACGCAATCCGCTTCGAGCAAATCGCTCAGGCTGCTGGTTGTTTTCTGGAAGAACGACGCCCCGGCGCTCGATGCCGCGGTCCCGGCGAGGGTATGGAACGCGTTTTCCGTCCGCTTGCGCTCGGTGACGTCGTGTACCGTGCCGAAGGAACGCAGGGGCGTGCCGCTCTCGCCGTAATAGGTTTCGCCGCACTCGTTCACGTATTTCACCCGCCCGTCCCTCATCAGCAGGCGATGCTCGATGTCG
>CAYGIF010000117.1:0-6519 GCA_964349865.1 uncultured Gallionella sp. | reverse complement strand
ACCAGCTATGACTACACCGCCTATTTCCAGCAATTGCACAAGTCGAAGCTGCCGCTGGCGATGAAACTGGAAGCCGACCGGATGCGCCACCTGAACCTCACCGCCGCCGATTTCGCCAAGGAGATCAAGGTGGTCATGGAAGAGCGGCGGCTGCGCACCGACGACGAGGCGCATGCGCTGCTGTACGAAAAAATGATGGCGACGACTTACCAGCAGCATCCCTACCAGCATCCGATCATCGGCTGGATGAGCGATCTCGAATCGCTTACGGTGGGCGACGCCAAGGAGTGGTACAGCCGCTGGTATGCGCCGAACAACGCCACGCTGGTCATCGCGGGCGACGTCAAGGCCGATGAAGTATTCGCGCTGGCGCAACAGCATTATGGCGCGATCCCCAGGCGCGCGATGCCACCGCGGCGCAATTTCATCGAGCCCAAACAGGCCGGCATCAAGCGCATGGTGGTGAAAGCCCCTGCAGAGTTGCCGCATCTGGTGATGAGCTACCACGCGCCCACGCTGCAAGACCCCGCGCAGGACTGGAAACCCTACGCATTGCAGGTTCTGGCCGGCGTGCTGGACGGCAACGAATCGGCGCGCCTCAACAAGCATCTGGTGCGCGAGCAGCAGGTCGCCAGCGGCACGGGCGCGGGCTACGGTGCCACGTCGCGCGGCCCGAGCCTGTTCACCCTCGAAGCCACGCCCAGCGAAAGCAAAACGGTGGAAGATGTCGAGGCCGCGCTGCGCCGGGAAATCGCGCAACTGGTCAAGGACGGCATAAGCGGGGAGGAGTTGCAGCGCGTCAAGGCGCAGGTGGTGGCGGGCGAAGTGTACAAGCGCGACTCGCTGTTTTACCAGGCGATGCAGATCGGGCAGATGGAGAGCATCGGCTTGGGTCACCGCGCGATTCCGGTGATGCTGGAAAAGCTCCAGGCGGTGACGGCGGAGCAGGTGCGGCAGGTTGCGCAGGAAATCCTGCAGGACGACAGCCTGACCGTCGCGGTGCTCGACCCGCAGCCGCTTTCAGGAAAACCGAAAGCGCCTCAAGGAGCGATACATGCGCGTTAAATCCACCCTTCTCGCAGCATTGTGCTGCGTTGCGACAACCGCATTTGCCACTCCGAACATCCAGCACTGGCAGAGCGCCGGCGGCGCGAAGGTGCTGTTCGTCGAGAATCACGACATCCCGATGCTGGACGTGTCGGTGGGTCTTCCGGCGGGCAGCAGTTTCGATGCCGCAGACAAGTCCGGCGTGGCGGGGCTGACCCATCACCTGCTGGATTTGGGTGCGGAAGGGTTGAGCGAAGACGACATCGCGCGCGGCATGGCGGACATCGGCGCGCAATTCGGCGGCGGCTTCGACCAGGATCGCGCCAGCATCTCATTGCGCACCCTGAGCAGCAAGGCCGAGCGCGACAAGGCGCTGGACATCATGGCGCGCGTGCTGCAACGCCCGCTGTTCCCCGAGGCGATCCTGGCGCGCGAAAAAGCGCGGTTGATCGCCGCGCTGAAAGAGGCCGAGACCAAGCCTGAAAGCATCGCCGACAAGGCCTTCCACAAGGCGGTGTTCGGCGCGCACCCTTATGCGCTACCGGTTTCCGGCGAAGTCGCCAGCGTGGAAAAAATCACCGTGCAGGATTTGCGCGCTTTCTACGCCGCGCACTATCGGGCCGGCGCCGCGGTGGTCGCCCTGATGGGCGACATATCACGCGCGCAGGCCGAAGCCATCGCGGAACAGTTGACGGCGCGACTGCCGGCGGGCGCCGCACCCGCCGCGTTGCCGCCGGCCGCGACCGGGATCGCGCCAAGCGAGCAGCGCATCGCCCATCCCGCCAGCCAGAGCCATATCCTGGTCGGCGCGCCGGGCATGGCGCGCAGCGACCCGGATTATTTCCAGCTGTATGTCGGCAACCATATCCTCGGCGGCGGCGGTTTCGTGTCGCGCCTGATGCACGAAGTGCGCGAAAAACGCGGCCTGGCTTACAGCGTGTATAGCTACTTCATGCCGTCGAAACAGCCGGGCGTATTCCAGATCGGCCTGCAAACCAAGAAGGAGCAGGCCGACGGGGCGCTGCAACTGGTGCGCGACACGCTGGCGGAATTCATCGCCAAGGGCCCGACCGAAAAAGAACTGACCGCCGCCAAGCAGAACATCGTCGGCGGCTTCCCGCTGCGCATCGACAGCAACCGCAAGATACTCGATTATCTGGGCATCATCGGCTTCTATGATTTGCCGCTGACTTACCTGGACGATTTCACGCGCAAGGTCGAGCAGGTAACGGTCGCGCAAGTCCGCGACGCGTTCAAGCGCCGTGTCAATCCGCAGGCGATGGCGACGGTGATCGTCGGCGCGCCCCAGGCGTCCGCAGACAAAAACGGTGCGGCAAAATAGCAGCCGGTAAAATAAACAAGGTCAGGATCATCGGCGGCGACCTGCGCAGCCGCATCATCAGCTTTCCCGATGCTGAAGGCCTGCGGCCCACGCCGGATCGCGTGCGCGAGACTTTGTTCAACTGGCTGGGGCAGACGTTGTATGGGCGAAGCTGCCTGGACTTGTTCGCCGGCAGCGGCGCGCTGGGCTTCGAAGCCGCTTCGCGCGGCGCGGAGCGGGTGGTGATGGTGGAGAAAAATCCCGCAGCTTTTTGCGCCCTGCGGGACAATATCGCAAAACTGGCCTGCGCTACCGTTTCCGCATCCTGCCAAGATGGGTTAGAATTCGCCTGCCACGATGCGCATCGGTATGACGTGATATTTCTGGACCCGCCGTTTGATAGCGATTACCTACCCAAGCTGCTGGAAATTCTGCCACAACGCCTGAACGAGAACGGCAGGGTGTATGTCGAATCAGGCGCTGCGATTGACGTCACACCGCCCTGGCGGACAATGAAATCGGGCAAGGCGGGGCAGGTGCATTATCAATTACTGGGTCTTTCTGTAAATGATTAAGGTGGTTTACCCGGGAACTTTCGACCCCATCACACGCGGGCATGAAGACGTGGTGCGGCGAGCCGCCGGGTTGTTCGGCGAAATCATCGTGGCGGTGGCGGAAAGCCGCGCACAGACCCTGTTCACACGGGACGAGCGGGTGAGCATGGCACGTGAGGTCTTTGCGGATTTCACCAACGTGCGCGTGGAAGGTTTCAACGGCTTGCTGATGAGCTTCGTGCAGGCGCAAGGCGCGCGCGTGGTGTTGCGCGGATTGCGTGCGGTGTCGGATTTCGAATATGAGTTTCAACTGGCCGGGATGAACCGCAACCTGTATCCCGAAATGGAAACGCTATTCCTGACTCCGGCGGAACAATATACCTTCATCTCGGCCACCATGGTGCGCGAAGTGGCGCGCTTCGGCGGCGATGTCGGCAAGTTCGTTTCACCCTTGGTGGCGGCAAGGTTGCAGCAGAAAATATTAAATTGATTTAACTCAGGAGAAAAGCATGGCACTGATAATTACCGACGAATGTATCAACTGCGACGTGTGCGAGCCGGAATGCCCGAATGACGCGATCTCGCAGGGCGATGAAATATACGTCATCGACCCGGACAAATGCACCGAGTGCGTTGGCCACTACGACACCCCGCAATGCGTGGAGGTATGCCCGGTGGATTGCATCCCCAAAGACCCGGCGCATGCTGAAACCAAGGAACAGCTGCATGCCAAGTATGAAAAGCTGATGGCCGCGAAGGGCTGAACCCCGCCCCCCGCAGAAGTCGCGCCGGCTACCGGCAAACGAAACACAGCGAAGCCCTGCTTGGGGGTGTCGCTGTGTTTTGCTTTTCTGCCTTGCCGTGATGCATGAATGCATTGCTATTCTTCGATGATGCAACATCGATCCTCAAAACCGCAGTTGAGGAGCATGTAGGCGCGAATTCATTCGCACGAGCAACAGGTTATGTGCAAATGAATTCGCACCTACAAAAACAGCGCAACACCACGAATAAACGTGATATTTATTACCAACTGCGGTTTTTTGGTTGATTATTTCTGGCAAGTCCCGCAATAGAAACTGGAACGCTGCCCTTGCCGCATCTGTTTGACGAGTGCACCGCATTTACGGCAGGGTTCGCCGCCGCGTCCGTATACCCAATAGTGCTGCTGGAAGTAGCCGGGCTGCCCCGATGTATCGACAAAATCGCGCAGGCTACTGCCGCCGTGGCGGATGGCTTCGTTGAGCGTGTCCCGGATTGCGGCAACCAGCCTGGCGCTACGCGGCAGGCTGAGTTTTCCGGCGGCGAGTTGCGGCCGGATACCGGCGCGGAACAATGCTTCATTGGCGTAGATGTTGCCCATGCCGACTACCACGCGGCTGTCCATGATGAGTTGCTTGACGGCGACGTTGCGGCCGCGCGTGGCCTGATGGAGATAGCGCGCATTGAAATCGTCTTTTCCGGATTTATCAGGCAGCGGCTCCGGACCAAGCGCGGCGAGCAGCGGGTGTGTATGCGCATCGCCGCCATGCCACAGCACCGCACCGAAACGGCGCGGGTCGCGCAGGCGCACCAGCGTGCCGCTGCTCAGCGCCAGATCGAAGTGGTCGTGTATTTCCGGCGGCGTGCCGGCGGGCAGGAGGCGCAGGCTGCCGGACATGCCGAGGTGCAGGATCAAGGTGCCGTGATCGAATTCAACCAGCAGATATTTGCCGCGCCGCCCGAGCGCGCGGATGGTTTGTCCGCGCAACAGCTTCGGCAGGTTTTTCGGGATCGGCCAGCGCAATTGGGCGTGGCGGATCACGACATCCGCAACGGTCAGGCCGGTTAGGTGCGCGGCCAGACCGCGCCGCGTGATTTCTACTTCGGGCAGTTCAGGCACGGCGGCGTTTCCACCAGATATAACCCCCCGCTCCCGCCAGCAGCAGCGGCAGGCCGAACAGGAAGCCGATGCCGATGGCGGCAAGTTGCGTTTTGCCGAGCGCCAGATTGCTGTCCCTCGCGGCGCGCGGTTGCAGGGTGATGAGATGTTCTTCGCCGGCCAGCCAGTTCACCATGTTCACGCCCAGATCGACGTTGCCGCCGTTGCCGGCGAAGCTGTTGGCGAGGAACGCGCCGTTGCCGACCACCACGATGCGCTGTTCGCGGTCATTGATGTTGCGTTGCAGCGCCAGCGCGATGATGGCGGGGCCGGGTGTGTCGTGGCGTTTGTCGAAACTCGGTTTATCGGCTGATGCGTTGCGGCTCACCCAGCCGCGCGCGGCGACTTCCACCAACACTTGATGTTGCCAGTCAGGGTTCTCGTTCCAACTCAGCGGGCGCGCGGAGGGAAAGGCGGTGATCAGGTTGAAATTGCGCGTGATCGGGTGCTGCGGCGGATAGCCTGCGCCCAGCGACCAGGTGGCGGGCGCGTTCATCCCGCTGGCGGACGGGTCGATCACGATGCCGGGCGGCAGCAACAGGTCGAGTTTCTCGGCGAGGCGCTCCAGGCCGTGCAGCGGCCCGGCATCCACCAGCCAGAACAGGTTGCCGCCGCGCTCGATATAGCGCAGCAGCTTGTCCACTTCGCCGGGCATCAGGTCGAGCTGCGGCTGGGTAATCACCAATACCTTGGCATTGCCTGGCACTTCCTGCGCCAGCGCCAGGTTCAGGCTGTTGAGGCGGAAGCCGTTCTGCCTGAGCTTCGCGCCGAAAGGGTCGCCCAGGTCATGGTTGGCGATGCCGTCCAGCTTGCGCTCGCCGTGCCCGTCCAGATACATCACGGTCTGGTCGCGGCTGTGCGCCAGGCGCAGCAGGGTGCCGGTGAGGATTTGTTCATTGAGCTGGGTAAGGTGCTCGCTGCGCCCGGCGTATTCGACCACCATCTCGCCGTTGAGCTGGACGCGCGCCGCGCGGGCTTTTTCAGGCTCTTTTTCCGGGTCGACGAACGTTAGCCGTATATCGGGTTTGTAACGCTGGTAGAGCGACATGAAGTTGCGGATGATCTTGCGGATATCGCCGAGGCGTGCGTCCTGTTCGGTGGCATATACCGTGATGTTGACCGGGCCGCGCAGTTGCCCAAGCACCTCGACGCTGGCGGGTTCCAGGCTGTTGCTGGTATTGTGCGTGATGTCGCGCTGCACGTGAAAGCGCGTGGCGAGGTAGCCCAGGCCCGACGCGATGCCCGACAGCAGCAGCACGAACAGCAGGTTGCGCAGTAACGGTGAGGTAAAAAATTTACGCAGCATGGCTCACCCGTAGATGCGGTTGTTGTGGATGCGGCGCATCGCCAGCAACAGGAAGAACGCGCTGAACAGCACGAAGAAGGCGGCATCGCCGCTGTCCAGCAGCCCGGCGTTGAAATTCTGGAAATGATTGAGCGGCGAGATGAGGTGCCAGGGCGAGTCTTCCGCCGCCGCGCCGATGTCGGCCAGCCACAGCCCGACAAGCACCGCCAGCGCGCCGATGGCGGCGATGATGGGTTGGGTGGTCAGCGTGGAAACATACAGCCCCACCGCGACAAAGCTGGCGGTGAGCAGCAGCAGGCCGAGCAGATTGCTCAACAGCAGGCCGTGATCGAGCGCGGTGCCGAGCGCCAGGGTATAGAGCATCAGCGGC
>CAYGIF010000116.1:0-6676 GCA_964349865.1 uncultured Gallionella sp. | reverse complement strand
CGCAACGCGCCGGATGATTTCATCGCCTGCAGAATCGCCAGCAAATCCTGCGGGGTTGCGCCTATCGAATTGAGCGCCTTGACCACCTCGCTCAACGACACCCCCTTCTGGAGTTGTACCAAGCCGCCCTGGTCGGCTTTAACGTCAATGGTGGCTTTGTCGGTTTGCACGGTTTGGCCCCGAGAAAGCGCAGCCGGCTGACTCACCGCACTGTCGATGCTGATTACCACAGTCAAATTGCCGTGCGCCACAGCGCAGGCATCCAATGCCACGGCCTGGTTCATCACTACCGACCCGGTGCGCGCATTGATGATGACCTTGGCGATACCCTGTGCCGGATTGACTTCCAGGTTTTCAATTTTGGATATGAAGGCGACGCGCTCATTGCCTGGCGGCGCGCGCACCTGTATCACCCGGCCATCCAGTGCCGAAGCCAGATCCGGGGCAATCTGCGCGTTGATCACCTCGACTATCCGCGCGGCGGTCGTAAAATCCGTGGCCTTCAATTCCAGATGGATAAACCCGCCTTGGCCTAAAAGCGTCGGCACGGCTCGCTCCACCGTTGCGCCGGCCGGCAGGCGGCCGACACTCAAATGATTCACCTGCACAGAGGCTCCGCCTGAGGAAGCGCCCACTCCACCCACCAGCACGTTACCCTGCGCCATCGCGTACACCTGGCCGTCCGCACCCTTCAGCGGCGTCATCAGCAACGTCCCGCCGCGCAGGCTCTTGGCATTGCCGATCGAGGAAGCAGTCACATCTATGGTTTGCCCGGGCTTGGAAAACGGTGGCAGCGTGGCGGTCACCATTACCGCCGCCACATTCTTGAGTTGCAGACTGGTGCCTTGCGGCAGATTGACGCCCATCTGCGACAGCATGCTGATGATGCTTTGCACCGTAAATGGCGTTTGTGTGGTCTGGTCGCCACTGCCGTCCAAACCGACCACCAGACCGTAGCCGATCAACTGGTTATCGCGCACGCCCTGAATACTGGCCATATCCTTGATGCGATCCGCCGAGGCTGCAAACGGCAGCAACATCGCTAGTATCAAAAGAATTCGTTTCATCATCATCTTGCTCCTCAAACAGGGCTGGGGAGCGAGGAGCAGAGAAATCCAACACGCTGCCCTTTACTCAACCCGCGCCATCCCCCATCTTAAAACGGCAACACCGACATGAAGAACCGTCCCAAAAATCCCAAAGCCTGCGCATCGTTTATAACCTCGCTCATCGCGCCGGCACTTTTGTACTCGATATGCGCATCGGCGACCTGGGTAGACTGCACGGTGTTCAGGTTGGTAATTGTAGTCGGATTAACCACGCCGGAGAAACGAATAAATTCGTCACTCTGATTCAGGGCTACCTGTTTTTCTCCGCTGACCAGCAAATTGCCATTTGCCAATACGTCGATCACCGTCACTGAAATCGTTCCGGTCATATCTTCGCTGGCAGCGCCCGCCCCAGTTGTTGCCGCCTTATTGCTGCTGTTGCTGGTTGCTGCAAATGCTTTAAGCAACATCCGGGCCGGCGTCCCGACGGTCACGCTCGGCGTGGTTGCGTCGATACTGTTTGCAGTGCTGGAACTGCCGCTGGATTTTCGGTTGCCGGTGGTTTTTTCCGCGATGTTGATAGTCAGGATATCGCCGATATTACGCGCGCGCTTGTCCTCAAACAAGGGGCGTTCATTGATTCCGGCATGGAAAATCGCCCCGTCCGCCGGAGCAACCACTTTTCTGTCAACCGGCTTGACGGTCGTCGGCTGATGCACACTGGTCGGCGGGTTGCCGACGCAGCCAGCCAGAAGACAGAGAACAGAAGATAGCAGCCCCCTTCCCATTGCTCCTCGCCCGTTGCTCCTCAATTTTTACTCCTCAAATACGCCGGTCAAATCTGCGACAAACGCTGCAACATCTGATCCGATGTCTGGATAGCCTTGGAGTTGATTTCATACGCGCGTTGCGTCTGGATCATGTTCACCAACTCCTCCACTACATTCACATTAGAAGTCTCTACATAGTTTTGGTTCAACAGCCCGGCGCCATTGGTGCCCGGCACATTGGTGCTCGGCGTACCGGAAGAAGCCGTTTCCTGATACAGATTTTCGCCCTGGCTCATCAAGCCTGACGGGTTGATGAAGGTAGCCAGCTGCAAGCTGCCTACCTGCACCGGCGCAGCCACGCCGGCCTGGGTGACGCTGATCACACCGTCGCGCCCTATCGACACAGTGATGGCATTCGCCGGAATGGTAATCGCAGGCTGGATAGGAAAACCGCTGGACGTCACCATCTGCCCCTGGCTATCGGTCTGAAACGAACCATCGCGGGTATAGGCCGTCGAGCCGTCCGGCATCAACACCTGGAAAAAGCCGGCGCCCTGGATTGCCACATCAAATTGGTTGCCGGTTAGTTGCAGGTTGCCCTGGGTATGAATCCGCTCGGCTGCCACCGGACGCACCCCGGTACCGATCTGCAAGCCTGACGGAATCTGGGTTTGCTGCGAAGATTGCGCGCCGGGTTGGCGGATGGTCTGATACAGCAAATCCTCGAATACCGCGCGCGAACGCTTGAAACCGCTGGTGCTGACGTTGGCCAGATTATTGGAGATGACATCCATCTGGGTTTGTTGTGCATCCAGGCCAGTCTTGGAAATCCATAATGAACGTATCATGATTTTTATCCTTTCAAGCTTTAGTCGCTAGTTGAGGTTGTCCGCTACGCGGTGTTTCGGTTTAACTAACGCCTAACGACTAGCGTCTAATGACTGCTTCAAGAGATGTTCATTATCTGGCTGGCCTGCCGCGCATTGTTATCTGCACTTTGCAACATTTTCATCTGCATATCGAATTTGCGCGCCAGCGAAATCATGGTCACCATCGCCTCCACGGTATTCACATTGCTGCCTTCCAGACTGCCCGGCACCACCCCGACATTGGCATCCGCAGTGGCCGTTGTGCCGTCTTTCAGGCGGAACAAACCGTCGCCGCCGCGCTCCAGTTGCTCCGGCGGCGGATTGACCAGCTTTAATCTGCCAACCACAACCACCGAAGTTGCCTGGCCGCTGCTGGGCACGGTTGAAATCGTGCCATCCTTGGCAAAGGTCACTTCGGTGTCGGGCGGAATGGCGATCGGACCGCCATCGCCCAGCACATCCAGACCGGTTCGGGTTTGCAGCACGCCATTGGGCGTAACCTGAAAACTGCCATTGCGCGTGTAGGCTTCTTTGCCATCCTGACCCTGCACCGCAATCCAGCCCGCGCCGTTCACCGCCACATCCAAATCACGACCGGTTGGCTGGAAAGGGCCCGGGGTGAAATCCGCGCCTGCCGTGGAGTCCACCACGAACGTGCGGGTCGGCAAGCCTTCGCCCACCAGCGGTACGGCGCGGAAGGTGTTCAACATGGCGCGAAACCCAGGCGTGCTGGCATTAGCCAGATTCTCCGACACCGCCGCCTGTTGCTGCAGCACATGCGAAGCGCCGGTCATTGCGGTGTAGATTAATCTGTCCATTGCTTTCTCCTGATTTGGGCAGTAGGGACACGGCGCGCAGTGTCCCTACCTAGTCACTACCGCAAGTTCACCAGCGTCTGCAACACTGCATCCTGCGCCTTGATGGTCTGAGCATTCGCCTGATAGACACGTTGCGCGGTAATCATGTTCACCAGTTCGGCGGTCAGGTCCACGTTGGAATCTTCCACCGCCGAGGATTGCAGCACCCCCAAGGCGCTCGAACCCGGCGTGCCGATCAGCGGGCCGCCGGATGTGGCGCTTTCCACCCATTCATTGTTGCCCATCGGCTGCAAACCCTGCGGATTGGTAAAGTTCGCCAGCAGCACCTGCCCCAAGGCGCGTGATTGTCCGTTGGAGTAACGCCCCAATATCGTTCCGTCGGCGCTGGTGTTGAATCCGCTCAACCGGCCGGAAGAATAGCCGTCCTGAGTCAGGCTGTTCACCCCGAAACTTCCGCCATATTGGGAGGTTTGGGCAAAATTGAAAGAAAGCGTTTGCGCCGCGGCTCCCGTTGGCGTAAAGGCTGCTGAATTTATCGTTCCTACCGGAATGGAAACAGGAGACGTGGAAGCCAGTTGTCCCAGGGTACTAAAGGTAAGCTGGGTCAGCGGCGTACCGACAGCGGGCACCAGCACTCCATCTATCGCCAGGTAGGTATTCCAGCTGGCCGATCCCGCATTGGAAGTGACAGTGGCATTTGCAAGTGTTGCGGTCGTCGTCGCCGGAGTAAAGGTCACATCATTGCCGATGATGCCCGTGATTGTGGCAGTCAGCACTTTTGTAGAGGTAACAGCGGCACCCGCGAGCGTTGCGACAGTTGTCGCCGGAGCAAAGGTCAGCAGATTGCCCGCAATACCAGTAATCGTGGAAGCACCAGGATTGCCAGCGATGGTAATGTTGTCACCAACCGCCAACCCCGCGGCGGAAGCAACTGTAGCTGTAGTTGCGCCGGGTGCAGTAGCCAATGGAACGGTAGTCGATGACCCCGCCGCGCCCGCGCCGGGCAGCGTGATGGTATTGCCGACAGCCATGTCGGTAGTAGAAACCAGAGTCGCCGTGGTCGCACCGGCAGCGATGATTGCCACAGAAGAGGTAGGAGCAATCGACTGCCTTTGGAAATATAACGATCCAACATGGCTGGCGCCCAAGCTGTCATATACCGTCAGCGAGGTCGAGCTGTTGTAGGACGTCGGATCAATCGTGTTGAAGGTGGGATTGACCGGCGTTGCAGAGCGCGAATCAAGATTCGCCCCCACCACCACACTGGCCGTCTGTTTGGGCGACAAGTCGGCAGAATTGAGCTGTATCGGCAACGGTTGCCCGGGGATAATCAATCCCGTTGCGTCCGGCAAATAACCCGACAGCGTATGTCCCTGGTTATTCACAATATAGCCATTTTTATCCACCTGAAATTGCCCGTTGCGACTGTACAAAACGCTGCCGCCCTGGTCGATCACCCGGAAAAACCCCTGCCCGCTGATTGCTATATCCATCGGGTTGCTGGTGTTGGTGACATTCCCCTGTGTGAATTGCTGCATGACGGCCGCCACCTTGCCGCCCGTACCTATCTGTACCGCACCGCTGCCGGAAAGGGAGGCGGCATACATATCGGAAAATTGCGCCATTGATTGCTTGAAGCCGACCGTACCGGAATTTGCCACGTTATTGCCTATCACATCCAGTTGCTTGGCCGACAAATTTAGGCCGCTCAAACCTTGCTGAAAACTCATGACGCTCTCCTTGTGATTAATCTGGTAGGGTGCGTTTCACGCACCCTGCAAATTATTGCTGCTGTATGTCTAAAGAATTTGCCTGACTTGCGGCAGCGCGATGCCATCCAGTTGCCCGACAGTCAGCGCGACCCCCTGCTTGCCTTGCGTAACGCTGCTCACCATACCGAACTGCAACGCTGTCGCATCCGCCTTCTTGCCCGCCTGAGCGGCATCGACAGTGAAGGTATAGCTGCCATCCGCCACGCTGATGCCGGAATTGTCCCGGCCATCCCATTGCCAATTGACCAGGCCGACCGGCTGCGCGCCCAGATGTATGTTGCGCACCAGCGCGCCGGCTTTGTCATAGATGTCTATATCGACCTTATCGGCGGATTGCGCCAACTCGACGCCCCCATAACCGCCGCCACTGCTTAAATCCACACCCTTACCCGGCACCAGCACGCCATGGCCGATCATGCTTGCCGCCTGCAGCGACTGGCTGGACACCATGCTGTCGCTCAGCGCCTGCAGGGTGACATTCAGCTTGTCGATGCCGGTCACCGTGCTGAGCTGCGCCATTTGCGAAGTGACCTCCGCGTTGTCCATCGGATTGAGCGGATCCTGGTTCTTCATTTGCGTGACCAGCAGCTTCAGGAAGCGATCCTGCGTATCGGCTGCCGTCGAGGCCTTCGCGGCAGAACTGGAACTCGCATTCAATGAAGCGAATAATGCTGCGGTCGAACCTGTATCTTGTATAGCGTTAATCATGATATTTTCCTTTCATTACTTGCTATTCAGTTGCGTTACTGGCCGATGGTCAGCGTCTTGAGCAACAGCGTTTTCGAAGTGTTCATCACATCCACATTGTTCTGATAGGCGCGCGACGCGGAGATCATATTCACCATCTCACCCACCACATCCACATTGGGCATGGCGACGTAACCCTTACCATCGGCCATCGGATGCTTGGGGTCATAAACCATTTTCATCGGCGAGTTGTCTTCGATCACTGTCGAGACTTTCACGCCCGGCGCGCTGCTGCCATTAACCGGCGCCGCGCTGAATACCACCTGCTTGGCGCGGTACGGCCGCCCATCGGCGCTGGTGGCGCTGTCGGCATTCGCCAGATTGCTGGCAACGACGTTCAGACGTTGGGATTGCGCCGCCATCCCCGAACCCGCCACATTAAAAATATTGAATAAAGACATAATCCGCCTCCGTTAGTTTCGTAAGCCGCTCGGCCAAGCTGCGAAAAAAACCGCTGCAAGTCGCTGGTTAGCCCTGTATCGCCGTCAATATTCCTTTGAGCCTTGCATTGACGAACATCACGCTGGCCTCATAACGCAAAGCGTTATCGACAAATTGCGCGCGTTCCACATCCATATCCACCGTATTGCCGTCCGCGCTCGGCTGAACCGGCTTGCGGTACATCACCGGCGCCCCCAGAATCGACCCGCC
>CAYGIF010000115.1:0-6689 GCA_964349865.1 uncultured Gallionella sp. | reverse complement strand
CTCGGCGACGGCTGGACCGTGGTCACCAAAGACCACAGCCTGTCGGCGCAATACGAACACACCATACTCGTCACCGATACCGGCTTCGAAGTGTTGACCGTTTCCGATGGCTGCCCTCCTCCGCCTCCCTGTTAAAACGGCAGTTGAGGGGGTTGTAGGTGCGGATTTATCCGCACATAACCGGCTGTTCGTGCGAATAAATCCGCACCTACAAAAGCAATACAACGCCATAAATCGACAAAGCTTTCATTACCAACTGCGTTTTCCAGGATGAACTCTCTCCCTTCGACAAAGCCTTCAGCCCTGAGCTCAACCGAAGAGTCGGAGCGAACGGCTCAATTGCGCGACTCGTTGCGCAGCGACCGCGCGGCGCTCGAGCAGAGTTTTCTGAAACATAACAATCCGGCGCGCCTGCTCGCAGCGCATACCCGGTTGATCGACCGCTACCTGCGCCGCGTCTGGCGGCAACTCGCCATGCCTGACCGCATCGCACTGGCGGCGGTGGGCGGCTACGGACGCTGCAAGCTATATCCCAGATCGGATATCGATCTGCTGATCCTGCTGGATGCCGAACCGGATGATGTCTTGCAGCAACAATTGCATCAGTTAATCGGGGTGTTATGGGATATCGGGCTGGAAGTCGGCCACAGCGTCCGCACCGTGGCGCAGTGCCTGAGCGAGTCCGCCGATATCACCGTGCAAACCAACCTGCTCGAAGCGCGCCTGCTGTGCGGCAACAAGGAATTGTTCAAGGAGTTGCACGATAGCGTGCGACAGCACCTCGACCTGCGCGCCTTTTATCTTGCCAAGCTGCAAGAGCAGCAGCGGCGCCACGCGCGCTACGCGGAAGCCGATTACAACCTTGAGCCGAACCTGAAGGAAAGTCCGGGCGGCCTGCGGGATTTGCAGACCGTCACCTGGATCGCGCGCGCGGCCGGCCTCGGAACGCACTGGAGCGAGCTCGCGCAAATCGGGCTGCTCACGACTGCCGAGGCGCGCCAGCTTGCGCGTCACAGCGCGCTGCTGGCAACTCTGCGCATCCGTTTGCATTACCTCGCCAAGCGGCACGAAGACCGCCTGCTGTTCGATTTTCAAACGCTGCTCGCCGGGCAGATGGGCATCAGCGCCTCGGCCAACCGCCGCGCGAGCGAGCATTTGATGCAACGCTATTACCGCACCAGGCTGGCGGTGCGCCAGTTCAACACCATCCTGCTGCAGAACCTGCACGACTATTTATTCGGCGAAAAACTGGCACTGCGCATCCTGAACGATCGCTTCAGCGTGATCGGCACGTTGCTGGAAATCCGCGATGAGCAGTTATTCGAACACACGCCCGAAGCGATCTTCGAGCTGTTCCTGCTGATGGAGCAGCATGGCGAACTGACCGATCTCAGCGCCAAGACGCTGCGCGCGCTGTGGCGCGGACAGCGCCGGGTCGATGCGTCGTTCCGCCGCAACCCGGCAAACCGGGCGCGTTTTATGGAAATCCTGCGCCAGCCGCACGGTGTCCTCCACGCGCTGCGGCGCATGAACCAGTATGGCATTCTCGGCCGTTATCTCCCCGCCTTCGGGCGCATCGTCGGGCAGATGCAGCATGACCTGTTCCACGTCTATACGGTGGATGAACATATCCTGATGGTAGTGCGCAACCTGCGCCGTTTCGCCGCGCCGGAATACGCGCAGGAAATCCCGCTGTGCAGCCAATTAATCGGCGAATTCGCCCGCCCGGAAGTGCTGTATATCGCCGGGCTGTTCCATGACATCGCCAAGGGTCGCGGCGGCGACCATTCGCTGCTTGGCAAGAAAGATGCGCGCGCATTCTGCGCCCAGCACCAGCTCGGCAGCGCCGACACCGACCTGATCGTGTGGCTGGTCGAGCACCATCTCGCCCTTTCCGCCACCGCGCAAAAGCAGGATCTGTCCGATCCCGAGGTGATCGCGGACTTCGCCGCCAAGATCAAAAACGACCGCTATCTGGTCGCGCTGTACCTGTTGACCGTCGCGGACGTGCGCGGCACCAGCCCGAAAATATGGAACGCATGGAAAGCCAAGCTGATGGAAGACCTGTTCCGCCAGGCGCGCCGTTATTTGAGCGACGGCAAGGTTGCCGACCAACTCGGTGAAATCCGCCGCGCAGCTGCCGACGCACTCAATCTTTATGCGCTGCCGCCCGATTCCTACCAGCTGCTATGGGCGCAGCTCGACGACAGCTATTTCCTGGATCACGCGCCGCAGGAGATCGCCTGGCATACCCGGCTGCTGGCATTCAAGGTCAATGCCGCCGCGCCCATCGTGAAGGCGCGCCTGAGCCGCGCCGGAGAAGGCTTGCAGGTAATGGTGTATTGCCCGGATCAGCGCGGCCTGTTTGCGCGCATCTGCAATTTTTTTGCGCGCATGAATTACACCATTGCCGAGGCCAAGATCCATACCACGCAGCACGGCTACGCGCTGGACAGTTTCCAGATCATGGAGGCCGCGCGCGGCGAGACGGCATACCGCGACATCATGACCTACATCGAATTCGAGCTGGCGCAGCAAATCGCACAGGCTAAACCAATCGTGCTCGCCGCCTCGGGGCGCGTCAGCCGGCAGCTCAAGCATTTCCCGATCAGCACCGAGGTCGAGATCAAGCCGGACAATAAGGGCATGTATGTGCTGTCGCTGGTTGCCGGAGACCGCCCCGGCCTGCTGGCGCGCATCGCGCTGGTTCTGGACCGGCACAACATCCGCCTGCACCGCGCCAAGATCAGCACGCTGGGCAGCCGCGCCGAGGACGTATTCTGGGTCAGCGGCGCGGCGCTCGCGCAGCCCGAGCAAATGGAGGCATTGCGCAACGCCTTGCTGAAGGACTGACGGCGCTTCTTACTCCGCCAATTCTTTCTGCCCGAGCCGGTCGGTCATCTTCAGGCCGCCCAGAGCCAGATAGGTTTCCGGCCTGGCTTGCCCGGCCTGAACGGCGGCCAGATTTTCAGCCGCCTGCGCCATGACAGGCTGGGCGGGTTGACTGACTTCGGTTGACTGCACGGAAACAGTTTCCTGTGTGTAAAGCGCCGGCAGTGAAAGCCCGACGATTGCCGCGACGGCCGAAACCAGCCCGGCGCCTTTCGCCAGCCGGACGATTTTCCGCTTCCTGTGCTGAAGCGCCGTCAATTCGAGCGTGTTTATTTCGGCGCGCGACTGTTCGATTTGCGCGCGAAGCCGCACGCTTTCCTGCTCTTCCAGCTCGGCGCGCTGCCGTGCGGCCAGCGTTGCCTCCTGCGCCAGCATCGCCCTGGTTTGCGCCGCTTCGCGGGCGCGCTGCTCGGCGCTTTCGCGTTCTTCCAAAGCCGCGCCGGCTTGCGCTTCGGCCTTTACGCGCATTTCGATTTCGGCCAGCACCCGCTGTTCGTTCTCCAGCTTCGCCTGCTGTTGCGCCAGCAGCTTTTGTTCTTCTTCATGCTGGCGCAAGGCAAGCTGCCCGGCCTGTTCCGCCATGTCCGCCCGTTCGGAAGCGGCCCGCTGCGCGGCCTGCTCGGCTTGCATCCGCGCCTGCTCTGCTTCGGCTGCCCGCCGCTCTTCGGCGGCACGCTGTTCGGCGGCCTCCGCGACCATCAGCACGGTTTCTTCGCACTGCCGTTTGGCCGCTTCGATGAGCTCCATGGCGCGATCCATCGCGGCCTGTTCCGCCGCAATCCTGCCCTGGCCGGCCTGCGCCGCCAGGCGCTCGGCATCGATACGCGCCTGCCTGGCCCGCTCCGCTTCCTCCGCCGCAATCTGGCGCTGCTCGGCTTGCGCCAGCAATTCGCGCTCCTGGTCGAACTGACGCTGTTGCTGCGCCAGCAATTGGGTTTCGATCTGCTCGCGCTGCACGGCTTCCAGTCGCGCGCGCTCGGCGGCTTCGCTGCGCTTGCGCGCGACAACGGCAGCCTGCGCTTCGCAGCGCAGGCGTTCCTGCTCCGCTTCGGCGGCTTTGCGCGCTTCCCCGGCACGCAGCTTCGCCATGTTCTCCGCGCGCGCCATCGCGGTATCGCGCGCCAGTTCCGCATCGGCAATCTGCTTGCGGAAGGCCACTGCGGCAAGCGCTTCGGCGCGGATTTTTTCTTCCACCGCCTTGAGCGCCCGGCTTTCCGCATCCGCACGCGCCTTGGCGATATTCATTGCGCGCACCGCCGCCTGCTCCTTATCCCGCGCGGCTTGCAGTGCCTGTTCGTTCAGTCTTCCCGTTGTCTCGGCAGCCTCCCTGGCGCGAACCTCGAGTTCGATGCACTCGTTGTACTCTTCGATGGTGCGCAACTCGGCAGCCATGCGCGCTTCGATCGCGGCGATGGTGCGCTTCTCGGTCTCGATGTTCTGCTCGGCTGCCTGAAGCGCCTCCCGCGCCGCAGCGGCGCGCTCGCTTGCCGCTGCGATCTCCCGTGTTTCGGCTTGCAGCTTGATGTCCATCTCGTGCGCGGCAAGCAATTCCGCCTCGGCGCGCTGCTGCGCAAGCACCGCCATATCCCGCTCCGCCTGGAGCTTGTGCGCAGCGGCCTGGTTGGACATGGTTTCGGCAGCCAGTCGATTTTTTGACTCCTGCTCGGCCTGGCGCAACAACGCATTGGTTTCCTCGCGCTGCTGCAATGTCTTCCTGTCGGCATCGGCCTGGGCCAGCAGCGACGCAGCCGCCTCCTGTTCGGCCTTGAGTTTGCGCTCCGCCCCGACTCTTGCGGTCGCCTCCGCTTCGGCGCGCTGCCTGGCCGCCTCGTAAGCCAGACGCTCATTGCGCTCGCGCGCCTCGGCGTCAGCCCTGGCCTGCTCCTCGACAAGCTTGCGTTGTACGGCAAGTTCCGCGGCGGCCTGATCCACCGCCGCGCGCGCAAGCGCGGCCTGCTCGGCATCCCGGAAAGCCACCAGCCGCTGCTCGATCTCGCCCAGCGCAAGCGCTTCGGCGCGCGCGCGCGCGTCCGCAGCCTCGGCCGCGGCCTGCTCGGCCTTGAGCTTGGAACCCGCCAGCGCGACGACCTGCTGCTCCTTGTTAATTTTCTCTTCTATGGTGCGTGTGATCGCCTGATCCGTCGATTCTTTTTCCTGGGCAAGCTTGGCAAACTCCTGTTCCATCCTGCCGCGATTCTCCGCCGCCTGCGCGGCGCGCTGTTCGGCCTCGACGCGCTTGCTGACTTTCTCCAACTCGGCTTGCTCGGCCTCGGCGCGGCGCTTCGCGAGGCGCGCCTCTTCCGCTTCCGCTTCGGCACGCTGCACAGCCGCATCGCGCAACCGGGATTCCAGCCGCAGCTTTTCCTCGGCATGATTTTTTTGCGCCTGCTCCGCTGCGCGGCGCTCCGCGCTGGCCTGCTCGGCACGAACCGTTATTTCCGCGATGGCCGTCTGAATGGAATGGATTTCGGCTTCGGCGCGCAGCCGGGCGTCATGCTCCGCCTTGCGTTGCTGCTCGATCAGCGCCGCCAGCTCGCGTTCCGCCTTGGTCTTGCTCTCGGCGGCGGCGCGGGCGAATTGCTCCTGTTGCAGGCGCTGGTTCAGCTCGTCCTGCGCCTGTTGCTCGGCGCGCAGCCTCGCCTGGTTTTCTTCCTGAATCCGCAGCTCGCAAGCCAGCTTCTCCTGCAACTCTTGCGCCAGCTTTTTCTCTGTCTCCAGCTTGGCCTGAACGATTTCCGCAAGCCTCGCCTCATCCTTGCAGTTGGCCTCGATCAGCACGGTCAGCTCCGCCTCGGTTCGCGCGCGCGCCTGCGCCACCGCCCGCGCATGCGCCTCGGCGCGGGCGCGCGCCTGCGCGGAGATGTCCGCCTGCATTTCGGCCTCCAGGCGCGCTCTCGCCTCCTGGATGGCTTGCGATTCGGCGATATATTCCTCGTTGTCGTTGCTGACTAAGCGGATGACGGCTGGTTTTGACATGGCGCTGCTCCCTTGTGCTGGCCGGTGCGCGATCGCACCCATTACTACGCCGTCAAGATAGCAGTTCGGGTAGCGGGCAAAGCGGGAAACAGAGCGGAAAAATCCGGTTATTTCAAAGGGTGGCCAGAAAGAAAATTACAAGCCGCTGAGCACCTTGATATGGGCCAGCGCGCTGCGCCCCAGCGCAGGCAATTCATAGCCGCCTTCCAGGACCGATACGATGCGGCCTTGCGCGTATCTTTCCGCGATGCATTTCAACGTCTCCGTCACCCACATATAGTCCGCTTCGGTGAGCCGCAGCATCGCCATGTCGTCGTCGCGGTGCGCGTCGAATCCGGCCGAGATCAGCAGCAACTCGGGCTGGAAACGTTCCAGCGCGGGCAGCCAGTGCTCGGTCACCGCAGCGCGGAACCCTTCCCCGCCTGTCCCGGCGGCGAGCGGCACATTGATGATATGTTCGTTGCCGCTGCCGGCGCCGCAATAGGGGTAGAACGGATGCTGGAAGGTGGAGCACAGCATCACGCGCGGCTCGTCGTGAAAAATGTTCTCCGTGCCGTTGCCGTGATGCACGTCGAAATCCGCGATCGCGACGCGCCTCAAGCCGTGCTGCGCCAGCGCGTGCGCCGCGCCGACCGCGACGTTATTGAAGATGCAGAAGCCCATCGCGCGCGCGCGCTCGGCATGGTGGCCGGGCGGGCGGATGTTGCAAAAGGCGTTCTCGGCCTTGCCCGCCATCACCAGATCGACGCCCAGCACCACCGCGCCCGCCGCGCGCAATGCGGCCGGATAGCTGAACGGGTTCATCGCCGTGTCGCCGTCGA
>CAYGIF010000114.1:0-6711 GCA_964349865.1 uncultured Gallionella sp. | reverse complement strand
CTTGACGAGACGTGGACCCCGCGATCTCCCTCCCTTGCGCGTAGCGCGGGGGAGGGCTGGGGTGGGGGCAGCCAGACGGTGTGCATCGTGCTCCAGTTAGGCGATGAACTGCTGGGGTTGCGGGTGGACGAGCTGCTGGACGAAGAAGAAGTGGTCGCCAAACCGCTGGGCGCACCGCTCGTGCGGGTGCGCAATGTTTCCGGCATGGCCATTTTGGGCAGCGGGGAAATTTGCGCGGTGCTGAATCCCGCCGATCTGCTGCGCACAGCCAAAAAAACGATTGCGGAATCCGGATTGCGGATTGCGGAATCAGGAACGGCTACACAATCGAATGGTTTACCAATCCGCATTCCGAAATCCGCACTCCGCATTCTACTTGTGGAGGATTCGGCGCTGGTGCGCGCGATGGAAAAACGCATTCTCGAAGATGCCGGATACGAGGTGGTCGCCGCCGTGGACGGGGTGGATGCCCTCGATGCGCTTGGCCGCCGCCCTTTCGCCGCAGTGGTATCGGACATCGTGATGCCCAACATGGACGGCCTGACCCTCACCGCCCGCATCCGCCAGGAACCGCGCTACAAAGACCTGCCGGTGATCCTGGTGACCACGCTTTCTTCCGACGAAGACAAGCGGCGCGGGCTGGAGGCGGGCGCCAATGCCTACATTCCAAAACCATCGTTCGACCAGCGCGTGCTGCTGGAAACTTTGCAAAGGTTGATTGGGATATGATTTTGAGATTGTTTGCTCCCTTCACGCCCCCATCCCAACCTTCCCCCGTGAACGGGGGAAGGAGTTGTAGCCCCCACCCTTGCGCGCAGCGCGGGGGAGGGTTGGGGAGGGGGTGCGATGCACCGAGCTAACTCACATGAGGCGATAACATGATCCGCGTCCTGCTGATAGACGATTCCCCGCTGGTGCTGCATATCCTGCAACGCATGCTGTCCCGCTTTCCGGAGATACAGGTGGTGGGTACCGCCGCCAATGGCAGGGAGGCGCTCGACCTGCTGCCGGCATTGAATCCCGATGTGGTCTGCGTCGATCTGCACATGCCGGTGATGGACGGGCTGGAATTCACCCGCGCGGCGATGGACAACTATCCGCGCCCGATCCTGGTGGTGAGCGTGTCGGTGGAACCGGGTTCGCCCAACGTGTTCCGGCTGCTCGAAGCGGGAGCGGTGGATATTCTGCCCAAGCCGCGCGACATTCTCGGCGCCAATCTGGACAAGCTGGCCAATGAACTGGCCAGCAAGATACGCATCCTGTCCGGGGTACGGGTGTTCCGGCGGCACAATAACGCGTCTGCCGCCAAGCCTGTTCCCATGCCTGCCGCGATACCACGCCCGCAACTCCAGCCGCGCATGGTGGTGATCGGCGCCTCCACCGGCGGGCCGCAAGCCTTGCGCGAAATTCTGGGAAGCCTGCCCGCCACTTTCCCGCTGCCGGTGGTGTGCGTCCAGCATATCGGCAGCAGCTTCTTGTCCGAAATGGTGATGTGGCTGGCCGAAGTCTGCCCGCTGCCGGTGCGCAAGGCAGTGCACGGCGAGACGCCGCAAGCGAGGACCGTTTATTTCGCGCCCGAAGACGCGCATCTGGAATTGGATAACGGCGGTGAACGCTTCGCGCTTTCCCCGGCAGCGCCTCTCGACGGACATCGCCCCTCGGTGACCGTCACGATGCGCGCCGCCGCGCGCTGTTTCGGCGCCGGCGCGGTGGGGGTACTGCTGACCGGAATGGGACGCGACGGCGCCGACGGCATGGCGAGCATCGCCGCCGCCGGCGGCATCACGATTGCCCAGGACGAGGCCAGCAGCACGGTGTACGGTATGCCCAAGCAGGCGGTGGAACTGGGCGCGGTGCAGCATATACTGCCGCTGGAACAGATTGCGCCGGCGCTGGAGGCGCTGGTAGGACGAATGCGGAATGGGGACAAAAGCTAACCTGATTAGTCGCAAAGTTTAGCAGTACCCTCTCCCACTTGCGGGAGAAATTAGGGAGAGGAAAAACCGTTGAGAAAACCAGATTTCCCAGTGCGCACCCTCTCCCCCGGCCCCTCTCCCGCAAGCGGGAGAGGGGAGTATTTTGCCTTTCTGATTAGAGGTGGGTATTTTGCTTTTCTGATTAGCCACAAAGTTCGGTTTAGCCACAAAGTTCGGCAAGTTGAAGGCCGCCGTTTTGCTCCCCTCGCCCACTTGTGGGAGAGGGGCTGGGGGAGAGGGTGATGGGCGAAGCAAAAATGCTAAGCAATGCCAAGTCTCTTCGCACCAACCAGACTGAAGCTGAGCAGCGGCTGTGGTATCACCTGCGGGCGCACCGCTTCATGGGGTTAAAGTTCAAGCGGCAAAAACCCATGGGCCGCTATATTGTAGATTTTGTGTGCGGGGATCGGCGGCTGATTATTGAACTCGATGGCGGACAACATGCTGAACAGGTGGAATATGATCAGCATCGGGATGCGTGGTTGCGCAGCCAAGGCTATACGGTGCTGCGTTTCTGGAACAACGAAGTCATGCAGCAGTTGGAGGGTGTGTTGGAACAGATACGCTTGACGCTTTCCCTCTCCCCCGGCTCATCTCCCGAGAGAACCCCTCTCCTCAATTCTCTCCCGCAAGCGGGAGAGGAGGCGAACGAGAAGGCAATCTTCAATCCTCGGGAGATGAGAGAGTAAAACTGTGCAAGGCGAAAAATAAGGAATAAAAAATGACTGAGCAAACCACACCAACCGGCGCGCCGCCGGAAATTCTGATCGTCGAGGACAGCCCGGTGGAGGCCGAGATGTTGCGCCGCATTCTGGTGCGGGCCGGTTACCAGGTGCCGCCCATAGCGAAAAACGGCGAGGAGGGATTGCAAGCCTTGCGCGAGCATCCCTGCGCGCTGGTGATCAGCGACATCCAGATGCCACTGATGAACGGCTATGAGTTGTGCCGCGCCATCAAGCTCGACGAAAAACTGTGGAGCACGCCGGTAATCCTGGTAACGATGCTGTCCGAACCGAAAGACATCGTCAGGGCGCTCGGTGTCGGCGCCGACAGCTATATTACCAAGCCCTATGTCGAGGACATTCTGTTGGGCCGTATCAATTCCCTGCTGGCCAACCCGTTACCCAGAAAACTTGCAGAAGAACATCGAAAAATCCAATTGGAGTGCGGTGGTGAAAACTACAACATCGCCGTCGGTGGCCAGCAGATGGCGAACCTGTTGCTCTCGGTGTATGAGAACAGCCTGAATCTAAATCAGGAATTGATGCGCATCCAGAATCAACTCAATCTGCTTAACGATAGCCTGGACGAGAAGGTGCGCGCGCGCACCGCCGAACTGCTGCTGGAGAAGCAGAATCTGGTGCGTGTGAACCGCGCGCTGCGCACCCTCTCCGCCTGCAACGGCGCGCTGGTGCATGCCAGAACCGAGGAAGAACTGTTCCAGAGCATCTGCCGCCACATCGTCGAGATCGGGGAGCACCTCTTTGCCGAAGTATCCTTTCCCGGCGAGGAACCGGAAAGTATTCCTAACTATGTTTATCACTTTGGTAGCAGCGCCATCAGCCAGAGCCTTGCCGAGTCGGAGCGCGACCTGGAGAATATCCGCCACAATCTGACCCTTACCGCTCAGCAGGCGCGCCAAACCAAGATGTACAACGGCAGTGTGGAATACAACCTGGGAAAACTGGCCGGGCTGGGTATCAAAGCCGGGCTGGCCCTGCCGCTCATCAACAATGACCGTCTTTGCGGTGTGCTGACGGTGTTTTCATCAACCCCTGAAGCGTTCGACGCCGCCGAGCTCAAGCTGATGGAAGAGCTGGCCGGCGATATCGCCTACGGTATTGTCACGCTGCGCACGCGCGCCGAGCGCGACTGCTCCGCCGCCGAGCTACGCCGGGTTCTGGAGCAGACCATCACCGCCATCGCCCTGACGCTGGAAAAGCGCGATGCGTACTCCGCCGGCCACCAGCAGCGCGTCGCGAAACTCGCGACAGCCATCGCCGCCGGGATGGGCTGCACGCCGCAGCAGGTGGAAGGCATCCACTTCGGTGCGCTGCTGCATAACATCGGCACGGTGGCCGTACCCGCCGAAATCATCAACCGGCCGGACAAGCTGAGCGAGCTGCAGTATGCGCTGGTCAAGCAGCACACCCAGAACGGGTTCGAGATCGTGAAAGATATTCCCTTCCCCTGGCCAGTGGCGCAAATGGTGCTGCAGCACCACGAACGCCTGGACGGCTCCGGCTATCCGCAGGGGCTAAAGGGCGAGCAGATCATACTGGAGGCGCGCATCCTGGCGGTGGCCGATGTGCTGGAGGCGATGATAGCGTACCGTCCCTACCGTGCCGCTCTGAAGATGGACGCGGCGCTCGATATGCTGACCCAGGGACGCGGCACCCAGTTCGACCCCGCCGTGGTGGATGCGTGTTTGCGTGTCATCAAACAGCCGGGCTATGCAACCACAGGCTGATCCAGCATGGAGAGTGATAAAGCAGGTGCGAATTTATTCGCGCCTGCAAGAGCAACCCGACGCATTGAATAATATTTTTTGCCAACTGCATTTTCAGGATGCGCCATGAACAGCAGCATGCCGATTCAGCAAAACCACTCAAACAAGCCAGGCTTTCCACTGCGACTGTTCGCGGCCGCGTTTGTGCTCAGCCTGTTGACCGTCGCTTTTAGCGGGTGGCAGGCGTGGCAGATGCACCACCGCTTTCAAGAACTGTCAGACAAGCGGGCACATGTGACAGAAGATATCGGCCGCATCATGCTGTTTGACGAAATGCTGACGATGTCGGCGCGCTTGGCTGCGGCAACCGGAGATTTCAGCTACGAAAATAGATATGACCAGTTCGATGCGCAACTGACGGCTGTCATCAATCACGTAAGAGCCGATCTGCCGCAAGCTGAAATAGCCCCGCATATAGAGGCGACGGATGCAGCGAACCTCGCGCTGGTAAAAATTGAACTCCAGGCTTTCGCGTTGGCGCATCAGGGCAAACGGCAAGAGGCAACGGCGCTGCTGACCGGCGCCGAATACCTGCGATTGAAAAAAGTTTACGCGGACGGCATGAAAAAAACTGCCGATGCGATGATGGCTTTTATTGAAATGGAGCAACGGCATCTTCACTACCTGGCTGACTTATCTGCGGCCGCAAACATCGCGGGTATTCTGGTATTGCTGGCGATCTGGTTTTTTACCGCAAGGTCGGCGCGCAGTTGGGCCACAGAACGAAGGGAATTTGAGGGTGCGTTACAAAAATCCCATGACGAGCTGGGAGTTCTGGTTAAACAGCGCACGGCAGACCTGTCGAGCACCAATGAAAAACTTCGGTACGAGATTGCCGATCACAAGCTGATCGAACTGAGATTGCAGGAGAGCGAAGAGAAATTCCGCAAAATCACCGCGTCGGCCGTCGATGCCATCATCACTGCTGATGATGCTGGCAACATCATAGGCTGGAACGGAGCTGCGGCACGGTTGTTCGGCTATACCGAGGCCGAAGTCAACGGTCAGCCCCTGACGGTGTTGATGCCGGAACGATTCCGTAAGCTGCATAGCGAAGGCCTGGCGAGGGTGGCGGCAGGCGGAGTGCCGCATGTGATCGGTAACACCGTAGAGCTTGTCGGGCTGCGCAAAGACGGCAGCGAGTTCCCGCTGGAGCTTTCGCTGTCGCAATGGAAAGCCAACTATCACCATTTTTTCACCGCAATCATCCGCGACATCACCGAGCACAAGCAGACGGAGACCGCGTTCCGTGCCCTCGTTGGGACTGCGGCGGCAAACGTCGGAGCGGCGTTTTTCCATGAAACGGTGCGCAGCTTGAGCGCATGGCTTGGCGCGGAGTGCGTCATCATCGGCGAGTTGGAGGATGGCAACAGGGTGCGGGCATTGGCCATGCAACTCGACGGCCAAGCAATAGAACATTACGAATACGCGCTGCCCGGCACCCCCTGCAACAACGTCGCCCATAAGGGTTACTGCGCATACCCGGAAGGGGTCTGCCAGTTGTTTCCATCGGACAAAGATTTGTCAGACATGGGCGCGGAAGCCTATGTCGGCACGCCGATACGGGACAATAACGGCAAGGCCATCGGCGTGCTGTGCGCCATCTCCCGGCACAAACTCGTTCTGCCGCCGATGACACAGGGAGTGTTTGAAATCATTGCCGCCCGGGCAGGAGCGGAGATCAAGCGCCAGCATATGGAGGAGGAGAGCTTGGGGGCAGGCATCCGTCTCAAGGAAGCACTGGAAAATGCCATCGGCGCGATAGCCGCCACGCTGGAGCAGTGCGATCCCTACACCGCCGGCCACCAGCGCCGCGTGGCGCAGTTGGCAGCGGCCATCGGGAAAGAGATGGGGCTGGCCAGCGAGGCGATCGAAGGCATCCATTTCGGCGGGCTGATCCACGACCTCGGCAAAATCTCGGTGCCGGCGGAAATCCTGGGCAAGCCGGGACGCCTCAGCGACATCGAGCTTGGCCTGATCGAGGTTCATGCCGAAGCCGGTTATGAGATCGTGAAGGGGATTGCCTTTCCGTGGCCGGTGGCCGACATGGTGCGCCAGCATCACGAGCGGCTGGACGGTTCCGGTTATCCGCAGGGACTCAAGGATGGGCAGATCGCGCTGGAGGCACGCATCCTCGCGGTGGCCGACGTGGTCGAGGCGATGTCGGCCAACCGCCCCTACCGCCCCGGCCTGGGCATGGAGGCGGCGCTCGAAGAAATAACCCGG
>CAYGIF010000113.1:0-6720 GCA_964349865.1 uncultured Gallionella sp. | reverse complement strand
AACCTTTTTCCTCGACCGGAAATTCGCGCATCGCATCGAGCAGGTCGGTGTGCCCCAGTTCAGCCCGCTCAACGGCCTTGCGCACCGTCGCCGGTGTTGAGCTGAATGCAGCCCGCCATTCCGCCATCAGCCCGGCGAGTGCATCACCGTCAGGATCATGCTTGACCTGTTCCAGCAGCGCCGTGGCCGGGTCAGGTTGCCCGAGCCACATCAACGGATGCCTGCAATAGTCCGACCATGCACCGCCGAAGGTGACAATGCTTTCCACGTCGGCGCGCGGCGATCCGGCCTTGCGCCATGCCAGGATGATAGTCAGCACCGCCGCCACATATAGCCCGCGCTGCTTGCGCACCTTATCGACCGGATAGTTTTTGTAAGTCATCGTCGCCGGTGTTGCGCAGCGTGGGTCAATGTGTATCGTCAATACGCGCCGCAGCAAGTCGCGCACCGGGCCGACGTTATTTCCTGAACCCAAAAATAAAGTTCGCGTGCTGACCGTCGCCGTCTTGCTCACCCCCAGAATCCGGTCGGTAATCTGCTCGGCAGTCAGCATTCGCTTGATCGTGCCGTGTGGAATCCAGTCGGTGTCCATATCGTCAAACTCAATCACCGCCGGGCTGGTCAGCAGCAGAGAAAGAATCACCTTGGTCGCTTCTTCCGATGTAGTCGGATAACTCACCTTGGCATTTCCGGCAGGCCCGGCGAATGCGCCGATCAGCTCGCACAGATAAGTTTTACCGCTGCCGAAGACCGGCGCTTTCGCGTGGAAGCCGGGCGCATACGCCAGCGTGGGGCGCACCACAGCGGTGAAGATGGCCGAAAGCGCAGCGGCCTTGTCGGTGGGCGCAACGAAGTGAAACTCGGTGAGCAGTTCTTCCAGCAGAATGAGCGCCGCTCGTGCTGCCTCGGGTGTCGGTTCAGGTATGACAAATTCACGCGCATCAAAAACACCGAAGCGCTGCGAGGTCTTATCATAGCCCGCGTGAGTAATCAGCACGCCGTCCGATTCACGAAAATAGGGTTGTCTCACCACGCCTGCCAGCGGTGGCAAGTGATGGAAACTCTGCGAGTCGTAAAGAATGGCGGTGTGCTTCGTCGGTGGATCACAGCGCACCCAATCTTTCGCGCGCCCATCGAATTGTTCCCAGCTCGCTGTGACCGACAACTCCCGCGTGAGCGCGGGTGCGCTGGTTGGCACGATGCAAGGGTCGCCCGAAGTCGGATCAGTCGAAACCGACACGATCAAACCACCAGACTGATAATGCCTGCCGCGATTCGCCAACTCTTTTTCCGCCGCGTCCACCACGCGATGCAGATCACCGGCGACCACACGGATCACCGGCTTGTGTCGCGCCTCGGCGTTGCGCACACCCAGAAATTCCAGCAACTGCCGGATGTGAAATTTCTCGCGGTGCGAGTGTTGGCAACAAAATCCGCCCAAGGGATACAGCTCGTCCGGTTCAAAATATGCCGCGCCAGTGTCCAGCCCGTCGGTATGCTCCTGCGCCCACGGACAACTGACATCATGCTTGCCCGACCCCAACGGGGTTTTGTATAGCCCGCGCGCCTTGAGCGCACTCACCACCGGATTCTCCGCAGCCTTGGGTGTCAACACCTCGTCGGCCTCGTTGCCTATGCTGCGTGGATTGTCCGCAGCGGACTTGGCTTCCTTCTTCGGTCGCCCAGCCGGTGCCAGTTCTAATTGCAGGCCATCCACAATCTCTTGCGGCGTGCGGCGCTTGTCGGGGCGATATTCAACCAGGCGGCAGTGAAACGGTGCGCCAGAATCGTCAGCATATTTTGGTTTGCCATTGATCGCGACAGGCAGCCGTGCCCAGCGGCTTAGTGGCCCGGTCGCACCCGCATCGCACAGCCCCGCGTCGATCACCGCATTGAGCAACCGCACGGCCACATCGCCATCGGCAATCGGATCAGCGAGAATAATTCCGCCCTGATGATTGCCGGGGCTGGTCTCGATCAGCCAGGACAACTCAAAACCGGACAGCCGCTCCAATGGCACCTTGCTGCCCAGATCGTCGAGCATCAAAAAATGACACGCGGCAAACTGCGCCTTGCGCGCCTTGAATGAACCATCCTCGCCGGGATAGAAACTCGAACACCCGACGAAGTTGTTATTCCCGGAGGCAAGATTTGCGATTACTGCATCGGCACGGCTTGCCGACCATCCGCCCACGCCGGGATCACCGGCCTTGGAACAGACCGCAGCAAACGCGCCCTCGGGAAACTGCGGAAACACCGCAGCGACAAAATCGGCATTCGTCAGCATCAAAACACCGCCTTCGCCGCCTTTACCGGCTTCATCCGGCTCGGTGTTGGAAACTGTCAGCTCAGTCATGGCAACCCCCTCAAGCCGCAGCTTTGCGGTCGGCTTCCAGCTTCACCACCAAGGCGCGGATTTCATCGTCAGACTTACCGGCAATGCGCGCCGCATTGATTGCCGCCACGTCACCAGACGGCCAACCAACTGCCCGAGGCCCGAGGCTGACAGGCTTAGTCCATAAGCCTTGAGTGATGCGCAGGTAGATGGTCGAACGGGAAAGACCGGATTCTGATTTAACGGCGGGAAGCCGCTGGATGGTATGTGTCATGTTGGCACCTCTTTGGTAATAGCAAAATTGCTGAGGCGAGCGTAGGTGGGCGATTTGGGCGATAAAACGCCCGGACAATGCCCAGCGCAGGCGAGGCTTTGCGATACAAATTAACGAGTTGGGAATTGCATGGAAGGCTGCGACACGGGGAGTGCAGCGCAGGATCAGGCGCGGAGAGCGGCGAAATACGGGGGGTTAGCGGGTGGAAGAGTTGGGCGAAAAAATTCCGCCCAACTTTTTACAAAATTTAGTGCATATTCTTAATCCGCATCCGCACGCCATACACAATGGATGCAATATGGCTTTCCATATTGGCCGTTGAAATAAAGATGAGCGTGTCGGCGAATCTGTTTTAACTCGTTCAAGTCAAAATTTAAGGGCAAAGTTGCTGCGACGTGCTTGCCCTGAGCAACCAGCGATTTAATTAGTGGCAGGATGTTTGGCTTGAAAGAGGCAAAGTGTAAAGAATCAAGTTTCTCGTAGCCGACTCCACCCCAAGGAGGATCGAAATAGGCTGCATCGAAATCGAACTGCTTCCAGAGCTTCATGCTGTCGCCAACGACAAATTCAATTTGTTTTTCGACACCATAAATTGCCGCATTGTGCGCAGCCATGCTCGACCGCTCAGGATTGATTTCGATGGTCACCACCCGCTTGCCTTCGCGAGCAAAAGCTATCGCTGAACCGCCAATGCCTGTGAAGGTATCCAGCACGATTTTTCCCGGAAGATGCTGCGCTAAGAATGTTGCAACATCTTCTGACTTGGACGTTTCAAAGCCATCTTTGTCATAACTAACACCGCAGTCAAACCTAGAAAATAATTGGTTACGCTGCTGCCAATTTTTAACTCGCATTATAATTGACCACTAACAAGTAAACCGCTCCCGCACTCTGCGAATAGGGCATATACAAACCAAGCTTAAAGACCGAAATGACAAAGGGAAAATTAAACACCAATTACTTCTTGACCTTCCGACAGCAAACAAACTGGAACACATACTCAGTGAAGGTGAGCAGCGAGCCATTGCACTGGGATCATTTCTCGCAGAATTGAAACTTGCAAATCATGCGTGCGGTATCGTTTTTGATGACCCTGTTTCATCACTGGATCACAGACGCCGAGGCAGAGTCGCAAGTCGATTAGCGGTGGAGTCAAAGCAAAGACAGGTTTTGATTTTCACTCACGATGTCGTGTTTCTTCAGCAGTTACGAGATCAATGCGACAAGCTGAATGTGCCACCGTTTTTTTGCAGCCTTGAGGCAAATGCTGGGTTTTACGGCAACGTGTCCGAAGGCCTTCCATGGGCGCACAAGAGCTATGGCGAAAGAATCGACTTCCTGGAAAAGGCACAAAAGCGATTTGAGAAAATGCCATGGCCTGCTGATCCATCAGCCGAACATGGGGCTGACGAATTGGGAGGGGGCGCGCATTCGCAAGGCCGATGTGAGCATCGCCAAGAATTACCTGAACGAGGAAGAGCTGCGCGCCCTCAACAATCTGGCAGAACAGTATTTGATTTTTGCCGAAGGTCAGGCGATGCGGCGCATCGCCATGACTATGCAGGACTGGATCAGCAAACTGGAAGGCTTCTTGACGCTGAACGACCGCGAGATTTTGCAAGGTGCAGGCAAGGTGTCGGCTGAGTTAGCCAAGGTACACGCTGAGCAGGAGTTCGGCAAGTTCCGCGTATTGGACGACCAGAGCTTCGAGTCGGACTTTGACCAGATGGTGAAGCAGTTGCCCGCCAAAACGCCGGGGAAGGAAGACTGATGGAATTCCGCATCGCCGACACCTTCACCGACAGCCTCGCCAAACTCACCGGCGACGAGCAGAAATCCGCCAAGACAACGGCGTTCGACTTGCAGGTCAATCCTGCCAATCCGGGCTTGGGTTTCCACAAGCTGGACAAGGCGCGAGACAAGAATTTCTGGTCAGTCAAAGTGAATATGGATATTCGTTTGATCGTCCACAAGACCGATGCCAGCCTGTTGCTGTGCTATGTGGATCACCACGACAAGGCGTATGACTGGGCGGAACGGCGCAAGCTGGAGACGCACCCGAAGACGGGCGCCGCGCAGTTGGTCGAGATACGCGAGACGGTGCAGGAAATCGTGGTGCCGGTTTATGTGCAGACGGAAATTGTTCTCGCACCAAAGCCAGCGACCGCCCTGAACCCCCTATTTGCCGACCGCACCGATGATGAACTGCTCGGCTATGGTGTGCCTGCCGAGTGGCTGATCGATGTGAAGAGTGTGACCGAGGACACGTTGCTGGCCTTGTGCGACCACCTGCCCGCCGAGGCGGCAGAGGCACTGCTGGAACTGGCGACGGGTGGCAAGCCCCGCGTGTCCAAGCCAGCGGTGGCAACGGCGAACCCTTTCGATCACCCTGATGCACAGCGCCGCTTCCGCGTGATGACCAATGTGGAGGAGTTGCAGCGCGCGCTCGATTTTCCTTGGGAAAAGTGGACGGTCTTCCTGCACCCCGAGCAACGGCAATGGGTGGAGCGCGACTACACCGGCCCGGCGCGTATCTCCGGCTCTGCTGGCACTGGTAAGACCATCGTGGCATTGCACCGTGCTGCTTATCTGGCGCGCACACATCCCGAAGCCCGTGTCCTGTTGACCACATTTTCCGACACGCTGGCGAGTGCGCTGCACACCAAGCTGAAGCGGCTGTTGGGCAATGAGCCGCGCCTTGCGGAACGCATAGATGTTCATTCGCTCGATGCCATCGGCCTGCGGCTCTACAAGGCGCACATCGGGCAGGCGACGATTGCCAGCCGCGAGATTGTCCGCGAGTTGCTGAAGGGGTCTGCCAGTGCCGTGGGTGGTCACAAATTTGGCCTGCATTTTCTGCTCACGGAATGGGAACAGGTGGTGGATGCGTGGCAATTGGATAGCTGGGATGCGTACCGCGATGTTGCGCGCCTCGGCAGAAAAACCCGGTTGCCGGAAGCACAGCGCGTGGTCTTATGGTCGATCTTCGAGCGCGTGCGCGCCGGATTGCAGGCGCGCAAGCTGATTACGCACGCGCAGCTATTCACCGCACTGGCCGCAGCCCTTTCCTCCAACAAGAATGTGGTGTTCGACTTCGCGGTCGTGGACGAGGCGCAGGACGTAGGCGTCGCCCATCTTCGCTTCTTTGCCGCCTTGGGTGGCGGTCGGCCAAATGCACTTTTTTTCGCAGGTGATCTCGGGCAACGCATCTTCCAGCAGCCATTCTCATGGAAGGGCATCGGAGTGGACATTCGTGGGCGGTCGCGCACCTTGCGCGTCAATTACCGCACCTCGCACCAAATTCGCACGCAGGCTGATCGCCTGCTCGGCCCAGTAGTCAGCGACGTGGATGGCAACTCCGAGGATCGCAGCGACACCGTTTCAGTATTCAACGGCCCGCCGCCAGTAATTTACACATTCAAGGACGAAGGCGAGGAAATCAAGGCCGTCGGCAATTGGATTGCGGAGCAGGCCAAGTCGGGTGTTCTACCGCACGAGTTTGGCGTATTCGTCCGATCCGAAGCTCAACTGGAACGGGCGCAGGCAGCAGTGAAGGCAGCGGGTTTGCCATTCAAGATTCTCGATGAACACGTCGAGACCCTCAGCGGCCATGTCTCAATCAGTACCATGCACCTCGCCAAGGGACTGGAATTTCGTGCCGTCGTGGTGATGGCCTGTGACGATGAGATCATCCCTTTGCAGGAACGCATCGAGACGGTCGGTGACGATGCCGATCTGCAAGAGGTGTACGACACCGAGCGCCACCTGCTGTACGTCGCCTGCACGCGGGCAAGGGATCATTTGCTGGTGACCAGTGTCGCGCCTGCTTCGGAGTTTCTTGATGATATGCGGGGTAAATAACTTTGCTTGATTGCAACCCAGCAAATCTTCAAGCCGCTTTGGTTTTTAGCGGGATAAGAAAATCAGACTTAAGTTAGAATGCGCAGCGTTTGGAGAGCCTACTACTTAATGAAATCCGTTTGGCATAGTTTTTGGCATATAAAAAAGCCACACCTACTTGAAATCAAGAATTGGTGCGGCTTTCGTAATGTTCGATGGTGCCCAGAAGAGGACTCGAACCTCCACACCTTGCGGCACACGGACCTGAACC
>CAYGIF010000112.1:0-6747 GCA_964349865.1 uncultured Gallionella sp. | reverse complement strand
AAAGTAACGTTAATTTTACGTCACCCTTGGAAGACTATTTTTCGGGGGAAGGTCACTCAGTTAATGCCATGATTGCTCCTTTGACGGTATCGGCTTTTTAAAGTGACGGTATACTCTCTAGGATACCGTCAAATAACGCAAGCTTTGGTGAGATTGCCTGATACCGCCTGAGCATTAAAAAACCCGCTAAAGCCTTACGCCATGCGGGTTTATGAGATTATTTGAGATTGATTGAAACTGTGTCTTGGCGGAGGGCGTGAGATTCGAACTCACGAAGGGCGCAAACCCTTGCCAGTTTTCAAGACTGGTGCATTCAACCGCTCTGCCAGCCCTCCGAGGCCGCGCATTTTGAACCAAGGCGCGTGGTGTGTCCAGAAAAACGCCTAATCGCGCACGCAGTCTGCCCAGTTGTTGGGGGTTTCGTAGAGGCGGACTCTTTCCAGGCGCAGGCGGTTGCCGTAAGTGTCGCGGTAAGCGGGGTCGAGAATATCGAACGCGATTTGCGCGAGATTTTCTGCGGTCGGGACGGCATCGAGAATAGCTGTCTTGTGCCCCGGCAGGCTGGCGAGAAAATCGCATACGGCGCCATCGCCGCGATATACGAGGAAGGCGTGATCCCATCCGTCCACCAGTTTTTCATTGGCGATACGCTTCACATCGGAGAAATCCATCACCATGCCCTGCTCGGATTGACCTTCATTGGTGATGATGTCGCCGGACAGCGTGATTTCGATGGCATAGCGGTGCCCGTGCAGATGTTTGCATTGGCTGTTGTGGTTGGGGATGCGGTGTCCGGCATCGAATTCCAGGCGGCGGGTGATGAGCATGATGGCTGTGTTCAATGGAGGTGGCGCGAATTATAGCATCGCGCTGTAACCTTCCCGGCCATACGCCCCTACAAGGTGCGCGGAAATGACGGGAATTTTGCAATGTGGCTGATGAATTCCCGTTGCGCTTGCTCGTTTTGCACCGCACCGTAGCGCAACGCGCTGTAGCGCGATGCAAGGTCGCGCACCGCATCGGCAAGCTGCGGGCGCGCGGCGGCGACGCGCGCGGCGTAGTCCTGCGCGCCTTCATGCGCGGCGCGTGGCAGGCCGGCTTTCGCCAATCTGCGGCACAGTTTGAGCCATGCCGCCTGCACCTTATCCGGCCGGCGCGCGAACAGGTGGCGCAGCATGAACAATGCGAACAGCGCGACCAGCAGGCCCACGCCGGCCGCCATATTCATGGCCAATTTCTGCCAGGTGACGGATTCCATGCCGAGGCGGGTCAGGAAGGCGAACTGGCGTTCGCTGTTGTAGCCCAGCACCCACTGGTTCCACTGGTTGGCCAGTGTGTCCCAGTTCAGGCGCAGGTTGAGCAGCCACTGCGGCGGGTTGCGCGCCATGAACGGCAGGGCGGCGTTGTTCTGTATGGCGGCGGACAGGCCGCGTTCGACGCGCGCCGGGGCAATCGCCGCGGTCGGGTCGATGCGCACCCAGCCCTGTCCGGACAGCCACACTTCCGCCCAGGCGTGCGCATCGGACTGGCGCACGATGTAGTAGTTGCCCAGCTCGTTGAATTCGCCGCCCTGGTAGCCGGTCACGACGCGCGCCGGGATATGCGCGGCGCGCATCAGGAATACGAATGCCGAGGCGTAGTGTTCGCAGAATCCCTGCCTGGTCTCAAACAGGAAATCGTCTACGCCATGAACGCCGAGCGGCGGCGGCTCCAGCGTGTACTGGAAATTCTGCTGGTTGAAATAGGCGAGGGCGGCGCGCACCACGGCTGCATCGTTCGCACCGTTGGCGCGCCAGTCCGCGGCAAGCCGTAGCGCTTGCGGATTGAGCGACGGCGGCAGTTGCAGCGCGCGCTGGATTTGCCGCTCCGCTTCACGCAGGTTGGCGCGATAGCTCAAGAATGAGCGCGCCTCGTAGCGCAGCCGCGCCTTCACCGGCTCCTGTTGCACGACCTGGAAATCGTAGGTGAGATTGGCGGGCACGGAAATCCGCTCGGGCATGTCGAGCGCAAACAGCCAGGTCTTGTTGTGAGGCTCCAGCGTGACGCTGTAATCGATTGCCTGGCCGGTTTCGGTGAATTGCGGGGCGACGCTGAATGCGGTTTTGCCGGGTGTCCAGGTGCGCCCGTCGAAATGCCACAGCACCGGCCCGCGCCAGTACATTTGCTCGCGGCGCGGCGGCTTGTCCGCATAGCTGACGCGGAACGCGACTTCATCCGACAGGATCAGGCGGCTCAAGCTGCCCGGCGCCATCTTGTCGTCCAGCCCGCTGCTGGCGAAGGCGTCCTGCGGCAGTCCCCACAGCGGGCCCTGCACGCGCGGGAACAGGATGAACAGCACCAGCGTCAGCGGGATGGCCTGCAGCAGCAGGGTCGCCGCGATGCGCGCGCGGGGCTTGAGCGCGACGGTTTGCGCATGCAGGTGTATCCAGGCCGTGACGATGACCAGCAGCGTGGCGAGCATATACAGCGCGGTGGGAATGCTCTGCGAGTAGAAGAAGTTGGTGATGATGATGAAGCAGGCGAGATAGATCAGCACCATTGCATCGCGCGGGCTGCGCAGCTCCATGAACTTCAGCGTGGCGAGCAGGATCAGCAGCGTGACGCCGACCTCGCGCCCGAACAGCGTGTGGAAGGTAATCAGGATGCCGCCCACGCCGGCGACGGTGATCGCCATCAGCAGCCAGCGTTTTGGCAGCGGGTTGCCGCTGTAGGTGAGGTAAGCGCGCCACACCAGCAAGGCGGCGCATAAGGCGCTGACCCACAGCGGCAGGTGGTTGGCATGCGGTGCGGTGACCATCAGGATGGACATTAACAGTCCGTAGATGAGGGATTTGCTCATGATTGAATCTGTTGCGGCAGATTGAGCAACGCAATCCGGCGCAGGCACTCATCGCGATGCGCCGCACCGTTGCCGGGCGGCAATTCGCCATCCGGCAGGCGCAGCCCGTAACGCAACCCTTGCGCCTCGGCATCCAGCACCCATCGCGTCATGCGCGCCAGTTTGTCTTCGTCGTTGCGGTCGGGTGTGTCGGCAATATCCAGCCACAATTCTTCGCCGACCTGCGTGGAAAACTGCTTGACCTGCAAGCCCTGCCCGCGCGCAAACGCTTTCCAGGCGATGCGCGGCAGGGCGTCGCCCGCCACATAGTTGCGCAATCCGCTGAAGTCGTCATCGCCGGTGATGCTGCGCTTGCCTGCGCCGTCCGGTGCAGTGCCGAAGGGCAGCGGCGCGCCGGCCAGGGGCTTGGGATAAACCAGGCAGCGCGTGTCGAAATGCAGATACGACCAGGCATGGAACAGGCCGAGCGGGAATTCGGTGTACAGCGTCAATTTGCCCAGGGATAGCCAGCCGCGCCGCATGGCGGGCACAGGGAACGCGACTTCGCAGTCTTGCCGGGCGGGCACGTCAAAACTGGTCACGTTGCCATCGTCATTGCGCAGGCACAATTGGTAGCGCGGCAACTTGCCGTGATTGTGGAAGTGCAGCACAAATTGTGCGGTCCCGCCGCTGAACACGGCATCGGCATGGCCGGCGCGGATCTCCAGGTGCGCGAGATTGCGAAAGGCGTGCAGCATGGACATCACCGCCATCATCGCCAGCAGGAAAGTCAGCACATAGCCGAGGCTGAGGTTGTAGTTGATGTCGCCGAGCAGCATCAGCACCAGCATGAAGGCCAGCGCAAGGCCTTGCCGGGTGGGCAGGATGAAGATGCGGCGTTGCGTGAGTGTGACGGTTCCGCTTTCTATTTTCGGGCGGAACAGCCAGATGCTGAAGCGTTGTTTGAGTGCGTTGAGCACGGGGTTGCGATTATTTGCCGAACAGCCTTGCGATCAAGATTTCCCGTGTCATGGCATGGTGTGCCGCCACATCGGAAAGAATTGCCGCGAGGGTGCCGATTCTTAACGGGTCATGCAGCGGTATGGTGAGATGGTGTTCTTTGGGCTGTAGGCCAGTCAAACGCACATGGCTGCCGGCTTGTCGCGTTGGCTGGTAGCCCAACTGTTCCAGGGCCTTGATAAGTTGCGCGCCGGACAGGTTTCGCGGCAGCTTCATACGGCGAGAACTTCCTCGCGGGTAAAGTGCAGGCGGATAATTTTCGGGGCTTTTCCCTCTTCAAAGTGGCAATGCACCGCGTCGCGCACCTGTTGGTGCAAACTTGCCTCGTCATCCGCTTCAGTGAAAATGGATTCACCCAGTGCACGCGCGATCAACCCGCCTTCGGGCGCTTCTTCGACGATAAACAGTATTTCGTTCATATTCATCCTTTCGGAAATGGGTGCTGCGCATTCTAGCATTACCCGGGATCACGGAATTGCCACCGCCTCGATCAACTCGCGCGCCAGCGTATCGCTGTTTTGTTTCTGGTATTCGCCGACCGCCTGCAGGCGGTGGCTGACCACGCCGGACAATACCGCCTGCACGTCTTCCGGGATGACCGCTTCGCGCTCGTCGAGCAATGCCCAGGCGCGCGCGGCGGAGAGCAGCGCAAGCCCGGCGCGCGGGCTGAGGCCGTGCGTGTAACGCGCCGCTTCGCGCGTATGGCGCAGGATGGCCTGAAGGTAGTCGAGCAGCGCCGGGGAGACGAATACCTGCCTGACGCGCTGTTGCAGCGCCAGCAGTTCCGCGCTTTCCATTTGCGGGCTGAGGCCGGCGATGATCTCGCGCCGGTCTACGCCGGACAGCAGGCCGCGCTCCGCCAGCGCATCGGGATAGCCCATCTGGATGCGCATCAGGAAGCGGTCCAGTTGCGATTCCGGCAGCGGGAAGGTGCCGATCTGGTGCAGCGGATTTTGCGTGGCGATGACGAAGAACGGCGCGGGCAGCGGGCGCGTCGTGCCTTCGATGGTCACCTGCTGCTCTTCCATCGCCTCCAGCAATGCGCTCTGCGCCTTGGGCGTGGCGCGGTTCACTTCGTCCGCCAGTATCATTTGCGCGAAAATCGGGCCGGGGTGGAACTCGAATTTCTCGCTTTCGCGCTGGTATACCGATACGCCGAGGATATCGGTGGGCAGCAGGTCGCTGGTGAACTGGATGCGCCGGAACTGCAAGTCAAGCGTACGCGCCAGCACTTGCGCCAGCGTGGTCTTGCCGACGCCGGGCATGTCTTCGATGAGCAGATGGCCGCGCGCCAGCAGGCAGGCGAGGGCAAGGCGGATCTGCTGCGGCTTGCCGAGGATGATCTGCTCGGCTTGTTTAATGACGTTTTTCAGGGATTGGCTCATAGATTGTTTGTAGGGGCGCGATTCATCACGCCCAGAGTTTATTGGGAGGGCGCGATGAATCGCGCCCCTACGGATCAAAACAAAATCGCCGCGACCACCTTGCGGCCTTCCGCTACCAGGATGTTATAGGTGCGGCACGCCGCCGGGGTGGTCATGCATTCCACGCCGATGCCCGCATCGATCAATGCGCGGTACAGGCGCGGGTGCGGGAAGCGTTGTTGCGCGCCGGTGCCGAGCAACAATACGTCCGGTTTGAATGCGAGGAAATAGGCGAAACAGGTTTCGTCCAGCGCATCGAAACCGGCGGCATCCCAATCGCTGCGCACCTCTTCCGCCAGCACCACGATGCTGCGCTCATGGCGCTTGCCGTTGACCATGACATGATCCGCGCCGTAGGCGGTGAACAATTTGGTATCGCCGAGATTGGCCAGATGCAGTTTCAAAGACTAGTTCTCCTATGTCGTATGGCATTTGCTGTGCAGGGGCGGCACGGGTAAAATCGCGCCCCTTGCTGCTTCGTGCAGAATTTTATCATGTAGGGGCGCGATTGATGGAACTGCTAAGTATTGGCTAAGGCGCGTAGAATCTGCGTCTAAGCCACTACTGATTATCGCGCCCGCATAGGTGAACCGTGAAACCAATATTGAAATCGATCAAGCTATCCAACGTGTGCTACGACATTCGCGGGCCGGTGATGGAGCGCGCCAAGCAGATGGAGGAAGAGGGCCAGCGCATCATCAAGCTGAACATCGGCAATCTCGCGCCGTTCGGCTTCGAGGCGCCGGAAGAAATCCAGCGCGACGTGATCCTCAATATGCCGAATTCGTCCGGCTATTCCGATTCCAAGGGGATGTTCGCGCCGCGCAAGGCGATCATGCACTACTGCCAGGCCAAGAAAATCGCCGGCGTCGGGCTGGAAGACATCTACATCGGCAATGGCGCGTCGGAACTGATCGTGATGGCGATGCAGGGGCTGCTCAACACCGGCGACGAAGTGCTGGTGCCCGCGCCGGATTACCCGCTATGGACGGCGGCAGTCACATTGGCGGGCGGCACGCCGCGCCACTATATCTGCGACGAGCAGAACGAGTGGATGCCGGATATTGCCGACATCCGCAGCAAGATCACGCCGAACACGCGCGCCATCGTCGTCATCAATCCGAACAACCCGACCGGCGCGCTGTATTCCGACGACATTCTGAAAGAGATCATCCGGATCGCGCGCGAACACGAGCTCATCGTCTTCGCCGACGAAATCTACGACAAGATGCTGTACGACGGCGCGACGCATACCTCGATTGCCTCGCTGGCCGACGATATCCTGTTCATCACGATGAACGGCCTGTCGAAGAACTACCGCGCCTGCGGCTATCGCGCCGGCTGGATGGTGGTATCCGGCGAGAAGAAACACGCGCAGGATTACATCAACGGGCTGACCATCCTGGCCTCGATGCGGCTGTGTTCCAACGTGCCCGGCCAGTTCGCGATCCAGACCGCGCTGGGCGGCTACCAGAGCATCAACGA
>CAYGIF010000111.1:0-6786 GCA_964349865.1 uncultured Gallionella sp. | reverse complement strand
GACGATTCGCCACGTCGGGTTACGGCCTTATGGCCTAACCCGACCTACGGGGCTATGATGATTTCAATTGCGAAGCCTTGCCTACGTGCAAGCCACATTCCTTGTTCTCCGGGTTTTCCCACCACCACCTGCCGGAGCGGATGTCCTCGCCGGGAGTCACCGCTCTTGTGCACGGCGCGCAGCCGATGCTCGGATAAAAATGGTCGTGCAGCTTATTGTACGGCACATCGTTTTGTTTGATGTATTCCCACACCTCGGCATTCGTCCAGTCGAGCAGCGGATTGAATTTCTGCAAGCCGTGATCCGCATCGAACGACGACACTTCCAGGCCGCCGCGCGTGACGGCCTGGTCGCGGCGCATCCCGGTGATCCACGCGCGTTTGCCAGCCAGCGCGCGCTTCAGCGGCTCGACCTTGCGGATGTAACAGCAGCGCTTGCGCAATTCCACGCTGTCGTAAAAAGCGTTCGCGCCGTTCTGCGCGACATATTCCTCGACCGCCGTGCAGTCCGGGAAATAGATTTTCAGCGGCACGCCGTAGAGCCTGTGCACCTCCTGCATCAGGTCGTAGGTTTCCTGCGGCAGGCGCCCGGTGTCGAGGCTGAATATCTCGATATCCGCTTGGTGTTTGGCGATCAGGTCGGTCAGCACCATGTCCTCCGCGCCCAGGCTGTTGGCAAAACAAGCCGGCGCGAAATCGCGCGCGGCCTGTTGCAGCACGGCGACGGTCTGTTCGATTTTTTGTGGCAGGCTCATTTGGGCAAGGCCTCCGCTAAATCAAGCTGCGCGTCCTTTTGCGACGCAAAAGCCGCAGCCTTGATGGTCCAATTATCCACCGCCGCGCTGATCGCCGCGAGCGCTTCGGCATCGATCTCCGCGCCGCCGGCGAGGCTGCCCGCGGCCTGCGCAAACTCGTCTGCAAGGACTCCGGGAACCAGTTGCCGCAGCTGCGCGGCGATCTGGTTCAAGTCGCCGTCATGCGCCCCCTCCAGCAACTGCACGATGCCCGAACCGAGCAGGCGCAGGATCGCCTCGTTGCAATGCGCCGCCTCGTCATATTTGCGCTGGAACACCAAAGCGTTGCGGTATTCGCGCTCGTGCGCCGCCTCGAAAAAATTCGAGCCGATCAGCGCCTGGGACACCCCCGCGCATTCACCACCGCCCAGATTCAGCACGCGGAAGTCGTCGGCACCACCGTAATCGCGCATCACCGATTGCAAATCCTCCGCCTTCACTTCGGCCAGATCGGCCAGCAGTTGCTTGAAATAATCGGGGGCTTGCGCGCGCGCCCAGGTGAAGAAGCTGGTCGCGCCAGCGGCGAGATGAGCCTCCTCCACGCGTTCGATCGCCTGCTTGATGCGCGCCACCGGCAGCGCGGGGCCTTTCAGAGCCAGCGCGCCACCCTTCATACCGCTGCCGGCAAAATACATCTGGTAGTGCGGCACCAGTTTGCCGTGCAGGCGCTTGCCTTCGCCGTAAATGCCGATGTCACCGGTTTCCGGCTGCGCACAGCCATTGTGGCAGCCCGACACGCGGATGCGCAAATCGGCCTTGCCGCCGGACAGTTGCGGCGCGATCACCGGGCTGGCGGTGATGCCGAGGCGGCAGGTCGATGTTCCGGGACATGCCACCACGTTATCCCCGGCAACCGGTTCGCGCAGCCCCAACTCGACCAATCCGCTGCGCAATGCCGCCACGCTGGCCTGCGGCACGTTGAAAATGGACAGGTTCTGGTCTTGCGTAGTGCGAATTTCGTCCAGCCCATGTGCGCGCAACAATGCGGCGATGCCGCGCAATTGCACCGGGGTCATGTCACCCACCGGCAACGCAACCGGCAGCACGAACAGCCCTGCCTGGCGCTGCGCGAACAGCTTGCGCGGCGCGCCCGGTCCGGGGATTTCGCCACTGGACGGTTCGCGCCATTCGCCCTGCGGATAGGCTTGTGCGGCAAGCGCCTCTCTGGTGCGCTCGAACTCTTCGCGATACTTTTCCAGAAAACCCTGCTCGCCAAAACGCTCGACCAGAAACTTGATGCGCGATTTGGCGCGCTTGGTGCGGTCGGAGTATTTGTTGTGCAGCGCCACCAGCGCTTCCAGCGCAAACAGCAGCTCGCGCTCCGGAATGAATTCCTCGACCACAATCGCCTCGCGCGGCTTGTGCCCCAGGCCGCCGCCTGCCTTGACCATGAAGCCGTGCTGCCCGTCCTTGTTGACCGCCACCACGCCGCAGTCGTGCAACAGTGCCTGCGCGCAATCCGTTTCGCAGGCCGAGAAACTGAACTTGAATTTGCGCGGCAATTGCTGGTTGAGCGGGTTGCGCAGGAAGTGTTTTACCGCAAAGTCCAGATGTTTCGTCACATCGACGCGCTCGCGCGGGCATACGCCGGACAGGCCGCAGGCTGAAATGTTGCGCACCGTGTTGCTGCATGCCTCGCGAGTGGTCATGTCGACCTCGGCGATGCGGCGCATCGCGGCGGGCGTGCTGTCGAGCGGAATGAAATGGATCTGGATGGAGTGGCGCGTGGTGACATGCGCGATGCCTTTTTGCGAGTAACTCGCGGCGACATCCGCCACCGCATCCAGTTGGTCCGGCGTCAAGCGCCCGCCGGGCACCTTGATGCGGAACATGTGCACGCCTTGCTGGCGCTGGCCGTACACGCCATGCTGCAGGCGCACCGCCGTCATGCGATCCAGATCAAGGTTGCCGGCATTGAAAGCCTGAATAGCCTGCTCGAAGCGGTCGATTTCCGCCAGGTCGGATAAATTTTGTGTGTTCACGCTCATCGCAATTTCCTTAAAGTTATACATGGCGACAGTGCGTAGGATGGGTGAAGCGTAGCGATACCCATCGTTTTCTTGATGGGTTTCCTGCGTCAACCCATCCTACGACTATATTCTGTCAAGTTAGTACATCACCATCTTGATACCAATAATCAGCAGCATCGTCGCCAGAACCGGGCGCAACACCCTTTCCGGCACCTTTGCGCTCATATGGCTGCCGAGGTAGATGCCGGGCAACGAGCCCAGCAGCAGGCTGCCCAGCAGCACCAAATCCACCGTACCCAGCGCCATATGCCCCATCCCGGCCAGCGCGGTCAGCGGCACGGCATGGACGATGTCCGTGCCCACCACCTTCACCGCCGGCATGCGCGGATATAGGAACAGCAACGCGACCGTGCCCAGCACGCCGGCACCGATGGAAGAAATCGTCACCAGCGCACCGACGACGACACCCGTCACGATCGTCGCGGCCGGCAGGTAGCGGTGGTGCAGCTCGTACACCGTGCCGTCCTTGCGCCGCGCGAGTTTCTTGATCCGCTCCTTCAGCAGCAGCGCCGCCGCGGTCAGCAGCAGCGCCACGCTCAACACGCTGGTCACCAGGCTGCGCAGGGATTTTTCGTCCAGCGCGAGAAACTTCAGCAGCGCGATCGTGACCACGGCGGCCGGCAGGCTGCCCATCGCGAGCAACCCAAACACCTTCCAGTCCACCGACCCGCGCCGCCCATGCACCCAGCCGCCCACGGTCTTGGTCAGCGAGGCATACAGCAGATCCGTTCCCACCGCCGTGGCCGGCGACACGCCGAAAAACAGCACCAGCAGCGGCGTCATCAGCGACCCGCCGCCCACCCCGGTAACGCCGACGATCAGGCCGACCAAGAAGCCGGACAATGTGTACATCCAGTCCATGCGAACCATCCAGAAAATTCAGGCGCGCATTCTAGCCGGGCGTGATTATATTTCTAAATGGTTTTCTGTTAGCATTATATAGCTATCAGCTATATAGGAATATATACCATGAACTTGCAGCAACTGCGTTATTTCAACGAGATCGTGCGGCGCGGCCTGAAGATTTCCGATGCCGCCGACGCGCTGTACACCTCGCAGCCCAACATCAGCAAACAGATCAAGCAACTGGAGCAGGAGTTGGGCATCGACATCTTCGTGCGCAACGGCAAGCGTGTCGTCGCCGTCACCGAGCCAGGCCAGGCCATCCTCGACATCGCCCGGCGCATGTTGCACGACGCGGAAAACCTCCGGCAGGTGGGGCAGGAATTCCACTCGCAGGACAGCGGCCACCTGACCATCGCCACCACCCACACCCAGGCGCGCTACATCCTGCCGCCGGTGGTCAAGCAGTTCATCAGGCGCTACCCGAAAGTGAAGCTCGGCCTGCACCAGGGCAACCCGACGCAGATCGCCGAACAGGTGCTGAACGGCGAGGCCGATGTTGCGATCGCCACCGAAAGCCTGTCGCTGTATGACGACCTCGTCACGCTGCCATGCTACGAATGGCACCACTGCGTGGTCGTGCCGCCCAAACACCCGCTGCTGGAGGAGAAGCGGCTGACGCTGGCGAAAATCGCGCAATATCCCATCATCACCTACGACTTTGCCTTCAGCGGACGCGGCAAGATCAACGAGGCCTTCGAGAAGGCGAATATAGCGCCGAACATCGCGCTGACCGCCATCGATGCCGACGTGATCAAGACCTACGTGGAACTCGGGCTGGGCATCGGCATCCTCGCCGAAATCGCCTTCGTCCCGGAGCGCGACCGGCATTTGCGCATGATCAGCGCCAAGCGCCTGTTCAAGCCCAACACCACGCGCATCGCGATCCGCAGGAACGAATACCTGCGCGGCTATACTTACGACTTCATCGAACTGTTCGCCCCGCTGCTGACCCGCGCGGTCGTTGCCAAGGCCATGCACCTGTCCACCTTATCGGAGAAACAACCATGAACGAAACCCTGCGCATCCAGCAATCCCACCGCAGCATCCGCAGCTACAAGCCCGATCCGGTCAGCGTGGCATCGGCGATATTGGCGCCGGTCAGGCCGGCGTTATACAGCGTGATGCCGGCCATGTCCGCTTCGGTGAAATTGCCGCCCATCAACTTGCCGCCATAAATGTTGGCTTCTTTGAGATTAGCCTTGGAGAAGCCGGGCTTGGTCAGGTCGCCCTCAAGCAAATGCGCTCCATGGAACTCAACAAAATTTTCTTCAAGATAACCTCCGGTAAAATTTGGAGGAATGGCGGGGGTTCATAAAAACGGCGCACTCAACGTGCGCCGCATAGTCCGACGTGCCCTCCACCGGAAAGTTCACAACTGCGGGTGGGCACGCTCCAGCCTGCTGTGCAATTTGTTGAGCGCATTCAGGTAAGCCTTGGCGGAAGCCACCACGATATCGGTATCCGCGCCCTGCCCGTTGACGATGCGCCCGCCCTTGGCGAGGCGCACCGTCACCTCGCCCTGCGCATCGGTGCCGCTGGTGATGTTGTTCACCGAATACAGTTGCAACTCGGTGTCGCTGTGCACGATTTTCTCGATGGCCTGGAATGTCGCATCCACCGGCCCGCCGCCTTGCGCCTCAGCGTCATGCTGCGCGCCGCCGATACTGATCGCCACCCTGGCCGCCGGCAAGATGCCGGTCTCGCTATGGGCGCGCAACGAGACCAGACGGTAATGTTCGCTGACCTGTGCCACCGCCTCATCGCTCACCAGCGCCTGCAAGTCTTCATCGAAGATTTCGTGCTTGCGGTCCGCCAATTCCTTGAAGCGCTGAAACGCGGCATTGAACGCTTCTTCCGAAGCAAACTCGATATTCAGCGCGGTAAAACGCTGGCGCAACGCATTGCGCCCGGAGAGTTTGCCCAGGGTCAACTTGTTGGCATTCCAGCCCACATCCTCGGCGCGCATGATTTCGTAGGTTTCCCGGTGCTTGAGCACGCCGTCCTGGTGAATGCCGGACTCGTGCGCAAACGCATTCGCGCCGACGATAGCCTTGTTCGGCTGCACCGGATAGCCGGTGATGCTGGAAACCAGTTTGGAAGTCGGCACGATCTGCGTGGTGTCGATGCGCGTATCCAGATTGAATATATCGCGGCGCGTCTTCACCGCCATCACGACTTCTTCCAGCGAAGCATTGCCGGCGCGTTCGCCCAGGCCGTTGATGGTGCATTCCACCTGGCGCGCGCCGTTCATCACGGCGGACAGGGAGTTCGCTACTGCCAGTCCCAGATCGTTGTGGCAATGCGTGGACCAGATCACCTTGTCCGAATCGGGCACGCGCTCGATCAATTGCCGCATGCGCTCACCCCATGCGGCCGGAATCGAATAGCCCACCGTGTCCGGCACGTTCATGGTTCTGGCGCCGGCCTTGATCACCGCATCGAACACGCGCACCAGAAAATCCATCTCCGAGCGCACCGCATCCTCGGCGGAAAATTCCACATCGTCGGTGTATTCCAGCGCCCACTTCACCGCGCTGACCGCGCGCTCGACCACCTGATCCTCGTTCATGCGCAGCTTGTGCTGCATATGGATCGGGCTGGTGGCGATGAAGGTATGGATGCGCCCCGATTTCGCCGGGCGAATCGCCTCGCCGGCGCGGCGCACGTCGTTCTCGGAAGCGCGCGCCAGCGAACACACCGTGGAATTTTTCACGGTCTCGGCTACGGCCTTCACCGCCTCGAAATCGCCTGGGCTGGCGGCGGCGAAGCCCGCCTCGATCACGTCTACGCCGAGCTTTTCCAGTTGGCGCGCGATGCGGACTTTCATTTCCCGCGTCATTGCCGCGCCGGGGCTCTGCTCGCCGTCGCGCAAGGTGGTGTCGAAAATAATCAATTTGTCTGTCATTTTATTCGGCATGATAAAAATTCCAATGCAAACAGGTTAAACCTGCGACAACCGCTTGGGATTGTCGCGCATATTGCTTCAAATTGTGGGGATATAGTTAGCGCGCGCCGCGCAGCAGCAGCGCGGCCAGCAGGCTGAACGTGGAGTGAAGT
>CAYGIF010000110.1:0-6955 GCA_964349865.1 uncultured Gallionella sp. | reverse complement strand
GAGGTGTAGCTGCTCAGCATGGTGTTGATGCGCTGTCCCAGCCGCGCGTAGTTTTCCTGCGCATCGGGGTGGTCGTCATCGTAGAGGAAAATCAGGTCGAGGTCGGAGGCATAGCTCAGTTCCTTGCCGCCCAGTTTGCCGTACGCGATGATGGCGAACCTCGGCTCGTCGCGATGCCGCTTGCGCGCGGTCGCCCAGCTCAGCTTCAGCACCTGGCGCAGCAGCAAATCGGCCAGGTCGGAGAGGTGGTCGCTGAGCTTTTCTAGCGGCAGCAGGCCTTGCAGGTCCATCGCCAGCAGTTGGAAAGTTTGTTCCTGCTGGACTAGGCGCAACACATCCAGTTGCCGCTCGGCATCTCCGGCGCAGTCATCCAGGCGATTTTGCAAGTTGCGGTCAAGCTGCTGCCATTGCGGCGGCTGATACATCTCGCGCGCATCCAGCAGCTCGTCGAGCAGCGCCGGGTGCTGGGCCATATACTCGCCCGCCCAACTGCTGGCGGCGACCATCCGGGTCAGCCGCTGCATCGCCTGCGGATACTCGGCGAGGAAGGCGAGGTAGGAGGCGCGGCGGCTGATGCCTTCCAGCAGCGCGAGCAATCTGGACAGCGTTTCGTCCGGGTTGGCTTGCTGCGCGCACAGGCTGATGAATTGCGGGATCAGCTTGTCCAGCCGCTGCCTGCTGAGTTCGGGCAATTGCCGATAGCGGTTGCCGGCTTGCAGTTGCAGCAGGCGCTGTGCACTGTCGTTTGCGGCGCGGTAACCGAGCTTTTCGAGGCGGGTAAGCAATTCTTCGGCGCTGATTCCTTCAAGCCAGAATTGCTCCTCGTCCCGGCCTTCCTGCGGCGCGCCGAAAATCTGCTCGAATTGCTGGTTGACCAGCGCGCGATGGCGGTCGAGCTCAATCAGCAGCGCGGCGTAATCCGCGTAGTTCATCGCATTTGCGATGATTTCCCGGTCTTCATCTTTCTCGGGCAGTTCCTGGGTCTGCTGGTCATCCAGATATTGCAGGCGATGCTCGAGGTTGCGCAAAAACACATAGGCCGCGCCCAGGTCGGCGACGACCGGCGCGGGCAGTTGGTCGTTCTTCGCGAGCTGCTGCAATGCCGCCTGGGTGGGACGGATGCGCAACCGGGCGTCGCGCCCGCCGCGTATCAACTGGAACACCTGCGCGGTGAACTCGATCTCGCGTATGCCGCCCGGGCCGAGCTTGATGTTGTTGAGGCGGTCGCGGCGCTGCACTTCCTGGCGGATTTGCGCATGCAGCTTGCGCATCGAATCGATCGCGCCGAAGTCGAGGTATTTGCGGAATATGAACGGTTGCACGAGTTTGGACAACTCGGCGATTTGCGGATGCTCCGCAGGAGAAATCACCCGCGCCTTGATCCAGGCGTAGCGCTCCCACTCGCGCCCCTGGCTGACCAGGTATTCCTCCAGCGCGGCGAAGCTCATCACCAGCGGGCCGCTGTCGCCGTAGGGGCGCAGCCGCATGTCGACGCGGAACACATAGCCGTCTCCGGTCGGCTCGTTGATCAGGCTGATCAGGCGGCGCCCCAGCCGGGTGAAGAACTCATGGTTGCTCAGCTTGCGCGACCCATCCGTTTCACCGTCTTCCGGATAAACGAAAATCAGATCGATGTCGGACGAGACGTTCAGTTCGCCGCCGCCCAGTTTGCCCATGCCGATGACCAGCAAGGGCTGCGGCGTTGCGCCGCTTTCGCCCAGCGGGGTGCCGAATTGCGCCTGCAAGGCCTGCATCAAACAGTCCTGCGCCTGCTGGATGCACACTTCCGCCAGCGCGGTCATGGCCTGCATCACCTCGTTCAGACCGGCCAGCCCGTTGAGGTCGCGCAGGATCAGCTTGACCATCGCCTGTTTGCGCAGCCTGCGCACCGCGCGCGCCAAGCCGGCTTCAGAATCAAACGAGTCTGTCGCGTCAGCGACTCGATTGCTCCCTCCCCCGCAAGCGGGGGAGGGTTGGGGTGAGGGGCTGGATTGTTGCAGCAGAGCAAGCATTTCCGCGCGGTCGCACGGTGTGAGGTAATTTTCCTGCAACCATTTCAGCAGCGACGGGTCTGCTTCCAGCACATGCCTGGCATAACGGCTGCAATGCAGCGTCTTTTGCAGCAGGCCGTCGAAGGGCGGCAAGTTTGCGGTATTCATAGGTAGGGCTTCAAGTTAAAATGTGCATTGTTTAGTGATTATCCTTAAAAAAACGGTTGGCGGGTTGGCCGGTGCGAATTTATCCGCACCGGCCAATGCAGCCCGCGCAGTCTGTAGGGTGCGTTTCACGCACCATGGTGCGCAAAGCGCACCCTACGCAATGCTTCATAACGGCTAACGTCCAATTAATGCTGAACTCTCTTCCCATCCGCCTGCTCTGGCACAGTTTTAACTGGCTGACGCGACTTGCCATCGTCGCGTCGGCGGTGATGGCCGTGCTGACGGCGCTGGCGATCCTCACGTTGCGCTATTGGCTGTTGCCGAATGTCGGGCAGTATCACGACCAGATCGCCGCTTCCCTAGCAGGCGCGATCGGCAATCCGGTCACCATCGGCAAGATCGAAGGCGATTGGCTGGGCTTGCGTCCGCGCCTGAGCTTTGCCGATGTGCATATCCTGAACGAGCAGCGGCAACCCGCGCTGGTGCTGCCCCGCATCGACGGCAGCGTATCGTGGGTGTCGCTGCTCGCCGCTGAACTGCGGCTGGCCAGCCTGGAAATCGACAGGCCGGAATTGCTGATACGCCGCGATGCGCAAGGGAAAGTTTATATCGGCGGCGTGGCGCTCTCCAAACAAGGCGGCGATAACGATCTGGCCGACTGGCTGCTGCGCCAGTCGCGCATGGTGGTGCGCGACGCGCTCATCGTCTGGGTGGACGAACAGCGCGATGCGCCGCCGCTGGTGCTGCAGCGGGTCAATTTGCGCATCGAAAACCTGTTCAGCCATCACCGCTTCGCTTTGCGCGCCGTACCGCCGGAAGAGCTGGCGACCCCGCTGGATGTGCGCGGCGATTTTCACGGCGAAAGCTTCGATGACCTGGGTGCCTGGCGCGGCCAGGTTTTTACCCGGCTCGATTACACCGATGTGACGGCATGGCGGCCATGGCTGGATTTGCCCGGCGAATTCAGCCGCGGCCGCGGCGCGCTGCGCGGCTGGCTGGATGTCGGAGGCGGCAGGGTGACGGGGATCACCGCCGATCTGGGCTTGCGCGATGTGAAGACCAAACTGGCCGAGGATGTGCCGGAAATGAGTTTGCTCGATTTGCGCGGCCGCGCCGCATGGAAAGAAGTGGCGGGTGGCATGGAGGTTTCCACCAGGCATTTGGCATTGCGCTTGCAAAACGGCGTCGAGCTGAAACCGACGGATTTTTATTTCCGCACCGCAAAGGCCGCTGATGAGCAATCCGCCGTCAGCGAGTTACGCGCTAACCAGTTGCAATTGGAAAGCCTCGCCGCCCTGGCCAATTTCCTGCCGCTGGAAGCCGGCCTGCGCGCCAAGCTGGATGCGTATGCGCCAAGAGGAAAAGTATCCAACCTGGATGCGCAATGGCAAGGGGTGATCGAGAACCCCGATCATTTCAAGGTCAGGGGGCAGTTCGAAAACCTTGCGCTGCGCCAGGTTGGCGCGCTGCCGGGCTTCTCGGGCTTGTCGGCGGATGTGGACGGCAGCGATGCGGGCGGCAGGCTGAATATCAATTCGCGCCGGCTGGTGGTGGATGCGCCGGGCGCAATGCGCGAACCGTTATTTTTTGCCACGTTGACCGGCCAGGCCGGCTGGCGGCGCAAACGCGGGGAGCTGTTGGTCAATGTCGATAATGTGGCCGTCGCCAACGACGACCTGGCGGGCAACCTGTATGGCAGTTACCAGACCAAGGCAGGCACTCTGGGCGTGCTGGATTTGACCGTCAGCCTGACGCGCGGCGATGTCAGGCGCGCCGCCCGCTACACCCCGCTGGCCGCGCTGGACAGGGAAGACAACGACTGGCTGAACGGCGCGATGCTGGCGGGGCATACCGAGGATTTCCGCGTGCGCGTCAAGGGCAACCTGAGCGACTTTCCCTTGGACGGCACGGAAGATGCGTTGCTTGAAATCGGCGGACATGCGCGGGATGTTGCCATGAAATTCGACAAGGATTGGCCGCGCATCGAAAACATCTCGGGAGAATTCTGGATACGCGGCAACAGGATGGAAGTGAAGTCGCCGTCCGCGACCATCCTGGATGCACGCTTGCAGAACCTCACCGTCACCATCGCGGATTTGCTGAGCGACGATCTGCCGCTGGAAATAAAGGGCAATGCGGCGGGCGCGAGCAATACCTTTCTGCAATTCATCCAGCAGAGCCCGGTGCGCGGCTATATAGACGGCTTCACCGACGGCATGAGCGCCAGCGGCAACGGCCATCTGGATTTATTTGTGCATGTTCCATTGCTGGGCGCTAAACCGGTGAAAGTGTCCGGCACTTTCCGGGTGCAGGATAACGATATCAATCTGGGCGAAGGGGCGCCGTTGTTGCGCAACACGCGCGGCGAGCTGGCATTCACCGAATCGGGCATGCAGGCACAAGGCGTGTCGGCGGAAATACTGGGCGGAGCAGCCAGCATCAATGTGCAGACCGCCGCAGGCGGCGTGGTGCATGCCGCCGTGAAAGGGCGCAGCAACCTCGATGCGTTGCGCAAGATCAACCCGCATCCGCTGCTGAACTATCTGCACGGCGGCGCGGCATGGGACGCCGACATTACCGTGCAGAAAAAATCCGCGCAGTTGACCATCAATTCAAATTTGCAGGGCCTTGGCTCCAATCTGCCGCAACCCTTTGCCAAGCACGCCAATGAAGCGCTGCCGTTGCGTCTGGAGAAGAAGAATGTCGCCGACGGGCAGGACGTCATCATCGCGCAACTGGGCAAGCTGCTCAGCGCGCGATTGGTGCGGCACGAGGAAAATGGCGCAATGGTCATCAGGCGCGGTGCCATTAATTTCGGATCACAGGGCAATTTCGGCGGAGAAACCGGCAATCAGGGGAGGCGCTCGGGTGCAAGGAGGCTGCAAGAGCAGCTTCTGGGCACGGGAGCCGCCGGGGGGACTCCGCGAAGCCGGGGAGGCTCTTCGACCGAGCTCAGGGCAGGCATATGGCTGAGCGGCAGCTTGCCGGAGCTGTCTTTGCAGGGCTGGTGGGGCGATCTGCTCAGTGCGGCTGGCGGCATGGAGGGCGGCTTGCCGATTGCTGGCGCGGATCTCGCGATCGCCAGGGTGAGCGGTTTTGGCATGCATATCGACGGCCTGAATATCAATGCCGGCAAGCGCGGCGACGGATTGTTCGCGCAGTTATCCAGCAGCGCGCTAAATGGGGAGGTGGATTGGCAGCCGCGCGGGGAAGGCAAATTGACGGCGCGGTTGCAGAACCTGCTGTGGAGCGGCGAAGACCGCGCGGCAGCCGCTCCCGTCCAGCCTGCCAAGCCCGCAACGATGTCGCCCGGCAGCCTGCCCGCGCTGCAAATTTCCATCGAGAATTTGCAGGTGGCAGGCAAACAGATCGGGCGGCTGGAGCTGGTGGGGCATCCCGACGGCGATGACTGGCGGTTGCGCCGGTTGAACATTGTCAACCCGGACGGCAGCCTGGTCGGGGACGGGGTTTGGCGCGCCAATCAAGCCAATGCACAGGGCCAGGCGCAAACCCAAGCCAATCTGTTGCTGCAAATCAGCGATGCCGGGAAAATCCTGGCGCGCTCTGGCTACCCCAATACCGTCAAGGGCGGCAGCGGGAAACTCGCGGCAGATTTGTCTTGGGCCGGCAATCCCGGAGAATTCAACTATGCTACGCTGGATGGCTCACTCAAGCTGGATACCAGCAAGGGGCAGTTTCTCAAAATGGATCCGGGCATCGGCAAATTGCTCGGCATTCTCAGCTTGCAGGCATTGCCCAAGCGCATCACGCTGGATTTCACCGACGTGTTCAGCGACGGTTTTCAATTCGATAACATCAACGGCAATGCCACGATCAGACACGGCGTGATCGACACGCAGGATTTTCATATCGACGGTTCGTCCGCCAAGGTGACCATGAAAGGCAGCGTCGACCTGAACAGCGAAACCCAGAATCTGCGCGTGAGAATTTTGCCGACGCTGGGCGATAGCGTATCGCTGCTCGGCGCTTTTGCCGCCGGCCCGGTGGTCGGTATCGGCTCGCTTCTCATCAACAAGGTATTGGGTAATCCGCTCGATAAGTTGGCATCGTTTGAATACAATGTCAGCGGCACCTGGAGCGATCCCAAGGTGGTCAAGGTCGGCGAAGCGCCAGTCAAGGCAAATAATCAGGGTAAATAGAAAGCAATTCATGCCGCTAGAAAATTCCACACCGCGAGCCAACGCATTCAAGGTGGCCGCCATCCAAATGGCTTCCGGCCCGAATGTTGCGGGCAATTTGAACGAGGCGCGCCGCCTCATCGCCAAAGCCGCCGAACAGGGCGCGCGCCTGGTGGTGCTGCCGGAATTTTTTGCCATCATGGGCATGGCCGAACAGGACAAGGTCGCGGTGCGCGAGCAGCCGGGGCAGGGGCCGATCCAGTCGTTTCTCGGCGAAATCGCGCGTCAATACAAGGTATGGCTGGTGGGCGGCTCGATCCCGCTGGCGGCCAGCGCGCCGGACAAGGTGCTGAACAGCTGCCTGGTATTCGACGAGCAGGGCGAGCAAGTGGCGCGCTACGACAAGATTCACCTGTTCAATCTGGAGTTGGGCAACGAGCGCTATGACGAAGCCAAAACCATCGAGCCGGGCAGTCAGGTCGTGGTGGTGGACAGCCCGTTCGGGCGCATCGGCCTGGCGGTCTGCTACGACCTGCGCTTCCCCGAGCTGTTCCGCGCGATGAAAGAGGTGGACATCATCGTGCTGCCCGCCGCGTTCACCGAGACCACCGGCAAGATGCACTGGGAAGTGCTGGTGCGCGCCCGCGCCGTGGAAAA
>CAYGIF010000109.1:0-7041 GCA_964349865.1 uncultured Gallionella sp. | reverse complement strand
TCTGTTTTTCCACCAGCATCAGATACTGGGTCATGAATTGCGTGCCGAGCGGGATCACCATGCGGCCGCCCGGCTTGAGTTGTTTGAGCAGAGGAGGCGGCACATGGCTGGCGGCGGCCGTCACGATGATCGCGTCGAACGGCGCCGCTTCCGGCCAGCCGTAGTAGCCGTCGCCCACCCTGGTTTCAACGTTGCGGTAACCGAGCGATTTCAGCAGCTCGCCTGCCTGTTTTCCCAGCGGTTCGATGATTTCGATGCTGTAAACCGACCTTGCCATTTCCGCCAGAACCGCCGCCTGGTAGCCCGAGCCGGTGCCGATTTCAAGCACCTTGTCGCCCGCCTTGACCTTCATCAGATCGGTCATCAGCGCGACGATGAAAGGCTGCGAAATCGTCTGCCCGTGGCCGATCGGAAGGGGGCGGTTGAAATAGGCAAGTGCGGCCAGCCAGCCAGGCACGAAACGATGGCGCTCCACTTTCCCCATCGCCGCGATGACGCCGGGACTGAGGGCGGAACTGCCGCTGTATGAGGAGGTGGCAGCGGCATCGGCCAACACTTCCTCCACCATTTGGCGGCGCTCCGCGTCGAATCCGCCGCCCTGCGACGGTAACGCAAAACAGAAAAAAAGGAATGCGCCCAAGGCGAGGCGGCGTTTCATAATTTCATCATCCCGGAAAAAGCGGTTGGCGGTTTCGTAGAATGCAGACTGCTAGCCGTAGCTATGAAAAATTTTCCGCCAGTTGCCTGACCCGGGATCATTGCCGCTGGTACAACCCGATCAGCTCGGAACGGGCAAGCACGCGGCCTTGCATCGCCTTTTCCAGAGCCGCCTTGGTGGGGTGTTTCATATCCGGCAGCACGGTATCCAGCGCATACAGTTTGAAAAAATAGCGGTGCTTGCCCACCGGCGGACAGGGTCCGCCGTAGCCGACGCGCTGCCAGTCGTTAACGCCCTGCAGGGTTCCGGCCGGGATATCTTTTACTGCAACACCCTCCGGCAAACCGTTTGCATCGGGGGGGATGTTGTACAGCACCCAGTGAACCCAGGTCATTTTGGGGGAAGCCGGGTCTGGCGCATCCGGGTCATCGACGATCAGGGCCATGCTTTTCGTGCCGGCCGGTACGCCAGCCCAGGTGAGCGGCGGGGAAACATTCGGGCCATCGCAAGTATGGCGCGCGGGAATCACGCGGCCATGCATGAATGATGGCGACTCGATAATCATGGGCATGACAATCTTCTCCTTTCCGTCTGTCAGCAAGCCGGTTTTGGCTGCACCGAACGAGATAAAGATGAGCACGATTCCCAGAACAGCAGCCCATATCCAGTGAATGCGCCGGAGCCTGGTTTTCATGCCTCAGGACACTGGAATAGTTCCGGCACTTTCGCCATCCACTCCGGGCGTCTGAAAATAATATGCAGGGGCGCGCTTGATGTAACTACTAAGTATTGGACTAAGACGCGAAGAATCCACGTCTAAGCCATTACTTATCATCGCACCCTTATTGCCCGCCAGCCTCACCTTCGCTCGTGCGCCTTGGCTCGTGCGTCTTGACGTCGCCGCGAATTTTGCGCGCGTAATCCTCAAGCTGGCGTTTTGCCGCATCGAAAGCATCGCGCAAGGCCACATAAACATCTTCGGCGTGGTCGCGGTTAACCACGATCTCGCTGCCCGGCACGCCGATGTCGATGCGCACGTTGAACTGCTTGCCCTGATGATGGTGCTTGTGCGGCACCTCGACCACCACACGGCAGGACGTGATATGTTTGAAAAATTCTTCGAGTTTTTCCACCTTGGCGCGGATGTGCGTTTCCAGCGCCTCTGAATGGTCAACGTCACGGATGGTAATTTGCAATGGGACCTGCATGAGTTTCTCCTTAAAATTCGAACCGCACTAACGGCGGCTCATCGTTTCTTTTTTCTGCTCGTGCGCCACCAGCTTGGCGAGATCATGCAATTCTTCCGCCAGAAGCTCAAGCAGGTCATCCAGGGTAAGAATGCCAACCAGCCCGCCGCCCTCGTCCACCACCGGCAAACGCCGCACCCCTTTGGCGCGCATATACTGGATTGCCTCGAACACGCCGGTATTTTCTTTCACCATGGACAGCTCCGGCACCATGATATCACCCACGGTGATGGCCGTCTGATCGAGTTCCGGAGCCATGATTTCCACCACCAGATCGCGGTCGGTGACGATGCCGACCGGAACCCTCACACCGCCACGATCCTCGACGACCACCACATCGCCGACGTGATGCTGGCGCATGAGCCGGGCCGCTTCCAGAATGGTGCTGTCGGGCTGCACAATAACGACTTCGCGGTTACAAATTTCACTGATAGGCATGACTAACTCCTTATGGTTGGTTTCGCATCGTTCCCACGGTCTGATGAAACTACTAGTGTTGCGTTCCAGAATTTACGGAATATGTTCAAATGCCTGTAGGTCGGGATTCATCCCGACATGTCGGGATGAATCCCGACCTACCTTTACATGGTTTATGTTTCGTAATATATGCGTTGTGTTACTAGCCATTCGACTAGGTTGTCCGAAGACGACAACCAAGTCGCTGGTTATCCGTGGGAACGCCTCTCCGGTGCCGGAACAAAAGTTTCTCGTGGTGGACGCTCTGCGTCCCGTGCCGCAGGAGCGGCACAAACTGCATTCCCACGCTGGAGCGTGGGAACGATAAAAGGCCGCTCCAGCCGGTCGCTAACCTCTTTGACACGGTCATGGCAAGCCCTCGCAGCCTCAACCGGCTTGCATGGCAGCCTGGCGGGTGTGCAGGAACCAGCGATCCAGCACCACGTGGCGGGTAAACCATTTGTTGCCCAGCAATATCCCGGCGAGAAAGTTGCGCGTGAATGCCGGCCCGCCGCCCGGCGCCGCCGCAGCGCCAAAGCGCGCAACCAGCCGGCCGGCGTAAGGCAGCAATTGCTCGCTGCGATAGTCTCCCCCGGCTTCCAGGATGGTGGCGGCGGCCATGATGCCCGACTCCACCGCCGGCCGTATTCCTTCGCCGCTTTGCGGGTAGGCCAGCCCGGCCGCATCGCCGACGAGCAGCATGCCGTCATCGATCTGTTTGCGCGCCGCATGCCCATATGGCAGGTAGGCATGTCCGTGGAAGCTGTCCGGGATGTCCTGCGGAATTCTGCCGCGCTGCTTGAGGAAGTCGCAGAAATGCCTGACCTGCTCCGAAAGACGATGGTTGTCCTCCCGGCCCAGCCCGATATTCAGATAATTGCCTTTGCGAAAGCACCAGCCGTATCCCTTCATGTCCCGGCAAAAGTAAAGCTCGGGAGTGTCCCCCAGCACCTGGCAGGCAGCGCGTTGCGCCGGGCTCATCTCAAATTCGATTTCTTTTGCCGCAATGGCCGGTTCGCCCGCCCCGAGCGTCGCCCCCATATGGCGCGCCACCGGGCAGAAATGTCCTCCCGCACCGATGACCAGCGGGGCCGAGATGGCATCGTTGACGATCCACCGCTTGCCGTCCCGTTGCAATGATTCCAGCGCTTGCCCCAGCCGCAGGCGCGCCCCCGAGCGTTGCAGCAGATAATCGTCCAGCTCGCGGCGGCGTATGCCATAGCTGACCGTGGCCGGATACCGGGTCACCCTATCACTGCCATCGATCAGGCCGGTGCGGAAAGCCGTTATCGGCTGCAGCACATGCTGCCGGCCATAATCTTCGGTATCCAGTTGCAGCGCCTGCACCACCGCCGGGGTAATCCAGCCGGCACAGACCTTGTCGCGCGGGAACAGCGCCTTGTCCATCACCATCACATCCATGCCCCGCCGGCGCAGTTGCCATGCGCAGCTCGAGCCTGCCGGGCCGCCCCCGATGATGATTGCGTCACAGGTTTCCATTGGATTCTCCTTGGGTGGATTCTCCCCGGGAGATGCGCTGCGGTTCGTACAGGTATTGCCGGGTCCATGGAATCTGGTTATGGCCCGCGCGGGCGAAGGCCACCTGGAACAGTTGCATGCCTCCGGCCTTGAAGGCCGTGAGCGATCCGGCGAGGTACAAGCGCCATGCCCGCACAAATGCCGGGTCGAACATTTCTGTCACGCGCTCGATATTATTCTCATAGCGCTGCAGCCAGTGCTCCAGTGTCTTGGCATAGTGCAGCCGCAAATTCTCCACATCCAGCACCGAAAAATCGAAAGGCTCGAAGATCTGCATCATTTGCGCCAGGCTCGGCGGACACGCGCCGGGAAAAATGTGGCGCTCGGTCCATGCGTCCATCGGCCGGGGGTAATTCAGGCCGATGCTATGGATCAGCCCGCGCCCGCTATCCTTGAGGCTGCGGTCGATGACCGCCCCCAGCTCCTGATAATGGTCCGTCCCCACATGTTCGAGCATGCCGACGGAGGCAAAAGCATCGAACTCGCCGCGCAGGTTGCGGTAGTCGTCCTCGACGAACTCGACCTGCCCGTCCAGCCCTTCGGCGTGGGCGCGTTGCCGGGCGAAGGCAACCTGTTCCCCGGATATGTTGTAGGCTGTCACCGTCACGCCGTAGTGCCTGGCCATATGCAACGCCAAAGCCCCCCAGCCGCAGCCCGCCTCCGCCACTTTTTCGCCCGGCTGCAAGCGCAGCTTGCGGCATACGTGATCCAGCTTCGCAATCTGGGCGTCTTCCAAGTTGGTGTCCGGACTGGGGAAATACGCGCAGGTGTACACCATCCGTTCGTCGAGCCAGAGCTTGTAGAAGTCGTTGCCGATGTCGTAGTGGTGGTGGATGTTGCGTCGCGCCCCGGTGAGGGTGTTGCGCCGCGCGTCGTAGAACGGAGCCAACAGTTTTTTCCCGATCTTGCCATGGCTGGTCAGCGGCCAGACCCGATAGACCGCTTCGAGAAAATCCAGCAGGCTTCCCTGCACCTCTATGCGCTGGGCCGAGTACAACTCGCCGAAGTAAAGCTCGGGGTCGGTGACCAGCTTCAATAATGCGCCACGGTCGCGAATCAGAACCCGCGCTACCGTGTTCTCATCATGATTCGAAATTTCCTGCCCGTTCCACAGCGCAATTTGCACGGGCGGATTGCCTATGGCGCGCATCATTCTCTCCAACAGCAGCTTTTCCGTCGCAAAGACCATATTGCCGAAAGTTTGCCGTTGTTCTCCTGCCGGCGCCGGGCAAGAGAATTCGCCGCTTACCGGTTTGCTTGAAGGCTCTGCCTGTTCTTGTCTCATGCTTTGGCTCCCCGCAATCATGCCTGCTGCCATCAAATCCGTCTGCGATGACCCGCTTAAACGCTTGTTGATCCGGCCTCGCTGCCCATCCGTTTACTCCTTCAGTGCGTCCAGCTCACGCGCAACAGATTTTGTTCCGGGTTATAGTGAAATTGCAGTTCGCCCTGATAGGCATGATGCAACGCCTCGCCGATGCCGCGGGCAAGATGGATGTCGGTCGTGGTCACCAGCGTCGCGCCATCTTTTTCTTCCACCGCCATGATGCGTTTGAGCGGGTGTTCTGCCCGTTCGCGTTTTTCATGGTTGTGTACGAGATGCATGATTTCGTCGCGATGGGATTGGAAGAACTCCCCCTTCATGGTAAGGAAGCCTGCGGGATAATGGTCGTGGATGCGATGGCAGGCGGGGCAGGTTTCCCGATGCGCGTCTGCCGGGGCTTTGAGCCACTGCCAGCGGCCTTCATGAAATACCGCGCCGCATTGCGGGCAGACGGTAGGCTCCGGCAGCTTGGCCTTCGCCTTGTAGGCATCATGTACGCGCTCCTGGAAGATGCCGCCGTGGCGCTGGATTTGGCGGAAACCGCCGGGAATAGTTGCGTGGCTCATGATGGTTTCTCCTCTGATTGATCTCATGGTTGGCTGAATTTTTTATTTCGCTGAATTTTTTATTTCACGGGCGCGTTCGCTACATTTCCATCCCACCCATGGCATCGGGTTGCTTCTCGTCCTTCGGCGACTCTGCGATCATCGCGTCCGTGGTGAGGATAAGGCTGGCTATCGAAGCGGCATTCTGCAACGCGCTGCGCGTCACCTTGGTCGGGTCGGGGTTGTTGATGAAGTAAGGCGACAAATAGCCGCGGTCGAACTGCATCCCTTCCACCACTTCCAGTTCGTTTTGCAGGCTCTTGCCGTCTTCGATCGTGATCGCGCCTTCTTTGCCGACCTTTTCCATGGCCTGCGCGATGATCTCGCCGACGGCCGTATCGGCATTAGCGGAAATGGTGCCGACCTGGGCTATTTCCCTGTTCGTCGCGCATGGCCGGGAAATCTTGCGCAACTCGGCGACGGTCGCGGCAACCGCCTTGTCGATGCCGCGCTTCAAGTCCATCGGGTTCATCCCGGCCGCAACGAACTTCATGCCTTCGCGCACGATCGCCTGCGCCAGCACGGTAGCGGTGGTCGTGCCGTCGCCCGCCACATCGGATGTTTTGCTGGCGACCTCTTTCACCATCTGCGCGCCCATGTTCTCGAACCTGTCCTCGAGTTCGATCTCCTTGGCCACGATGACGCCGGAATTGGCGACCAGTGGCGGGCCATAAGCGCGCTCCAGAATCACGTTGCGGCCTCGCGGCCCGAGCGTCACCTTGACCGCATCCGCCAGGATATTCACGCCCACGATGATCCTGGTGCGGGCTGCGTCATGAAACAAAACCTGTTTTGCCGACACGGGGCTCTCCAGAATGAATGCTGCGCGGGTTGGCTTGGATTTACGGCACGGCTATGACGCCTGCTTCCCGCATGACGAGTGGTTTCTCATCCCCGATTTTCACGTACTGACCGGCAAGCTCCCTGGCCGGCAAACTCAGGGAAACGCAGGATTATTAAGCTTTACATAAATGAAGACAGCGTACAAAACCAAAAAGCCCGTCATTCCGGCGAAGGCCGGAATCCAGTTTGTCATATGCTCCGCGTAGCGGACAAAGCCGTGTTTTGGGTGTCGCCCCACTTCGTGGGGATTGGATAATTGTCTGGATTCCGGCCTTCGCCGGAATGACGGATACCATATATCCCTCTGTCATGAATTAAGGAACCTCTGATTAAGTCCCGAACTTTTCGCGCTCATGCTGTCAGAAGCTC
>CAYGIF010000108.1:0-7099 GCA_964349865.1 uncultured Gallionella sp. | reverse complement strand
TCGCCGATCGCGGCGATGTCCTGGATCACGCCGATCTCGTTGTTCACCAGCATGACGGACACCAGTATGGTATCGGGGCGCAACGCCGCCTTGAACTTGCCCAGGTCGAGCAGGCCGCTCGGCTCCGGATCGAGATAGGTCGCGCTGAAGCCTTCCCGCTCCAGTTCGCGCACGGTATCCAGCACCGCCTTGTGCTCGATGCGCATGGTAATAATATGCTTGCCCTTGCCCTGGTAAAAATGCGCTATTCCCTTGATCGCGAGATTGTTCGACTCGGTCGCGCCGGAGGTCCAGACGATTTCCTTCGGGTCGGCGTTCACCAGCGCGGCGACCTGCTCGCGCGCCAGTTCCACCGCCGCATCGGCTTCCCAGCCAAAGGCGTGGGAGCGGCTGGCCGGATTGCCGAACTTCTCGGTGAGATAGGGGATCATCATCGAAGCCACGCGCGGGTCGACCGGCGTGGTCGCGGAGTAGTCCATGTAAATGGGGAGCTTCATTTTATCTATTGCGCCTTCTTCGCCTTAAACCGAAATTACCGTGGGCTTGGCATCTTTTTTTCTCACCGCAATATGCGCGGTTCCGGAGCCAGTTTGGGTTTGGCTATCCACCAACTGCTGCAGCGTGACGGAGGCCAGGTAGTCGAAAATCTTTTCGTTGAGGCCCATCCACAATTCATGGGTGATGCATTGGCGCTCGTCGTGGCAGTTGCCCTTGCCGCCGCAACTGGTCGCGTCCAGCGGCTCATCCACCGCCACGATGATCTCGGCTATCGTGATTTTTTCCGCGGGCCTGGCAAGATAATAGCCGCCGCCCGGGCCGCGCACGCTCTCCACGATCTTGCTGCGGCGCAGCTTGCCGAATAATTGCTCCAGATAGGACAGCGAAATCTTCTGCCGCTCGCTGATCGCGGCCATGGTCACCGGACTGTGCCCGCCGCACATCGCCAGATCAGCCATTGCCGTCACGGCAAAACGCCCTTTGGTAGTTAACCGCATGTCATCCTCCAATCGCTCAAATGGTCAGAATGAATTCTGAACTTCTGCGGGCGAATAATAAAATACCCAAATATTTTAGTCAACTATCTTGTTCAGGTGATTAGGGTCAAATTTATCGGCGGTAGCGCGTTCTTCGTCCACGCGTACGCCCATTTTTTCGAGCTGCTGCAAAATGAAATCGATACGCTGATCCACCGTCACGCTGTGCCCGAGCAGGCCGTGCAGGGCTTTATTTACCGGATCGTTCTGGTCGTTGCCGATGCCGTAGGCATTAAAGCCGCCGGCGCTTTTCTTCTCTTCATCGAGGATGCGCGCCGGGATACCGGCTGCGGTGGCCCCCGCCGGGACATCTTTCACCACCACCGCGTTCGAGCCGATTTTCGCGCCGTCGCCGACGGTGATCGGGCCGAGTATCTTCGCACCCGCCCCCACCACCACGCCGTTACCCAGCGTGGGATGCCGCTTGCCGTGCCGCCATGAGGTACCGCCCAGCGTGACGCCGTGGTAGAGCGTGACATCGTCGCCGATCTCGGCGGTCTCGCCGATCACCACGCCCATGCCGTGATCGATGAAGAAGCGCCGCCCGATGGAGGCGCCCGGGTGAATCTCGATGCCGGTAAACCAGCGCGCGATATGCGACAGGAAACGCGCCAGCCATTTCAGGTTGGCGTGCCACAGGGTATTCGCCATGCGGTGCATGATGCGCGCATGCAGCCCCGGGTAGCAGGTCAGCACCTCGAAAGTGCTGCGCGCCGCCGGATCGCGGTCGAATACGCTGGCGATGTCTTCCTTAATGTTTTTGAACATCCGAATGCTCTTCCAAAAAGCGTTTTTTAAGCTGCGCATTGTACCCGGTTGTCACGCTCAATATGCCACGCAGGATATTGATTTCCTCCTGTTCCAGCCGCGCGCGGGCATACAGACGGCGCAGGCGCTGCATCAGGCGCGCCGGGTTCTGCGTGGTAAAAAAGCCGATCTCGAACAGGGTTTTTTCCAGATGCGCGAAGAATCCTTCCACCTGCTCATGCGGCGCAGACAGGATTTCCGGCGCGGTCGGTATATTGCCTTGCGCCGCCACATTCAACTCGTAACTCATCACCTGCACCGCCGCCGCCAGGTTGAGCGACGAAAAATCCGGGTCGGCGGGAATATTGACCAGCACCTGCGCCTTGCCCATTTCCTCGTTAGTCAGGCCGGACATCTCGGTGCCGAACAGCAGCGCCACCGGTTGCGCGGCCTGTTGCAGCAACAGCGGCATCGCCTCGCGCGGTGTTTTTACCTCGATGGAAATGTCGCGCAGCCGCGCGGTCATCGCCACGGTGAACACCACGCCCTGCAAGGCCTCGTCGATGGAACCGCACACCACCGCATCGCGCAACAGATCGTCGGCTCCGGCTGCCATCGCATCGGCCTGCGGATCGGGAAAATGCCTCGGATTGATCAGATACAGATGACGCAATCCCATGGTTTTCATCGCGCGCGCCGCCGCACCGATGTTGCCCGGATGGGTGGTATGGCTGAGGACAACCCTGATGTTCTCCATCAAAGTGACGTTCTCCGTAAGATTCTGTTTATACAAAGCGTAATTCCAACTAAAATGCGTGCCGTGGGAACTGTTCAGCGATTCCCGATTTCCCCAGCTCATTAAAAAGGTCGTACCAACTATGCATCCCATGCTCAACATCGCGGTGAAGGCCGCGCGTCGCGCCGGCAATCTGATCCACCGCTCCGCCGACAAGATCGACCACCTCACCATCACCAAAAAATCCCATGCGGATTTCGTCAGCGAAGTGGATCGCGCCGCCGAACAGACCATCATCCAGATCTTGCTGGAAGCCTATCCTGAGCACGCGATTCTAGCAGAAGAGAGCGGCAGCCAAGGCGAGTCGGAATTCCTGTGGATCATCGATCCGCTGGACGGCACGACCAATTATTTGCACGGCCTGCCGCAATACTCCGTGTCCATCGCGTTGCAGCACAAAGGCATCATCACCCAGGCGGTGGTGTACGACCCGGTCAAGAACGAATTGTTCACCGCCACGCGCGGGCGCGGCGCATTCCTCAACGACAAACGCCTGCGCGTCACCAAACGCCTGCACCTGGCCGACAGCCTGATCGGCACCGGCTTCCCCTACACCCGGTTCGAACACATGGATGCCTACCTGGCGATTTTCAAGGATCTGATACAGAAAACAGCCGGGCTGCGCCGCCCCGGCTCCGCCGCACTGGATCTGGCGTGGGTGGCGGCGGGACGCTACGACGGATTCTTCGAAATCGGCCTCAAGCCGTGGGACATGGCCGCAGGCTGCCTGCTGATTACCGAGGCGGGCGGCATGGTCAGCGACCTGCACGGTTCGGATACCTATCTCGAGACCGGCCACATCTGCGCGGGCAATCCCAACATCCACCCGCTGCTGCTGCAAGCGATGGCGCCGCATTTGACAGAGAAACTGAAGGGCTGAAAACCCGAAGCCCATTAAAATTGTGAAGTGCCAAACACAGCGTGAACATCCATGAGTGAAAAAGCTTCCGCTGAGCCGATCCGCCTCGGGTTGATGCCGCCGCTGACCGGGCTGGTCGATATCTACGGCCCGGAGATTGTCTGCGCCGCCCGCATCGCCTGCGAAGAAATCAACGAACGCGGCGGCGTGCTCGGCCGCCCGCTGGAACTCATCATCGAAGACGACGGCAGCCTGCCGCAGACGGCGGTTCCGGCCGCCTTGAAGCTGATCGACGAACACCGCTGCGTCGCCATCATCGGCAACCTGCTGTCCAACTCGCGCATCGCCGTCGTGGATCAGGCGGCCGAGCCGAGGCGCATTCCCCTGCTGAACTTCTCGTTCTATGAAGGCAGCATCTCCAGCCGCTATTTTTTCCATTTTGCGGCGCTGCCGAACCAGCAGATCGACAAGATGATCCCGTACATGGCGGAGCATTTCGGCCCGAAGATGTTTTTCGCCGGCAACAACTACGAATGGCCGCGCGGGTCGATCGACGCGGCCAAACGTTCCCTGCAAAGTGCCGGGGGCGACATTGTCGGCGAGGAATATCTTGCCATCGGCGCGCATCGGGAAGAGATCGATGCGCTGCTCCACCAGGTGTCCCGTTCCGGCGCCGATGTGTTCGTGCCCTATTTTGCCGGAACCGACCAGATCACGCTGCTGACCCGGTTCAGCGAAATGGGTTTGAAAAAACACATGGCGGTGGTCATGGGCCATTATGATGAAGTGATGGTGAGCCGCCTGCCGCCGCAGGTGCGCGAGGGATTTTATTCCAGCAACACTTATTTCATGTCGGTGGATACGCCGGAGAACCGCCACTATCTCGACCTGCTGGCGCGCCAGCCGGGCATTCGCGGCATCTGGCCGGACGGCAATGGCGTGCTGACGAATTTCGGCGAAGGCGCCTATCTGTGCGTGCATGCCTTTGCCAAGGCCGCGAAGATTGCCGGCGCGACGGATGCCGAGGAGTTGGTGAATGCGCTGGAGACAATCCGCGTAACCGGCCCGCAAGGCGAAGTGGCAATGGATGCCAAAACCCACCACGCCAGCGTGAACACCTACCTGTCGCGCTGCAATGCGGACGGGACTTTCAGCATCATCGAGCGGTTCGGCTGCAATCCGCCCGAGATTCCCGGGCGCTACCGCGATCATGGGCAGGCCGGCAAGCTGCATGAGTCGCCGATGTCGCCGCAGGTGGCAGCCAAGCTGGCGGCGGAAGTCAGCGCCGTCATGAACCGGGCCGGCACCGCACAGCAGATACTTTCCATCGCCGACATGGCGATTCTGGCGACCGACGGGCAAGGCATCATTACCGAATCCAACCGCAGCGCCTGCCAGCTTTTCGGCTATAGCGCCGAAGAATTGCTCGGCATGTCGATCCACCTGCTGTTGCCGCCCCATTTCCGGCAGCGGCACGCCGAATTTCTCCGGCAATTTGTCGCGGGCGAGGAAACCGAGCGGCGCATGAATGAACGCGGCGAAGTGACAGGCTACCGCAAGGACGGCAGTTTTTTTCCGCTTGAAGCATCCATCGCCAAGGTGCGCAACAACAACGAGTGGATGCTGGTCGTCACGATGCGCGACATCACCGAGCGCAAGCTCGCCGAGGAAGAACTGGTGTGGCGCTCGACCCACGACACCTTGACGGGCTTGCCCAATCGCGCCCTGATCCATGAACGGCTGGTCAATGCGTTGCAGCGTTCGCGGCGCTACGGATTGAGCGTCGTGCTGCTGTTCGTGGATCTCGACGGCTTCAAGCTTATCAACGACACCCACGGCCACGCGGCCGGCGATGCGCTGCTGAAAGCCGTTGCCGCGCGGCTTCTGGAACAGGTGCGGCCGGGCGATACCGTCGCCCGGCTTGCCGGGGATGAGTTCATCATTCTTTGCGAACAGCTTGAACAGCCGGCTTCGATTTCCGCCCTGGCGGAGCGGATCAACGAGGCGTTGCGGCAGCCGGTCGAATTTTCCGGTGTGCCGATGTTCGTGACGGCGAGCATCGGGGTTGCCGTCGGCCACGGCAGCACCCATTCGGCGGACGATTTGCTGCGTTCCGCCGATACGGCCATGTATGCGGTCAAGCAAAAGGGGCGCGACGGCTGGCAGTTCTTCAGCGACAGCCTGCAGGAACAGGCCCGGCAACGGCTCGCCATCACCCACGGATTGCGGCTGGCGCTCGAGCGCAATGAACTGTCGATCCGCTTCCAGCCCATCGTTGCCGCCGACAGCGGCCGCATCGTCGGCGCGGAACTGCTGCTGCGCTGGCACTCGCCCGACGGGGAAATCTCTCCGGCGGTCTTCATTCCGATTGCCGAAATGACCGGCACTATCGTCAGCATCGGTGCGTGGGTATTCCGCGAGGGTTGCCGTGCGGAAGCCGATTGGCGCCGACGCTGGGGAGCGGACGCGCCCTATGTGTCCATCAACATCTCGGCGCGGCAGTTGAATGAAGAACACCTGTCCGACAATTTTGCGGCCACCCTGCACGAGACCGGCGCCGACCCATCGCGCATCCTGCTGGAAATAACCGAAACCTCCCTGATGGCAGACGTGGACGCCAACCTGCGCGTGTTGCGCCGGCTGTCCGAACTTGGCATGCGGATCTCGGTGGATGATTTCGGCACCGGCTATTCATCGCTGGCGCAACTGACCCGCATGCCGGTCAGCGTGCTGAAAATCGACAAATCGTTTATCGGCGGCATCGAGAAACAACCGGAAAGCCGCGCGCTCATCCATGCCGTGATCGGCTTGGGCCGTGCGCTGAACATGAAGCTGCTGGCCGAAGGCGTCGAGAATGAAATACAACTGCGGGAATTGCGCGGGCATGGTTGCGATCTCATTCAGGGGAATTTTTTCCACCGGCCACTCGATGAGCAGGCCTTTATCCAGACAGTTGGTAACGATATCGAAAAGTGGCGCTCCGCCTAAGAGCCCATGATGCGGCAAACGTCCGACCGATCACCCCGGAAACCAACCATCCGCGGGCATGAATGATTTTTTCACCCGCTTTGACGTAGAATCGCGGCCACATCACAGACCTTGCGGAGATACCATGAACGACCCAAAACTCGACCTTCTCATCAAAGAGAAAATGCATCAGTACGTTCCGCCCCGCCCTGTCCAGATAATGCATGGCGGCGTGATCGTGCTCGTATCGATCGCTATTGGCGCACTCTCCTTGTCTCCCGAACAGGAATCCGCAGGCGCAGCACGCCAGGGGCTTGGGGAATGGCTCGGCGTCTGTCTCGCTGCCGGCGGCCTGATACTCTATATCGTGTGGACCTACCTTCGCACCGACAAGGCCAGAAAAGAGGCCAAAGCGGAATTCCTTGCCGCTTCCCTTAAAAAACCAACAGAAACAAAAATACCGTAGGTGCGTTCTACGCACCATTGCCAACTGGTGCATGGAATGCACCCTACGAAATTATTATTGTTCGTAACGCAAGTTTGAATTAGGCAACGTGAGCGAAAAAATCAAAGAGTCTGGACATACGCCGATGATGCAGCAATACCTGCGCATCAAGGCTCAACATCCCGACATGCTGCTTTTCTACCGCATGGGGGATTTCTACGAGCTGTTCCATGAAGATGCCGCGCGCGCCG